>CAYLXS010000001.1:0-64538 GCA_964387765.1 uncultured Syntrophaceae bacterium
CTTCTTTTACCTTGACTTTCCCGGATTCAGTGACTTCCTCTTTGTATTCCATTCGCACATAGGAAAAACGCCAGTCGTCTAAATCAGGAGAAGCAAAAGCGACCAGGGCCGCGTCTCTCAAAATACCGCCACGGCCTCCGTTCAGATACCACGCTATGAAGTTTCGCTGCCTTGTGCGGGCATGTTCAAGCGCGGTTTCACGCTTCAGGTGTACGATGAGTACGTCGATCCTCTCGCCATTCGGGTCCGTGTACGTGCCGACACGACGATATTGTTTGACGTGATCCGCGAATGAATGTCTGATGTAGTTTCCATACAGATACGGAAAGGCTTTCGATTCGTCAATACCGTTGAGGAAATTTCGTATAAAATTCGAGAAACTAAATTCATTAAAAGGGCGGTTGAATGTATTACTGATTAGATTTTCTGCTGCCTCTTTGTCCATGGTTACTCTGTGCCCCTCACTCTAACCCGGAAAAGTTCAAGGGTTTTGTTGGGTTTCGTGCCTTAACCCAACCTACAACTTGCCAGGAATTCGGATAAAATAACCTCTCTTTTAGCTGAAGGAAACCGTTGGCCCGGTCTTTTTGCATCAAGGATGTTATATGGAATGCTTTTTTTGAGAATTGCCAAAACTTTCAGGGGATTACTTTCCTTTTCGATTTTTTTCTTGATATTCTTTGTAGTATTTTTTGGAATCACCCCGTCTTCATATCCCCTTAAAACCAGCCTGATGTATTCCTCGTCGTCATCGGTGAAGCCCTGATACTTTTTGAATTCTTTTGCCTTCAAACGTGTGATAACATAGCGTTCATTGGAAAGCCCGCCACGTCCGCCTGATCCTTTCGGTTCAAAATTTTCGCCTGAAGTGATAAAATGGAACTGTTCTTTGTTGTCTTCCAGCATCGGATAGAACTGTTTTGGTATTTTCTCCCGTTTTGTATCTTTGTCGCATTCCAGGATATCCGCAGCTTCGAAGAAGGTGCATTCTCGGGAACCATTGCCGCCTGACATAAAGAACTTTTTCAATTTGCCTTTTCGGAAGAAGGTAAGCAACTGATCGTTTTCCATATCACATTGTCTGGATGATCGTGCTTTCTTCGGAAGGTTTTTAATCTCTTCAAAAAGCGAGGGTTGATTATCACGAATATCACGAATAAACTTCAGGTATTTCAACTCGGATTGTCCTTCTTCATCATCACCCACATACGTCCTTTTGTCCGCAAGGCGTTGATACAGAGTGTCTCCGAATAATTCATGGGACGACACGACTTCTTCATCGGTAAGATATTTTGCATCCTCTCCAAGCGTGTCGTGGAAAGCCTGAATCTTGGATTTGATGTTATCTTCCAAGCCGATATGTCTGTCTGATTCATCCGTGGGGAAAAAGTTAAACACATAAATACTTGTGTGTTTAGTTCCTACACGATTCACACGCCCAACCCTTTGAAGCACCTTTGTCGGATTCCAGGGCAGGTCATAATTTACTACGATATTTGAACGGTGCAGGTTGATGCCTTCCGCAAGGATGTCAGTGCTGATAAGAATCCGCAAATCGCCATTCTGGGTCTTGTGGGTGGGGTCGTAATTTTCTTTGATAATACGCCGCGCATCTATGACTGATTTTTTGCCTTCCGCGGTTTCTCCACCTTCGCTGGAGTAAAACAATACCTTGTTCGGGAACTGCCTGTTAAGATTATCATAAAGATAATCGCCTGTTTCTTTTGATTCTGTAAATATTATAAGTTTCTTGTCTTTCAGCTCATTGTTTGTTTTCAGATTATCAATAAAGGTTTCTATTTTCGGATCCGAATCAACAACCGACCACAGATCGCGTATTGCTTTCAGTATCTTCAAGTCAGACTTGAGGTCTTCAATTAATTTTGGAGTAAATTCATCGGCGCTATATTTTTCAAGCTTTTCCTGCTCTATGAGCTGAAGTATTTTTTCTTCGTTGTCTTCATCCAGAAGATCGTAAACATCCACTTTTTTGCTGATAAGAATTGTCCCCTTATTGAACATATCAATGAAATTAATATAGGATTCAACAAAGCGATCCAATGTATTGCGAAAGGCATAGAAGCTGCTTTCAAGACGTTTAACGAGAATGACCTTCATAAAGCCACCGACATTTCGCTGGCTTTGCTTTTCAAATTCAGGAAGTTCCCTTTTTAGGTAGAGTAGCGGTGTGTAACGTGCGTATTTAATTTTTTTCAGCAGTTCTATAGTTTGACCAAAAACAGCGCTTATATGTTCATCAAACTGGTAAATGAACCGCCTCGGATCTTCAACATCAGGGAAAAATAGGCCCTGTTCATCAATATCCTTATTGAAGTATTTTGTAATTTCAGACCGCGTCCTCCGCACCATCGTATATTTCAGGATATTTTCCCTGATTTTTCCGGAACCTTCCTTAATGGCGCTGATGTATTCCGGGTCTGATTTTTTGATATTTTTGAGTCTGTGCATGAGACTCTTAAAGAATTTTTCTAGATTCGGCACTCCCGGAATTGTTGATTTCTTGGGGATCTGAAAGAGCTTCAATTGGCTTAAAATATCATCAAAGGTATTGTTCAAGGGTGTCGCGGAAACCAGAATGACTTTTTTGCCGTGGCAGACCTGATGAATCATTTCAAAGCCCTGGGTATATTCATTTCTGAAACGGTGCGCCTCATCAATGAAGATGTAATCATATCTTTCCGTTCCATCTTTGATGATCTGGTCAAGTTTACCGAGAGATTCCACCCTTGTTTTCTTGATTCCAAAGTCAAAGAATGTCTCTTCCCAGTAATCCTTGAGTACGGGAGGGCATATAACCAGCTTACCACCAGGCAGCTGTTGAGCCAGCATGGCGGATATAAATGTTTTTCCCAGACCGACAACATCGGCCAGAAACACTCCGTTGTAAGCATCCAGGATTTTCTTGGCGGAGACGACTGCCTGTTTTTGATATTCAAGCTCCATAAAACCTTCAGGCAGGTCCAACTCAATCTCTTCATCAAGATTGATGTCTTCCTTCAGGTATTCGTAGAGCATTTTCAGATATAGCTGATAGGGGATGATGGCGTCATTGAGCCAGGTTTTGTTCCGGATAGTTTCGACATATTCCTGTGAGATGTTTACGCCGTCTTTCCACAGCGCTTCAAATTGCTTCAGGGCGAATTCAACATCAATCCTGCCTTTTAATTCGACGTTGAATTCCCTGTTTGCGATAAGGCCGCTTTCTGAAAAATTGCTGGAACCTGTGATTACCCTGCCAAAATCCAACTCCCCCTCTTTGAAACGGCTGACATAGACCTTGGCATGTATGTTTTCACTTGGATAGGCGCGCAGTTCCATCTTTTTCCCGTTGCCGCCATTGGCCATGTCTTGCTCTTTGTCGGCACAATCGGCAGTCAGAAATTCCAGGAATTTTCTGATGCCTATTTCAGTTTCGTAAGAGTCTTCCGATTCATCCATTTCGGATGCCGTCTGTTCGCTGAACATGCGTTTGGTTCTGCTGTGTGATTCAAAATCGAATTCGCCCCCGGATCGTGTCTCTTCAATAATCTCATAGGTCTTCTGATCTACATTGAGACCAACCAGGATTCTGATTTTGTCAATGGATTCAAAGGATTCGTATAACTGATAGAACCCGCTGGTGCGAAAATACCCGACCAGAACATCAAAGTATTGCACGTGCTCTAATGTCTTTTTGAACCTGTCAAGCAGTGCGTAACCCGGTTCATTTGTGAAAAAGGTTGTATCGGTAATCATTCGTTTTTCCTGTGATGAAAACTCCCGTTTCTGTTTTGAAAGAAACGAGGCTTTTGTGATTATCTGCCATCTTTAGAACCTTTTTGAGATTGTTGAAATCGTAATATATTTATACCAGCTCAGGGTGCTTTTCTTTGAGCCACTTCATGACATCTTTCCTTAATTCTCCGGCAAACTCAATCAGTTCGTTTGCATCTTTTTCAGTAACACCCCCGACATAATCGTATTCAACGATATTTCTCTTGCTTCTGCATGTGTCGAGGTATTTGACATCTTCTTCCCTTTCTTTGCCAAGGATTACAGAAAGTGCCTTTATCGTCCTGTAATGCTGTAGAGTCCTTTCCGGCCTGAACCCTTCAGCATGCAGGGGTATTGTGCAAAGTTTTAACGCGGCATTATATGCGATACCGAATCGCCAGTCGGGCGAAATATCCCCGGCGGCATCTTCCAGATCTCTATTCACAATCTGGAGCAGATTATCTATCTCTTCCCTGCTGGATTTATGCAGACGTAACCAACCGTATTCAACCCATTGCTCCAAGCTCATTTTCATTTCCTATAACGAAAATCTTTGGCTTCTTAAGTATGCCTGTAATGAAATGATCGCCTTTTTCCCTGCGTTTCATAAATTCTTCATTATTCATGACATGGGGATTAATTTCTCTCCCGATTTTTCCAGATAGTTCGGAAAGCAGAGCGGTTACTTCCCGCAATCCGAGGGTTCCGATCACCATAAGATCTATGTCGCTTTGTGTCTTTTCATCATGACGGGCAATCGAACCAAAGACAAAAGCATATTCGATATCGGAAGACTTATTCAAGACTTCTTTTATAATATCAACCAGTCCGATGGTTTTTAGTACAATGTTTCGGATTTCGGGATAGAGCGGATGTTCTTTGTTAGCTTGATAATAAAGGCGGTTCCCGTCCCTGTTTTTCTTGATCAACTCCAGACGATGCAGTTTTTTCAACTCCTGCTGTACTGTGCCTGTTGTAAATCCTGACCGCCTCTCGATCTCGCGCATGTGCAGCGCATCGTCACGGGTACCGAAGAGTATCCGGAAGATTTCCGCTCTTATCTTCGATGAAAGTATTTCGGCGAGTATATTCATACTGTATGTCTATACCATACAATTGTATGGTTATTCCAAACAATTTTGAGACTGTGTCTATAGTGCCGAATCTCTGGTAACCACCTCATCATCTATCTGTCTGGCTTTACCTGGAGCGAACAAATAAAACCCCGTCTCTGTTAAGAGCAACGGGGTTTTTGTGATTATCTGCCATCTTCAAGGCCTTTTTTGTGTTTAAAAAGAAAAGATCATTTGTTGTTTAATGTATGGCACCCTTGTTTTTTGTTAAGACTTTTGCATATTCAACAAAAATCCGTGGAATGTCAAGGGAAACATGGAGCATTAGAGGTTTCAGAAGCTCTTCCATAGTGACACCGATGGATAGCCCGCCGGGATTCCGGAAGGGGTGAGAAATGAGTTCGCTATTCAGTTCAAGGATAAAGGTTTGACGCTGTTTCCTCATTGAGATATAGATACCGATTTCAGAACAAATCCATGAGAACACAATTGTAACTTATCGGATTAAGACGCGTATTTTGATTGGCCACCGTGTTGTGGAAAATGCTATGGAAATGTATTTTAACGGATGAAAACACCTGCAAGAGAAGTGATTAACAGTAATGTATTGCCGGGAAAGAGTATCATCATTTCCGTTATGATGACTTCTTTTTTTACGACATTTATCGGCAGTTCAACAAATCTGGCATTACCGCTAATCGGGAAGGAATTCGCGGGGAGCGCCCTTGTCCTGAGCTGGATTGTAACCGGTTATATCCTGGCATCAGCCGTATTCCTGTTGCCCATGGGAAGAATTGCCGATATTGTTGGGAGAAAAAAGATCTTTCTTCTGGGGACGACAGGTTTTACACTTTTCACGTTTCTGTGCGCGGTTTCGTGGTCGAATGCTTCGCTCATCCTTTTCCGGGTATTGCAGGGAATAACAGCTTCCATGATATACGCGACGGGAATGGCAATAATATCTTCCGCCTATCCGGCCGGGCAAAGGGGGAAGGCGATGGGGCTGGCCGTGACGGCAACGTATACCGGCCTTTCACTCGGGCCTGCTCTAGGAGGCTTTATATGCCAGCATCTGGGTTGGAGGAGTATTTTTTACTTTACCGCTTTAGTCGGTTTGGCCTCTGTTGTGTTCATTATAACCCGCGTGCGGGATAAATGGCCCGGTCGGCAGGGAGAAAAATTCGATCTCGCCGGAAGTATGCTGTATATGTTCGGGCTTGCCGCATTTTTGTATGGCATGTCATCAATGTACAGTACACCACTGGCAAAGTACATCTTTATAGCCGGTGTGATTCTCATGACGGGTTTTATCCTTCTCGAATCAAGGCTCCCCTTCCCTCTCATAAATCTGCGATTGTTTTCCCATAACATTGTCTTTGCTTTTTCCAACCTCGCTGCCATGATCAATTACAGCGCGACATTTGCTATCGGGTTTCTCCTTTCTCTTTATCTCCAGGTAATCCGGGGATACAGTCCTCAGACAGCCGGTTTTGTCCTTCTCGCGCAACCTGTTATCATGGCCCTGTTTTCATCATTCGCCGGTTCGCTTTCAGATAGAATCGAACCTCGTATCGTTGCTTCATGTGGAATGGGGCTTAACGCGCTGGGTCTTTTTCTTTTTGCGCTTCTCGGCGCCGCTACACCTGTCTGGATGGTAGCACTGAATCTGGCACTGATCGGTCTCGGTTTTGCTCTGTTTTCCTCACCCAATACCAACGCGATCATGGGGTCTGTAGATGAACAATTCTATGGGGTTGCCGCGTCAACGGTTTCAACCATGCGTATGATCGGAATGGCTACGAGCATGACTATTGTGACTCTGCTGATTGCGCTGTTTGTCGGTGACACGGAACTCCATCAAACGGATCCCGTCCTTTTCCTGACCAGCTTCAGAATCGCCTTTGCAGTCTTTGGTATTCTTTGCGCCGGCGGTGTCTTTGCCTCTCTCGCCAGGGGAAATGTGCGGTCTTCGTGAAAATCGGGAAACATCGTGACCGGTTTTAAAAAGTTTCTCCGAACGATTTCAGCATCTTTATACCCCTGTCATTGGGAACGGGGTGGCGGCGGGCGAAACATCCGGTGTTTGCCCCGCTGCTGGAATCTTTTCTGAAACCGGTCAAATTTCTGTTTCTGGTCGTCGGTGAGAATTTCCCGAATCATTCCAAAGTCGTGCTCTATGATTCCCCGTATCTCAGGCTGGCACCTCTGGCTGATCTGGGCCAGTCTCTGGTGCGAGTTCCTGAGGATCTTCCCGATTTCGGTTCGTTGCTCCTCTGTCAGGTCGAGATCGCGCGAGAGTCTTCCCAGGAATAGTTCCGATCGTGCCTCCTGGCCTCTCTGCACAAAGTGGGAAACACGGTATTTCATATAGGCCTGTGTTCCGAACGATCCCGCGAGGATTCCGAGGGCAAACACAAGCAGTACCCCGACAGATACTTTCAGTTTATTATTCATTCTCTTTTCTCCTTATAGCCCCCAGATCTGTTCGGCAGTGCTCTCAATCGGATTGGCCATGAATGTCGCGGTTATTTCGTATTCCGGAGAGTAATCAAGGTTTATTAGTGCCACCATCAGCACTACTATCAAAAGACTGGCAACGGGGGCAAAACGCCACACAAACCGGCCAAAAAGCGCGGAGAAGTTTGCCGGGGATGCGGGGGCGCCGAGGCTTCGAATATCGCCCATCACACGTGTCTCCCAGAACTCACCTGCATGAACAGTATCATTTTCCCGATACGCCGCGCCGAGTGCTTCTGTGATCTTTGTCGTGTTGTCTTTCATTGTATCATCCCCTCTCCTATCGGTCCCGAAAGGAGTTTCTTAAGTTTTCTCCGGGACCGGAACGACCGGACCTTGACATTGGCTGTGGTCCAGCCTAGCATTTCGGCCGCTTCTTTTACCGTCAGGCCTTCAAGATAGACCAGTTCCAGTACCATTCTGTCTTCGGCGGACAGTTTTGCCAGGGCCCAGTCAAGTACTTCCCGCGCCTCTTTCCGTGAACCGTGCTCGCCGAATGCACGGTCCGATGTATCCGATATGACGTTTTCGAGCCACTCCTGGTGTTTTTCCGTCAGAGAGCTCATGGGAACCTCTTTCGACCGGTAGCGCTGCCTCCAGAAATCATAACAGGTCCGTACCGCGATAGAAGACAGCCAGTGCCTGAAGTTGTCTTCTCCCCTGAAAGTCGCCAGCGACTGATATGTCTGTATGAAGGCGTTGTGCGCTGTTTCTTCCACCTGATCATAGGGCACGTGTCTGCTCACAATTCCCATTACATGGTCCTTATATCGTGTCAGTATCTCCGCGAACGCGTCTGCGTCTCCGTCAATAATCCGTTGGATGATCTCGCGATCGCTGGGCTTGCTGGAAGTATTATGCATCGATTCACACAATCAGGTTTGTTCAGTCTGCTGTCATAGTAAACGAAAATGGGTTCAATTTGCAATGCATAATCACCGGCACTGGCTCGGGGGTCGTCTGCACCTTCCGGTATACCAGTAAAGCGGGAATCGGAAGGGGCCAAGGAGGGAAAGCATCACCTATCCGTTCCCGCTTTTATTGGAATAATCTTACCTTCGGGGGCCGTCGCCGGGCAATCTGCCGGCAAACGACTTGCCATAACCTCGCTGTGATTCCATCCGGTCAGATCGTTCGGCCGTACGCTCATCGAGCAGTTTTGCCTGCTCAGGGGTAAGAACCGCTTTTATCTCGGTTATCATTTTTGTCCGCGAGATCAGCATGTCCTCTCGCACCGAAGACAACTTTTTATAGGCCTTGCGAACGCCCTGCTCGTTAACCTTGTCGGCCTGGAGGGCCTTCCTGAGGTTGTCACGATCCTTTATGAGGTCTCCTCTGGCCTTTACCCTGTCAATCTGATGGGTTTCCATAATCTTGATGACCTGGTCCCTTTGAGAATCTGAAAGATTCAGGTCCATCACCGCTCTCAGGCCCGGTCCACCCGGCCCCGATCCCGTCAATCCCTGTTCGGCGCAATACCCTTCGCTACTTCTCCCGTGCCCTCTGGCTATTGCCACCGATGAAACGGCAAATACAACTGCCAGAACAACTGCCATCACCACTATGCTTTTTCTTGTTGATTTCATTGATTACCTCCATCTTGTTTTTTATTGTGCCTGTGAAATGCTTTCCATTGCTGTGTTAGTCGCATGTTATTTCGAAAAGGTTACAAAGAAAATGCCTTGAACTAATTTCGATAGGTTATATAGTAGTATTCTTTCACACATTTCCGGGTCGTAAAACTTTTTTGTAACTACTTGTGGAATTGAAACGACTATACTAAAATACAGTAAAGCACAGATTAAAAAATGCGGCTATTTAAGGATGGGGAATGGCACATCGGGGTCTGAATACATTTCTACTGATCATTGTTGCAGTTTCTTTTATATCGTCATGCAGTCCTTTCAGACCCCCCGTTAGAACATCACCGGCCGGCGAAGTGCCCCTGACCTTCTCTCTCTACCCAACCGGACCCGAGCGGTCGGAGCGGTGGTGGGAAGAATTCGATGACGAGGATTTGAACTCCCTGATCGAGGAGGCCTTGTCGGGCAGTTTCACTCTCAAAGAGGCCTGGGCCCGCCTGAGACAGGCGAAGGCCCTGGCAGTTCAGTCGGGAGTGGATCTCTATCCCGACCTCTCAGTCACGTCCGGGTCTTCTTTCAAACGCCAACGGTCAGAAAACAGTTCCGGCAGCCGGTCAACCGCATCGACCGAGAGCTATTCCCTGGGACTGAGCAGCAGTTACGAACTGGACCTCTGGGGACGAATACGCTCCGAACAGGAGGCAAAGATTCTCGATGCGACCGCCACCCGCGAGGACATCAATACGGCAGCCATGACGCTCACCGCAGAGGTTACGAGAAACTGGATCAATATCATTTCGCAGAGAAGACAAAAAAAGATCCTGAATGAGCAATTCGCCATCAATATAACCTATCTGGAATTGATAGAACTTCGATTCCGTAAAGGGATGGTCTCCGCTCTCGATGTCTATCAGCAGCGGCAGGTTGTCGAGCAGGTCAGGGCGCAACTACCCCTCGTCGAAGAGCAGGAACAGCTCCTGATGCACAAACTGGCCCTGCTCCTCGGGAAGCCGCCCCGGACGTCGCTCACGATCAGCAGAAACACGCTCCCTGAATCTTCCGAAATCCCGAAAACGGGTCTCCCCGCGGATCTTCTCGCGGCCAGGCCGGATGTGCGCTCGGCGGGTTTTAAACTGCGTTCAGCGGACTGGCAGGTCTCTTCCGCGCGGGCAAATCGTCTTCCCTCCATCAGCCTGACCGCTTCGGCGACGTACCAGGCACCCGAAATTAACCTGCTCTTTCATACCTGGCTGATAAATCTCGCTGCAAACCTGACGGCCCCCCTCATTGACGGAGGACGTCGGGCGGCGGAGGTAGATCGTGCACGAGCGGTGGTGGATGAAAATCTGTCCGCTTACCGGAGGACGGTCTATACGGCGATCAAAGAGGTTGAAGATGCGCTGGTCACCGAGGAGAAAAAACGCCGGCATATCAAGGCCCTCAAGGCGGAGATTACCGCCGCCGGCCGGGCCCTCGATGAGGCCCGAGATCGGTATCTAAAGGGAATAGACAATTATCTGCCTGTCCTGACACAGATCCTCAAGGTCCAGAGCCTTGACGTTGATCTGATCAAACGGCAGGCAGAACTGCTGATCGCACGTGTGGGCCTCTACCGTTCACTGGGAGGAACCTGGACGGACAAGCTTACCCCCGGCGGCGGTATGAAAGCAATAGAACCAACAAAAACCTCCAGCAATGATAAAGGGTGAAACTTACATGGAAAGACAGGAAAATACGAACACATCACCAGCGGATCAGACGGAACCAACCGGCACGAGCCGAAAGAGCCTGAAGATCATACTACCGTTTCTGATTCTCATTATCGCGATTGCCGTCGCGTTCTATGTCGGTAGCACCGCCCCCAAGGCACTTAGAACCCCTCCCGTGCGGGAGGCGCCTCTGGTGGAGACACTGCCGGCTCAGCACACTTCGGAACGGATAATAATCCCGGCGATGGGAAGCATCATCCCGGCCCGGGAGATCACGCTCAAATCACAGGTTTCGGGAGATATCTTGAAGATAAACCCCCGATTCACGGAAGGCGGACATCTAAAAAAGGGCGATGAGCTCCTGAAGATAGATGATCAGGACTACCGCCTGGCCGTGGCCGAGCAGCACAGTCAGGTTGTCGGCGCCGAGTACGCTTTGAAACTGGAAATGGGACGTCAGGATGTCGCGCAGCGAGAGTGGGAACTGTTGGGCGGCGGCGACTCCTCGAAGGCTCCCGATTCCGAACTGGCCCTCCGCAAACCCCATCTTGAAAAGGCGCAGGCGGATGTCGCGTCAGCACATGCCGCGATGAAGCGGGCCGAGCTGGATCTCGCCCGCACTACCGTTCGCGCTCCCTTTAACTGTATTGTGCGCACAAAAAATGTGGACCTGGGTTCCCACGTCTCTTCCCAGGACCAGCTAGCAGAACTGGTGGGAACGGATGAATACCGGGTGCGGGCTTCCGTACCGCTCGACCGCCTCAAATGGATCTCCATCCCCCGTGGAAGGGATGATTATGGATCTAAGGCGCGTATCATCTACGGGAACGGGACCGGATATGAACGGAAGGGCAGCGTCGTCAAGTTGCTGGCAGACCTCGAAGAGGGGGGAAGAATGGCCCGTATCATAATCGCGGTCAAAGATCCGCTCGACTTAAAATCCCCGGAAAGCACCCGGCCGCCTCTTCTGATAAGCGAATATGTCCGCGTCGCGATCGAGGGCCCAGAGCTGAAAGGGATCATCGCCCTGCCCCGCTCCGCCCTGCGTGATGGTAAAAATATCTGGATCGCGGGCAAAGATGACAGGCTCGATATACGGAGTGTAAATATCGTCTGGCGAGGAGAGACTACCGTACTGGTACAGGATGGAGTGGCGGACGGCGATCGGATTATTATTACCGATCTTGCAACCCCGATACAGGGAATACATGTCATGGTGAACAAACCGGCGAGCACAACCGCGGTGACAACACCCGGGCCTGAGAAACAGTAATCATTAGCGAAGGAACCGATACTGACGATGATGGAAAAGAACAGCGAAAAACGAGGTCCTCTCGCATGGATGGCGGGCAATTCCGTTGCCGCCAACCTGCTGATGATCGTCCTGCTCGTGGGAGGCCTTATCTGGGCCCTTCAGATCAAGCAGGAGGTGTTCCCCGATTTTGACCCGGACCATGTAAACATCACCGTTGCCTATCCCGGGGCGAGTCCTGAAGAGGTTGAGCAGGCGATTATTCTTGCCGTTGAGGAGGCCGTTTCCGGCCTGGAGGGTATTAGAGAGATTACTTCCAGCGCGCGAGAAGGCTCAGGCTTTGTACAGGTAGAGATGATCGAGGGCTATGATAATCAGAAACTGGCACGGGATATTGAAAACGAGGTGGATCGCATCAGTTCCTTTCCTGAGGAAGCGGAAGATCCGCGAGTGGAGAGCACCCCTCATCGTCGGCAGGTCATCTCGCTGGTTTTGTACGGTGATCAGGATGAGCGAATACTCCGGGAAAAGGTTGAAGAGATCCGGGACAAACTCCTCCAGAACCCGGAGATTACCCAGGTGGACCTGTCCGGTATTCGTGACCTGGAGATCAGCATCGAGGTATCCCAGGATAAGCTGCGGGCCTATAACCTGACGCTCGATGATGTCGCGACAAAGGTACGGCAAGCATCCGTTGATCTCCCCGGAGGCGGCATCAAGACTGCCGGGGGCGAGATCCTGGTCCGCATGACGGAGCGGCGTGATTTCGGGGAACAATTCGCCCGCATCCCCATTATTTCCTCCAGCGACGGCACCCGCGTGCTCCTTGAAGATATCGCCACGGTGATCGATGGATTTGAGGATACGGATACTTACGCAACATACAACGGTAAGCCCGCCATGATGATCGACGTCTACCGGGTGGGCGATCAAACCCCCCTGTCGGTGGGGGATGCCGTTATGCCATACGTGGAGGAATGGCGTCAGACACTGCCGGAGGGGATCAGTATCGATATACTGAGGGACAGTTCGGACGTGTACCGCCAGCGCCTGACCATGCTTCTCCATAACGGCTATATGGGTCTCGCCCTCGTGCTGATACTGCTCGGACTGTTTCTGGAGGCACGCCTGGCCTTCTGGGTGACCATGGGGATTCCAATATCCTTTCTCGGCTCGATCCTTTTTTTGCCGCATTTCGGAGTCAGCATCAACATGATGTCGATGTTCGCCTTTATCGTGGCGCTGGGAATCGTCGTGGACGACGCCATCGTGGTGGGAGAGAACATCTATACTTTCCGCGAAAAGGGTTATTCCTTCCGGAGGGCGGCCATTGAGGGAGTGCGCGAGGTGGCCATGCCAGTCACGTTCAGCATACTCACCAACATCGTGACCTTTACGCCTCTCCTCTTTGTACCAGGGATTCCCGGAAAAATCTTCAAGTCGATCCCGATTGTTGTGATCATCGTTCTAGCCATTTCCCTGGTGGAGAGTCTCTTCATACTTCCGGCCCACCTGGGACGCCGGAGCGATAAGCCCGACCATGCGATCATGGCATGGTTGCACATGAGGCAGCAACGCTTCAGTAACCGGTTCAGCCGGCTTGTCAGGGAACGGTACGGACCCTTTCTGGACTGGGCCCTTACCTGGCGGTACCTGACGGTCGCCATCGGACTGGCGATCCTGATCATCACCCTTGTCTATGTGAACAGCGGGCGGCTGGGAATCACACTGATGGAGCGGATCGAGTCGGACTTCGCCCAGGTGGAAGTCGCACTCCCCTACGGATCGGCAATTGAGAAGACAGAGGCGGTACAGACAACCCTTATACAGGCGGCACGGAAGATTGCAGACGAAAACGGCGGGAAAACTCTGGTCAAGGGTATCTATTCTCGAATCGGGGCCCCGGTCAATGGAACGGCAGGCAGCCATACCTGCCGATTGCGCGTATATCTCACCCCGGCCAATGAGCGCCCCATGGAGACGGGTGATTTTGTGAAGGTCTGGCGCCGCGAGGTAGGCGCGATTGCCGGTCTGGAAAGCCTCATTTTCAAGTCTGATGCCGGGGGACCCGGTTCACGGGCCTCCATGTCCATTGAACTGAGCCACCGGGATCTGGCGGTGCTTGAGGCCGCTGGTGCTGAGTTAGCCGAAGACTTGAGGTATTTCCCCAAAGTTAAGGATATTAATGATGGTTTCGCTCCTGGAAAGCAGCAGATCGACTTCATGATTCGCCCGGAAGGCAGGGCCCTCGGTCTGACAGCTCGTGATGTTGCCGGCCAGGTCCGCAACTCCTTTTACGGAAGCATGGTGCTGCGTCAGCAACGAGGACGCAACGAGGTAACCGTCATGGTGCGCCTCCCCGAAAATGAGCGCACGTCGGAATACACCCTCGAAGAACTGATGCTCAGGACGCCGACCGGCCAGGAGGTCCCGCTGAAGGAAGCAGTCACCATGAAGCGGGGACGTGCCTACACGGAGATAGACCGCAGAGATGGACGGCGGGTCATCACGGTGACAGCGAATATAAATCCCCCCAGCGAGGCAAGCAGTGTTCTGAACACCCTCAAGGCGGAAACTCTTCCGGAGCTGAAACGGAAGTATGCCGGTCTGAACTATGGGTTTGAGGGACGTCAGGCGGATCTTACGGACAGCATGAATAGCCTCTTTATGGGACTGGTGCTGGCCATGCTGGTTGTATACGCCCTGCTTGCTATCCCGTTTCGCAGTTATATCCAGCCGCTGATTATCATGGTGAGCATCCCCTTCGGAATCGTGGGAGCGATCTTCGGTCATCTTCTCATGGGCTACAGCCTCAGCGTGATGAGCCTGTTCGGGATTGTGGCCCTCACTGGTGTGGTGGTCAACGATTCGCTGGTGTTGATCGATTTTGCCAACCGACAGCGGGCAAAGGGCAAAAATCCGCACGATGCTATTCATACGGCGGCAATCAACCGCTTCCGCCCGATCCTCCTGACATCGCTCACGACCTTTGGAGGACTGACCCCTATCATGCTCGAAACCGCTAGACAGGCCCGTTTCATGATTCCCATGGCCATTTCACTCGGCTTCGGGGTCCTCTTCGCAACCCTGATCACACTGATTCTGGTGCCCTGCTTCTACCTGGTGGTTGAGGATCTTAAGTTGAAAAAACCCGGCGAGTTATCGGACGTCGGAGTGAGAGAACCCGTTGATGTAACGGGTAGATGAGATAAAATATTGGGGTGAGTGACCGGATTTGAACCGAGCACTTTGGCCCTAAATAATTGAAATAACTATGGTTCAAATGACCTTGGCATCAAAATGACACTATCTGTGATTGGGGCGGCAGGATTTGACCTGCAAACGCTGGCATCGCCAAGCCAGAAGGCTAAGGCGGTCAAGACTGCAAATACAAAGCTTCACTGTGGCTGATCGGGCCAAATCATTGAATGCGGGATGAAACATGCTACTACCTGACAACTTGTTTTCCGCTCATCCCGGCTATAGCTTACTTCCTGAACTCCTTAGATGACGGATATCCAACATTTCAATCTTATTGATGTTTTTTCTCAGAAATGAAATAAAAATGGCCTTGAAGACCTGTATATGATATTGTAGTAGAAATTTGTATTTTCTAAGGACACAAATCTAGCGCATTGAATAAAAAGTAATGTTAATAGAATGCGAAGTCTCGGATTTTCGAAAGGTGGTGAGATACCGAGGGGTTATGAAAAACTACCACCATAGAGAAAGGATTGACCGATGAATACAGACATGAAAGCAAAGATCAAGTTTGGAGCCGGAGGCATTATTATTGGGGCCGCACTCGCCATGATTATTGGTTTCAGCTGGGGTGGATGGACAACCTCCAGCACTACCACCGAGATAACGGAAAAGGCGATCCTGGCAAATAAGGTGGCGATCTGCGTCGCCCAATTTATTAAGGACCCGAACTACGAAGAAAACCTTAAGAAATTTGAGAAACTCGACTCATACGGAATGAAAAACACAAGTGACTATGTACGGAAATTTGGCTGGGATAAAATGCCCGGGGAAGAAAAAGTCGACAGTGATGTATGCAAGGCATGTGCTAAGGGCATTGAAGCTCTTATCAAAAAATGAGATAAACTGTTATCTTCACAACTAACTTCGTCTTTAAACCCTTTTTGGAAAAGTTATAACAGTATTTCCGCTTCTCAAGTGAGGGCTGGGTTTTATGTTTTAATCATTCTTTTTAATAGGTGATCTTGTGAGAGATAATAATAAGACAAAGAAGCAGCTCGTACAGGAACTGACGGCATTGCGCTCGCAAAATGCCGATCTGAAAAAATCAACAGCCGGAAATCTATCAACTGCGTCTGCATCCGAGGAGTCCGCTCGCTATGCAGAAAGTATTTTGGGAACTGTTCGAGAGCCCCTTTTGGTCCTGGATGCGGATCTGAAAATAGTCTCGGCAAACCACAACTTTTACAAAACTTTTAAAGTAACTCCGGATGAGACGATTGGGAGTTTTATCTATGACCTTGGAAACAAACAATGGGACATCTCTAAACTTCGGGAGCTGCTTGAAGAAATTCTTCCTGAAAAAGAAACGTTCAACGGCTTCGAGGTTACCCATAATTTTCAAGACATCGGTCATAAAATCATGCTGCTCAATGCCCGCCAGATTGAACAGGGGATGGGCAAGGAACGGATCATTCTGCTGGCTATCGAGGATATCACCGCGCGCAAAAAGGCCGAAAACGACCTGCATCTTAGCGATGAGAAATTTCGCAGCTATGTAGAACAGGCTTCCGAAGCAATTTACCTTTTTCAATTGAAAGAACCAATATCGGTTGATATGCCCGTTGAAGAACAAATCAAAAATCTTTACGAAGGTTATGTAATTGAAGCAAACGATTCCCTGGCAAAAATGTATGGTTTCGACAAAGCAAACGAACTAAATGGAATGACCCTTGCCGAATTTCATGGAAGCACAGATAATCCGAAGAATTTAGAATTCCTTAGAGCTTGGATTGAAGCAAATTACCGCATTACTGATACGGAGTCTAAAGAAGTTGACAACGATGGAAATGAACTTTGGATTACGAATAATTTAATAGGACATGTTGAAGACGGTTATTTGATACATATATGGGGTACACAAACCAATATAACAGAAAGAAAGCAGGCAGAAGAGAAGCTTGAAGAAGCAAATACAATAATTAATAAAAGCCCTTCAGTAGCTTTTACATGGAAAAATGAGGAAGGGTGGCCAGCCAAATATGTTTCGAAAAACGTAGGTTCACTACTCGGATATACTGTAAAAGATTTCACATCCGGGAATGTAGCTTACCTAAAGTGTATTCATCCTGATGATATCGAACGTGTAATACAGGAAGTCATGGAGGTTAGCAGTGATAAGAGTAAAGAGGAATTTGTTCACGAACCATATAGAGTCGTTACAAAAGATGGCAAAGTGAAATTTGTTAGTGACTGGACATTTATCGTTAGAGATGAAAAGGGTAATATCACGCATTATAAAGGGATTATAGCAGACATCACCAAGCGCAAGCAGGCAGAGGAAAACCTTCAGGATACCCTTGAAAGTCTCAGGAAGGCTGTTGCCACGACCATCCAAGTCATGGTGTCCACAGTGGAGGCACGAGACCCCTATACGGCCGGCCACCAACTCCGAGTTGCCGATCTTGCCCGTACCATCGCCACGGAGATGGGATTACCCCAGGAGAAGATCGAAGGTATTCGTATGGCGGGTTCCATCCATGACATCGGTAAATTATCCATCCCCGCGGAGATATTGTCCAAACCCGGCAAGCTGTCAGACATTGAGTTTTCCCTGATAAAAGAGCACGCCCGGAAAGGGTATGAGATGCTGAAGGATGTGGACTCCCCCTGGCCCCTGGCAGAGATTGTCTACCAGCATCATGAACGGATGGATGGTTCCGGCTACCCCAGAAATTTGAAGGGGGATGAGATTCTCATGGATGCCCGCATTATGGCTGTGGCCGACGTGGTGGAGGGCATGGCTTCTCATCGGCCTTATCGTGCTACTCTGGGGATTGACGCAGCTCTGAAGGAGATCGAGGATCAGCGGGGGGTTCTTTACGACGCGGACGTGGTGGATACCTGCCTGCGGTTGTTTAGGAAGAAAGATTATCAGCTTCAATCCTGAAGGAAGAGAACGGAAATGTGGAGTTACAGGCTCGTGTCACTGCGATCGATTGTTAACAATAATTTCCAGAGTCTGATCATAGGGCTTTTGCTGTTTACGGGGCTTTATCTCACAAGTCTGTACAGCTATCTTCTGTTTCATACTCTCGCGGAAGGTTTTTCAATCGTCATCGCCGTCTCCCTCTTCCTGATAGCCTGGAACACACGTCAACATACAGCAAATAATTATGTCCTGTTTCTCAGCATCGCCTTTCTGTTTGCCGGCCTCATCGATTTTTTCCACACCATGGCCTACAGGGGGATGGGGATCTTTACCGGCTATGATGCCAACCTGCCTACGCAGCTATGGATTGCCGCCCGCTACCTTCAAAGTCTGTCTCTGCTCGCAGCGCCATGGTTCATCGATCGGAAACTGAACATCCGCGCCATCCTGGTTTTTTATCTTTCCGCGACCATCCTGCTGCTGGCGACCGTCTTTTCCGGCACGCTGTTTCCCGCCTGCTTTGTCGAAGGCCAGGGGCTGACCCCCTTCAAAATCGTCAGCGAATACATCATCTGCTTTGTCCTTATAGCTTCCCTGGTCTTGCTGTTACGGCGGCGTGACAAGTTTGATCCACACATCCTGCGATTGATTGTCTGGTCCATCCTCTTTACAATCGTCTCGGAACTGGCCTTCACCTTTTACGTTAGCGTCTACGGCTTATCAAATCTGATCGGCCATTATTTCAAAATACTCGCGTTTTACCTCATTTACAGAGCGATCATCGTGACCGGTCTGGAAAATCCGTACAGCCTCATTTTTCACGATTTAGAGCAGAATCGCCAAGAGACACAGACCATTCTTGATGCCTCCCCCATCATGATCTTTTACAAGGACAGCGAAAACAGATTCATCCGCGTGAACAAGGCGTTTGCCGAGGCAATGAAGCTGGCCAAAGAGGGAATCGAGGGGAAAACAGCCCTTGAAGTTTTTCCCGATCAGGCGACGAACTATTTGAAGGACGACAAGGAGGTTATCGCATCGGGTAAGCCAAAAATCGGCATTATCGAACCGATCGACACCGCAAGCGGCACCAGGTGGCTGCACACCGATAAGATACCGTACAGGGATATCGACGGGAACATTATCGGCATTATCGGCTTTGCCGTCGACATCACGGAGCGCAGGCATGCGGAGGAGGCGCTACATGAGAGCGAGAAACGTTACCGGAGCTTATTTGAAGAGACTCATGCCATCATGCTGCTCATTGATCCGGATAACGGCACCATTGTAGATGCCAATCCCGCCGCGTTTACCTACTATGGCTGGAGCCGTGAAGAGTTGAAAAGGCGCAAAATTGATGGAATAAACACGATGACAAGCAAAGAAGTTTCAGCGGAGATACAATTGGCGCTCTCTGAGAAGCGCAATGTATTTTTTTTCAAACACCGCCGTGCTGACGGGACGCTCCGCGATGTGGAAGTTTACGCTGGACCGGTACCCATGAAAGGCAAAGTCCTGCTTTTGTCCATTGTTCACGATATCACCGACCGCAAGCGGGCGGTGGAACAGATCGAGCAGATGGCCTACCAGGATTCCCTGACGGGCCTTCCCAACCGGAAGCTCTTCTCCGATCGCCTTGGCATTGCCTTGACTCAGGCCCAGAGAAATAAAAAAGAGGTGGGAATCGCGATGCTCGACCTCGACAATTTTAAGGACGTGAATGACACCTTGGGCCATGCTGCAGGAGACCTTCTACTCAAGGCAGCGGCAGAGCGGCTGAGCGCAGCGCTGAGGAAGGGTGATACCGTTGCACGCATCGGTGGCGATGAGTTTGTGCTGATCCTTCCTGAACTGAAGGAAGCAGAAGATGCGATCCAGGTTGCACAGAAGATCGTTGACGGTTTTCGGAAACCCTTCCTCATTGACACCAATCAACTGGTTGTGACGACAAGTATCGGTATCGCAGTCTATCCCAATGATGGAGCAGATGGAGATATTCTTCTAAAAAATGCTGATATCGCTATGTATCAAGCCAAGGAGGCGGGTCGGGATCGATACCAGATCTACAACAAGGCATGAAGATGCGATACCATTGCATTGCTTGTTCAAAGATTTTCAACTTGAAAGCGCCTGATTTCGAATTGGCACCAATAACCGGCACTCTTGACGGTTTCCTTTATCTTACCTGGGCAGTACGGGTTGAAAGCTGCTACGCGAAACTATTTCCCTCATTTATTGACTTCAATAAACTATACGTAACAAAATGATGGTTGACTATTTGCAGGACAGTTGTCATCATCTATCTGTATTTCTTATTGAATTAGGAAGTGGAGGCAGAGATGACAAAAAGCAATAAGGCGTTTGAGCGATATTGTAAAATCGAATCAGATGATGCCAGGATGGTTTATCAGAGGAATCGGGGACAAGTAACTCCCATTCAAAGATCACAAAAAAAATTGACCCTGTGTTTTCACTGTCAAAAAAAGAGGGTATTATGGATTTTATTAGAAAATATTGGGGTGAGTGACCGGATTTGAACCGGCGACCTCCTGGGCCACAACCAGGCACTCTAACCAACTGAGCTACACCCACCACATAATATTTATGGTACGCCAGCAGGGATTCGAACCCGGGACCTACGGATTAGAAGTCCGTTGCTCTATCCAGCTGAGCTACTGGCGCATTGTTCGGAAAAGAAAGGTTCTTTTAGTCACTTTGCTCATATTTGTCAAGACAAAACACCAGACATTCCGTTACCTGACATAGCCTGCCACCCCGTCGTATATATATCCCATTTTCTCACGATTTTCACTTTTTGTGTCCGTCGTATAGAAATATGCCCCCGTTTCAGGATTAAACCACCTGTACAGGTCTCTTGTATGGGACAGTTTCAGGGTTGCTATGTTTCCTATAGTTCCATCAAAGATATACCCTTTGAGAGGATGTTTTCCACCTGAGCGACTGTAGGAATAGAAATGAGTTCCCTTTGACGGATTATGCCACTGGAAGAATTCCGCTGTTCCCGGAGTGCCTCTGCGAAAGAGTCTGAATGCCAGTTCACCTTTCCTGTACCTTTCAAGTGGAAAATCTCCCCGCGCGACAGCTGAAGATAACAGGCTCTCCGTTTCATTTGTATATCTGTAGATATCAATTAATTCTGAAAGGTTACCACTCATAACGTCAAGTCCCACTTCAACTTTCTCGACCCCTTCCCCGGAGTAAAAGAGTATGTTCTCGCTGTAAGAACCGGGAGACAGATCCGTGGAGCTGGCCGTTACGTTAATGTAATCCACTTCATTCGTTGTAGTCCCTTTTTCAGGAGATATCTTTATCCATCCTTTTATACCCTCTATAAGGTCCGAGGTATAAACTCTCACACCCTCAACTTCCACGGTTCCACCCCTTACCGCAAGAGCAAGCAAATGTGGTTCTCCATCCGCCAGGATTTCCGCCACCGGGAACTCGATCCTTTCCCTCTTCTCAGACGCACAATCTATTTCACCTGCCATCCGGTTATCAACAAACACATCGAGGGTCCCTCCATATATGTCTTTCCACAGGAACAGGACTATACCACTCCCCGAAAATGAATACCTCAGAAGGTCATTCTCGCCAGTGCTATAGGGATACCCACCCTCTTCAGACCATTCGCCGGAGATTTCGAGTTCATTCTTCAGACGTCGCGGTATGCTGTAGTCGTCTTTTCCTGAAACAGCCTCATTGGCAAAAGAAACATACCTGCCCCTTTCAAGAGCCACCCCACGGAAATTCTTTCTCTTTCCCTGCAACATTGCTTTCCATTTCAGGACATTTTTCCCCACATTTTTCAATTCAATTCGTTTCACCACTTTTCTGCCGGTCTCAACGCTGCCGAAATCTATCCCGAGCGGTTTTACATCCATACAGGGTCGGGACCCCTTTTCCGCCACCTCAAATTTCAGGAATGCAGTCCGCTCTTCACCATTAAAGTGTAGTGTTAATTCTTCTCTGTAACCTCCGGGAACTAATAGCTTTTCATAAGATATTGAATTCCGGCCTGTCTCGAATTTCATCCGAACGGGAAAGAGTCCATTAACAGAAATCTCTTCGTCCGCCATGGACTCAATGGAAATACGAAGGTAGCGCGCGGATGTCCCGGCCGTCCCCGAAAGTGTATCACCATATGGAGATAACCAATCTCCCATCCCATGCACCATCCATGTCAGGTCCCCTCCTCCAACATTTTTCAGGGAAATCACACCTTTTGAACTCTCGCCGGGACCTATCGTGCCAAGATCCACTTCACGGGGAGACACCATCAGGACAGGGCCGGCAACATCATCTTTAACATCAACAATCGCAACATTGCTGACCACACCTCCCCTCACCCTCCTGACCTCCGCTCTGCCGGCTGTCCTGGCCGTAAAAACAGGTTTTCTGCGCAGGAAGTATCCAACAGATGGATCAGAAACTGTCCACCTGCCATCCGAACCACCTGAAAGATCGGTCCTGCTTCCGTCAGACCATATACCGGTCGCCCTGAATACCATTTTATGCTTAACAGCCATTCTTACAGAAACAGGGGCAATGGATATGGATTCGAGAGAGATAATGTTTACAGGAATAGTTATTTCTTCATCTCCTCCGTTTGATCTTATTAAAACAGTGCCATTGTACCTTCCTTCCGGAAGCCCCGTAACATCCACAACGATTTTTATATTCTTCCGGCCTGTACCGCGCAGTCTGCTGATATATCCTGATTTCAGTTTGTCCGGTGCATTTTCTTCCAAATCAGTAAACTCGAGACTCTCTTTATCCGCTATTTGCCTGCCTGTGCCACCTGAAGAGGTACCTCCATCTAATACCAGCCAAGGTGTCCTGCTTATAACTTCCCATTCCAATTCTCCTTTGCCGGCATTTCGCAGGGTCATGGAAATATTTTCAATTGAGTCTTTCTCCATACGATCCAGTCTGATCTTCGGCAGAGAAACCTTTAAGAGCGGTCCATCAAGGGCATCTATATGAATTGTCACGACAGGACTTTTAACCCTGCCCTCCTTCGCGAAGACACGGACATCTCCCTTGTGTTTTCCAATGAATAGTCCCTTATCGACAAAATATCCTGTCCTTTTATTCGCAGATATCCACTTTATCTTTTTTGTAATATCTCTTTTGGAGCCATCCGAATATATACCGATAGCGCTCATACGAATCTTTCTGCCGGCCCGAGTGCTGGTAATCGATGTCAGCCTGATTTCCTCCAGTTTTGATCTGTATGTGTCATTATTATCCCTGAGAATGGTAGCGGAGACCGGAATCATTATAATTCCGCAAGATGATGTTATGGCAATTCCGCCCTTATGATAGCCAGGGGAAAGGTCACGCGGGTCCGCTGTAACTGACACGATCTGTGTGCCATCCTCCACAACTCCGGAATATTTATCGAGTGCCAGCCAGGGGTCTATCCACTTAACCATCCACTTTATTTTCCCCTGTCCTCTTTTGCTTACTTCAATCGACGCAACTCCGGTCTCTGTATCTCTCAGAATACCGAAATCTATTCCGTCTGGTGTTACAGAAAGAATCGGCTTCTCTTTGACAGGCTGGTTGACCTGTGCGAACAGGGAGGGCAATCCTCCAAACATCAAAATCGCGGCAAACACCGCGGCAATTATAGCTTTTGATTTAAGCACTGTTACATCCCTTTTCAGTTTCATAGTTGACGGTTTCACAAAAAAGTCCGTTATTCTTATGTGAAATTATTATAACTATGGAGCGATGTCAAGCGGATGACGAATCAAAAAGACTTGACACCTCTCAAAGATACTCATATATAGTGCCCATCTTGTATAGTGCCCATCTTGATAATTATCTATAACTATTGCAACTTTGCTTTTTAAGGGTATATCGATGACCCATAATGATCTAAAATACTGGCTGGCCCTTAAGTCCTTGGAAAATGTGGGGAATGTCGGCTTTAACAGCCTTGTAAACACGTTTGGCTCTCCACTGGCCGTCTTCGACGCTCCCACAACATCCCTGCAAAAAATAGACCGCATTACGCGAAAAATAGCCCACAGTATAAAGAACTTTGATAACTGGGCAACTATCGAAAAAGAGCTTGAACTGGCTGACAAGTTGAATGTTTCAATAATCACATCCGATTCCCCATCTTACCCCAGACTGCTTTTAAACATATACGATTTTCCACCCATTCTGTACGTCAAAGGAACACTGTCCGATCAGGATGTAAATGTTGCCGTGGTGGGCTCCAGGATGGCAAGCACTTATGGCAGGTTTACAACTGAAAAGTTGTGCCGTGAGCTCGCCATGAAAGGAGTAACCGTCGTAAGTGGTATGGCAAGGGGTATTGATTCTGCTGCTCATGCCGGCGCGATCGCAGGCAAGGGAAGGACAATCGCTGTACTGGGATCCGGCATCGATGTTATCTATCCCCCGGAAAACAGAAAACTCTTTGAAAAGATTTCTGAAAATGGCGCCGTGATTACCGAATTCCCCTTTTGCACCCAGCCGCTGGCCTTCAACTTTCCCGCCAGAAACAGGATAATAAGCGGCCTTTCGCTGGGAGTTGTCGTGGTTGAAGCCAATGAGAAGAGCGGGTCCCTGATAACTGCGCGACTCGCCCTGGAACAGGGGAGAGAAGTCTTTGCCGTGCCGGGAAATATCGATTCCTTGAGAACAAAAGGGACCCACAGGCTCATAAGGGAAGGCGCGAAACTTGTTGAAAATACATATGACATATTAGAGGAAATTCTGCCCCAGGTGAGTTTTGGCGACAAAGCTGCCAAATCACCAGGTGAAATACCTCTGCAGGATCATTCGATTAAATCCGAGGGATTAAACGCTGATGAAAAAACCATTCTGAAGTTAATAGGCAAAAAACCTGTTCATATAGACAGTCTGGCCGCTGATTCCGACTATCAAATACAGGATGTCCTGAGCATCCTCATGTCACTTGAGCTCGGAGGCTACGTCGAGCAGCTTCCAGGCAAAAATTTTGTTGTTAAGGGGTAAATATGTCCAGTTCTCTTATTATCGTTGAATCGCCGGCAAAGATAAAAACGATAAAAAAGTATCTCGGCCCGGAATTTGAGGTGCAGGCTTCTGTCGGACATGTAAAAGACCTTCCCAAAAGCAAACTGGGGATTGATCTTGAAAATAACTTTAAACCAACCTACGAAGTTATCACTGAAAAAAAGAAAATCATTTCTGAGCTGAAAAAATCCGCGAAGAAAGCAGATAACATCTTTCTGGCGTCTGACCCTGACAGGGAGGGAGAGGCCATTGCATGGCACGTGGCGAGCGAAATAGGAAAGAACAAAAATATCTACAGGGTGCTCTTCAACGATCTTACAAAAAAGACCATCATCGCGGCTATCAAAAATCCTCTGGAGCTTAACGTCAATAAATATGAGGCCCAGCAGACCAGACGGATTCTTGACAGGCTTGTGGGATATCAAATCAGCCCGATACTCTGGAAGAAGGTGCGGCGGGGACTGAGCGCGGGACGGGTCCAATCGGTTGCAGTAAGAATAATATGCGACAGAGAGGCCGAGATCCGGGCGTTTGTATCGGAGGAATACTGGAACATTACCGCCCTGCTGGAGGGAAACAGTCCTCCTCCCTTTGAAGCGCGGCTGACAAAAGTAGGTTCCAGAAAGTTAAAACTTAAAAATGAAACGCAGACAAAAGAGCTTCTCGAAGAACTGAAGGGCTCTTCATTTATTGTAAAAAAGGTGGAAAAAAAGGAGGCAAAACGCTCTCCGGCTCCCCCATTTACTACAAGCAAGCTCCAGCAGGAGGCATCGAGAAGGCTTCGTTTCACGGCCAAGAAAACGATGAGTGTCGCCCAGAGACTGTATGAGGGAATAGCGCTCGGAGAAGAAGGTTCCGTTGGCCTTATCACATATATGAGAACCGACTCGGTCCGTATAGCATCGGAAGCCCTGGAAAACGCGAGGGAATACATAGAAAAGAATTATGGAAAGGAATTCCTTCCTGCAAAGGCCAGGCTCTTCAAATCCCCAAAGTCTTCCCAGGACGGACATGAGGCGATTAGGCCTACATCCACAGCGTACGCGCCACAAAACATCAAACAGTATCTCAAGAATGACGAATTTCGTCTGTATCAACTGATATGGAACCGCTTTATAGCAAGTCAGATGAATCCGGCTGTATTTGACCAGACAGCTGTTGATATACAGGCAGGCCGCTGTCTTTTTCACGCGCAAGGCTCCGTAATAAAATTCCCCGGGTTCAGCATTGTTTATTCTGAAAACAGAGAGAAGGAAGACAAAGGTAATGATACCGAGTCGGTTAGTCCCGATTTGTCCGCACTTCCGGAGGTTTCCGAGGGTGAAGAGCTGACACTAATTTCCCTCGAACCAAAGCAGCACTTCACGCAGCCGCCGGCACGGTTTTCCGAAGCGACTCTTGTGAAAGAGCTGGAGGAAAAAGGGATCGGCAGACCCAGCACATACGCCGCCATTATAAGCACTATTCAAAATCGAAAATATACAAAACTTGAAAAAGGCAGATTTCACCCCACGGAACTTGGCACACTTGTCAACGGACTTCTCGTGGATAACTTTCCAAACATCATGGATGTCCAGTTCACCGCTTCCATGGAAAACAACCTGGACATGATTGAGGACGGGAAGATCACACGATATAAAACACTCGAAGACTTCTATACGTCTTTTAAATCAGAGCTGGAAAAGGCCGGTGATGAAATGAAAAGTGTCAAGGGAGAAATGATCCCCACCGATCTTACATGTGATAAGTGCGGGGGGCCAATGGTCATAAAATGGGGGAGAAACGGAAAGTTCCTGGCCTGCTCCAACTATCCCGAATGCAAGAATACAGGCAATATCGCGCAGGATGAGAATGGCGCAATCAGCAAAATGGAGGCAGAGACAACCGATATTATCTGCGATGTGTGCGGTAAGAACATGATTATAAAGGAGGGCAAATTCGGAAGATTTCTGGGATGCTCGGGGTACCCGGAATGCAAGAATACAAAACCAATAGATACAGGGGTAAAGTGCCCCAGGGAGGGGTGTGGCGGCAGTATCTGTGAGAGACTTTCAAGAAAAGGCAAAACGTTCTTTGGATGTTCAAACTATCCGAACTGCACCTATGCCCTGTGGGACAGGCCGATACCGGAAAAATGCCCCCTGTGCGGACATCCTTTTCTGGTCGAGAAATATTACCGTGGAAAAGGTCTCGTAAAGACGTGCCCTAACAAGGAATGCGGGTATAAGGAAACGGCTGAAGGCTGAAGGGGTGAATCAAAACTTGAAATCAGATACCCAAAAGGCGACTTCCTCCAAACCTGTTATAATCATAGGTGGCGGTCTTGCGGGGTGTGAGGCCGCGTGGCAGATCTCAAGAAGGGGAATCGACGCCTTTCTTTACGAAATGAAACCCGCCCTGTTTTCTCCGGCCCACAAGTCTCCCCTCCTCGCGGAACTTGTATGCAGCAACTCTTTCCGCTCCAACGCGACAGAAAATGCGGTTGGTCTTCTCAAGGAAGAGATGCGCATGGCAGGATCATTGATAATGGAGGCGGCCGATGCCACAGCAGTGCCGGCAGGTAAGGCTCTGGCCGTGGACAGAACCCTTTTTTCAAACTATATCGAAGACAGGCTCGCGTCGACAGGAACCCGGATAATAAGGGAAGAGGTCACCGAAATTTTTGAAGACTCTATTGTCATCATAGCTACCGGCCCTCTCACATCCGAATCTCTGGCAAAACAAATCTCTTCCGTTACAGGAAACGAGTATCTCTATTTTTATGATGCCATTTCACCCATCGTGGAAGCACAGTCCATCGACTATAACAGAGTCTTCAGGGCGTCAAGATACGACACCAGCGGTGAGGGAGATTATCTGAACTGCCCCATGACAAGGGAGGAATACGAAAGGTTCTGGACGGAGTTATCGGGCGGCAGTGAAGTGCCTCTCAGGGATTTTGAAGAGAAGCGCTTTTTTGAAGGATGCCTGCCTGTTGAAGTCCTCGCGAAAAGAGGACCGAAGACCCTGCTTTTCGGCCCGATGAAACCGGTGGGGCTTACAGACCCAAAAACAGGCAAGCGCCCCCATGCCGTGATCCAGCTCAGACAGGAAAACAGCAAAGGAACTCTCTACAACCTGGTAGGATTTCAGACAAAACTGACATGGCCGGAGCAGAAACGCATCCTCAGAATGATACCGGGGCTGGAAAAAGCAGATTTCGCGAGATATGGCAGCATACACCGCAATACCTTCATAAATTCCCCTGCCCTGCTCAAAAAATCACTGCAGCTTCGCTCCAATGATAACATCTTTGTTGCGGGACAGATTACCGGTGTCGAGGGATATGTGGAATCGGCGGCGATGGGATTAATGGCAGGTATAAACGTTTGCCGGCAGATCGCGGGAAAGGATATGACGGTTCCTCCTGAAACAACCGCTCTGGGCGCACTTTTGCATCACATTACAAACGCCGATCACAAGACCTTTCAGCCGATGAATGTGAATTTTGGTCTTTTTGCTCCACTTGAAAAGCGTGTGTCAAAAAAAGAGAGAGGCGAACTTTATGCCAGGCGCTCCATTGATACACTGAAAAAATGGATGGAAATACATACGTTGCATTTGTAAGAGGAACGCAGAAATTGGACTTTTTACAAAGCCGTCATATGTTTCTTAAATGGATTATCTTAAGTCCTTCCAGCGTAAGCATCTCATCGACAAAATCAATGCTGCTGGTTTCCGCGGCTATGACACTCGCCAGTCCGCCGGTTGCGATAACGGTGGACTCCACCGCTGTTTCCTTCTTTATTCGATTCACGATCCCATCCACAAGACCGGCATAACCAAACATAATACCCGCCTGTATACTGCTCACAGTATCCCTGGCCACTACAGATTTAGGCCTGCTTAATTCAACCGGCGGCAGTTTGGAGGCCTTCTCAAAGAGCGCCTCACTTGATATAACAACACCTGGCGATATGCACCCACCCATATATTCTCCCTTTTTCGTAATATAATCAAAGGTGGTCGCTGTGCCAAAATCCACAATAATGAGATTTCCTTCGTATTTATCATGGGCGGCAACGGCGTTGACAATCCTGTCAGCTCCTACTTCTTTCGGATTGTCATAGTATATCGGCATACCCGTCTTTATACCCGGGCCCACGATGAGCGGAGTAACATGAAAATACTTCTTACAAAGGGGTTCCAGTATATTCAGCATGGATGGAACCACGCATGATATAATAATGTCGTTGATAGATCTCGATCCGACTTTGCTCGTCCTGTAGAGATTCAATATCAGCATTCCATATTCATCAATGGTGTGATCCGCTACAGTACGAACTCTCCAGTGATTTAGCAGTTCATCTCCCTCATAGAGGCCGACAACTGTATTTGAATTTCCCACATCGATAACCAGAAGCATAATAGATTACCTGCTTTCCGCCACACTTACATCCCCGGACAGAATGCGTTTTGTCCTGTTTTTCTCATCAATGAGCAGAAGCACACCTTTGTTGTCGATCCCCTGGCATGTCCCCCTCTGCACAATGCCCCTGTCTGCTACCTCAATAGTTTTGCCTATTATATCCGAATATTCTATCCACCGGTCTCTTACAGGGAGAAATCCCTCATTAATAAATATCCTGTACCATTTTTCAAACGACTTGCACAAACCGGCGGTAAGGTCAAGACGTGAAATGGTGTTCGATGTCTGCTCTTTCAGCGATGTGGATATATGACGAAGTTCATCCCGAAAATCGGCTGGTTCCATATTTACATTAATACCGATTCCCACAACAACAGAATCAAGATTCTGTCCCTTGATTCTCATTTCCGTCAGGATGCCGGAAATCTTTCTCCCCCCAGCAAGTATATCGTTGGGCCACTTGAGTGAGACAGGACAATAACCGGAAAGCATTTCAGCCACCGCAACTCCGGCGACAAGGGTCAGCCCCTGAGCAGAAGCGGGTTGTATATCAGGTCTTAATATGATGGAGATATACAGGTTTATGTTAGAGGGTGAGTACCAGATTCTGTCTCTCAGCCTTCCCCTTCCCGCTGTCTGGCAGTCGGCTATTACGACTTCACCTTCGCCGGCCCCATCACCAGCAAGCAAAACCGCATGGTTATTCGTCGAATCAATCTCGTCAAAGAAGTGAATCCTGTTTCCTATGAGGCTGCCGGAAACGAGTTTCTCCAGATTGGCTTTATTAAAACTCTGTTCCATAATTCTGAGGGTTTTGTCGGGTTTCGTACCTCAACCCAACCTACAACTCTGATCCCTGATCCATAAACACAAGTGATATGTCAGCGGCGGGAGCGGAATGGGTGAGAGCTCCGACGGATATAAAATCCACTCCGGTCCCCGCAATCTCCCTCACATTCGACAGGGTGACATTCCCTGAGGCCTCAACCATAGCCTTTCCATTAATAAGAGAAACCGCCTTGTTCATTTCACCTGCCCCCATATTATCCAGCATGATTATATCGACTCTCGAGGCAAGGGCCTCTTCAACTTCCTTAAGGTTTTTAACCTCCACTTCGATCTTTACGGTGGGTGGAATATTTCCAATCACTTTTCTTACCGCATTCGAAATACCCCCTGCAGCGTTTATGTGATTATCTTTGATCATCACACCGTCATACAGACCAAATCTGTGATTAAATCCTCCACCTGTTTTTACCGCGTATTTCTCAAGGCTTCTCAGGTTTGGCGTTGTCTTTCTCGTATCCAGTATTTTGACTCCAGTGCCTCTTACTTCTTCAACATATTTGCGCGTCATCGTGGCAATCCCGCACATCCTCTGAAACAAATTCAACGCGACGCGTTCCGCAAGGAGAATGCCTTTCAGTCTGCCCGATATACAGGCAAGGATTTCTCCTCTTCCAGCCGGTTGGCCGTCGCAGAAATACGCCTCAAAGTTCAGGGATGAATCCATGACATGGAATACCTTTTTAAAAACATTGATACCCGCGACAATGCTTTCGCCCTTCGAAATTACCTGCGCAACACCGGTTTCATCACCTGTAAGAACAGCTGACGTGGTAAGGTCACCCGATCCCATATCTTCATCGAGCGCTGTCCGGATAAATTCATTCAACCTGATATCTGAAATCATGATAATCCTCACGCTATATTACGGAGTCTGCCCAGTGCGTCTTCCAGCACTCCGTTTTTTTCCTTCAGGTCTCTGAATTTATTTTCTTCTTTTTTAATTATATCCTTGGACGCCTTTTCCATAAAATCCTGATTCCCCAGTTTTTTGGAGATGAAACCGAGGTCTTTATCAAGCTTTTTTATTTCCTTTTCCAGCCTTGTCTTCTCGGCCTCGATATCTACGGCACCCTCAAGGAATACATACACCTTGACGGGACCGACTACTCCTATTGCGGATCCTTTCGGCTCAGTGGCATTTTCCTCTATCGTCAGGTCTTCCAGCTTCGCAATGTCCCTTATATAGTCCCTGCCTGCCTCTATAATAGACAGCATATCACCATTGGGAGCGGAAATGAGTGCCTTCAATTTCTTTGAAGGGCTGATATTCATTACACCCCTTATATTCCTGATACTGTTTATGATATTTTTAATGAGATCCATGCGATGCCTTGCATCTTCATCCCTGAGAGAATCATCCTGCTCGGGAAATTTGCTTATCATTATGTATCCCTCATCTGTTGTTAATTTATGCCATATTTCCTCTGTGACAAAAGGCATGAAAGGATGAAGGAGCTGGAGGGCTGTCTTTAATACTGAGAGCAACGTCTGCTGCGCGGCAAGCTTTCTCTGTCGCGATTGCTTGTCATACAGTGCCGGCTTTATCAGTTCAAGATACCAGTCACATAATTCATGCCAGATAAACTGATATATCCTGCCGGCGGCATCGTTAAACCGATATTCGTCAAGGGCCTTTCCAACATCCACCACGGTGCTGTTAAGGCTGTCTTTGATCCATCTGTCACAAAGGGAATATTCTTCCCTTTCCAGCGCGGTTTCCCCGGGATAATCCTCAAGGTTCATCAAAGAAAATCTGGCCGTGTTCCATATCTTATTTACAAAATGCCTGTATCCCTTAATACGTTCCTCAGACATCTTCACATCCCTCCCCTGCGCGGTAAAGGCTGCCAGTGTAAAGCGAAGAGCGTCTGCACCATATTTGTCAATCATTTCCAGAGGATTTACGCTGTTTCCACTTGATTTGCTCATCTTGTCGCCCATTTCATCGCGAACAAGGGCATGGAGATAAACATCCTTGAAAGGCACCTTTCCCATAACGTAAAGACCCATCATCATCATCCTGGCTACCCAGAAAAATATGATATCAAACCCGGTAACAAGGAGCGAAGTGGGATAAAATGTCTCAAGCGCTTCTGTTTTGTCGGGCCATCCCATAGTCGAGAATGGCCAGAGAGAGGAGCTGAACCATGTATCCAGAACATCCTCATCCTGCCTGAGAGAAGTCCCTCCACATTTGGGGCAACTGTCAGGGTCTTCGACTGCCACTATGGTGTTGCCACAATCATTACAATACCATACCGGGATTCTGTGTCCCCACCATATCTGCCTGGAAATGCACCAGTCTCTTATATTGTCCATCCAGTCGAAATATGTGGCTTCCCACATGGGGGGAACAATTTTCGTCTCGCCCTTCACAACCGCGGCGATCGCGGCCTTCGCCAGGGGTTTCACCTTGACAAACCACTGTTTGGACACCGCGGGTTCCACAGTAGTCTTGCATCTGTAACAACGTCCCAAGTTGTGTGAATAGGGCTCTGTTTTCACAAGATATCCGCCCTTTTTCAGATCCTTAACGATATTCTCACGGCAGGTGTAACAGTCCTGACCCTGATATATCCCTCCATTTTCATTGATAATGGCATTGCCGTCCATAATGGTAACTACATCAAGATTGTGTCTCTGCGCCATGGCAAAGTCGTTGGGGTCCGCTGAAGGAGTTATCTTCACCGCGCCGGTGCCGAATTCCCTTGATACGTAATCATCGGCGATAACCGGTATTCTTTTGTTCACAATAGGAAGAATTACTTCTTTCCCTATAACATCCAAGTATCTTTCGTCATCGGGGTTGACCGCAACGGCAGTATCGCCCAGCATGGTCTCCGGACGTGTCGTGGCGACAATTATTTCGCCCTCTCCTTCGGCATATGGATACCGTATATGCCAGAGACTGGTTTCTTCTTCTTCATATTCAACTTCAAGATCGGATATGGCTGTATGGCACCTCGGGCACCAGTTGACTATATAATCACCCTGATATATCAGATCATCGTTGTAGAGCTGGACGAAAACCTCCCTGACCGCCCTGGAAAGTCCTTCATCCATGGTAAACCGCTCCCGCGACCAGTCACAGGAACACCCCAGCTTATGCAGCTGGTTTATGATCTCACCGCCATATTCTTTCTTCCACTCCCATACTTTCTCTATAAATTTTTCTCTTCCTATATCGTGCCTTGTCATTCCCTCTCTGGCAAGTTGCTGCTCCACTACGTTCTGCGTGGCTATTCCCGCGTGATCGGTGCCGGGCATCCAGAGTGTATTGCAGCCCTGCATTCTCTTGTATCTCACGATAATATCCTGCAGCGTATTATTCAGTGCGTGTCCTATATGGAGTATCCCGGTAACATTAGGCGGCGGTATAACTATCGAGAATGGTTTTTTGTCACTTGTATCTTCCGCTTTGAACAAGCCTTCATCCAGCCAGCATCGGTACCATTTTTCCTCAACATCATGAGATTCATAAGACTTGCTCAACTCTTCTTTTTTCATAACGCGTCCTTCTTGTTTTATTATATGTACATAAACTACCCATCTAAATTTTCAATCGCACCCCTTATCATATTTTCATCCTGAGGAGCAAACCATTTGATGTCCGGATCTCTCTTGAACCACGTCAGTTGTCTCCTGGCATAGTGCCTCGTGTCACGTTTGATCAATCTCACCATATCCTGCTCGCTCTGTTTCCCTCTGATGAAGGAAATAACGTTCCTGTAGGTCATGGATTGCATCGGCCTGACTAATTCGTCATAACCCTTGTCCATGAGCTTCTCTACTTCCTCCACAAGTCCGGCCTCCATCATTTTTCCAACCCTGTCGTTTATCCTGTCGTACAGAATACTCCTGTCGACATTAAGGCCTATCTTCACGAAATCATATACAGTGTTGCCGAACCTGTGTTCTCTCTGTATTTCAGCAATGGACTGCCCGGTATGCTCCAGCACCTCAAGCGCCCTTATTGTCCTGACAAGATCATTCGGATGTATTCTTTCGGCGGCCGTTGTATCCATCTCTCGCAACCGCCTGTAAAGGTGTCCTTTCCCATATTGCGCGGCGTCTTTTCTATAGGAATCGCGGAGCCTCCCGTCAGCGCCGGGGGCATTCAAAAGCCCTCCGAGCAGAGCGTCCAGATACAACCCTGCACCGCCCACCACAAATACCCTTTTATGCCTGCTGTGAAGAAGAGCAATCGCCTCATCGGCTTTTTTCACAAACATCGCAGCGTTAAATTCTTCATCCGGATTTACAACATCAATCAGGTGATGAGGTATACGAAGTTTCTCTTCAGGAGAGGGTTTTGCGGTGCCTATATCCATGTGCCGGTATACCTGCATCGAGTCGGCACTGATAATTTCTCCATCGTATTTCTCGGCAAGCCTGATAGCCAGGTCGGTCTTTCCCACCCCGGTGGGACCTGTGATAACAATAAGCGGAGGTTTTGGGCGTGTCTCCATTTGGGGGTTTTGAGTTTCCGGTTTCGAGTTTTCCATTTAGATCAATCCTTGATGGACCCATAAAAAGTCCCAAAAACGTCATGCCGCACTTGATAAGCCTGCCCCGTACTTGATACGGGGCCATCCAGAACGTATTGAATGGAAACTTAGGGTTATAGGGAAGCTTGTCAGAAGCTTGGGATTAAAGTTTGAATCCCTACCTTGAATGGGTGTCCCCTATCCTCCTCTCAAAAATGGCAAGAAAAATTTGATTCGAGTCTGAGCCCATTTCCCATTAAAGAAAGATAGTCGTTGTCACTGTTTTAACGTTCGAGTGAATTTGCCTTGCTACGTGCGGTTTTGCAATTCCGATTCTTCAATTTCTACTATCTTCATCAGATGCTTTAGCAACCCTATTTTTAATGGAGTATTGCCATGAACAGGAACAGATATGCGGGCAGTATTCCCGGCTTTTGCATAAATATGGTGACTTCCGTTGATACGCTTTAATTTCTACCCTTTGGATTCTAAGATACTGCAAAATCGTTTTCCGCTAACAACTTTCAAACTGCTATCTCCATTACTTTGCCTTTTCCTGAGATGACTATGTCTTGAACATTTACTGATAGACAACCTTCGACGGCTTCGTAAATGTTACTCAACAATTCGTCAAAAGAATCGCCTTGAGTAGCACATCCCGGGATGGACGGCACTTCAGCCCAATACCCACCTTCTTCTGCTTCATGTACTACTACTTTTAATTTCATAATATATCCTTTGATTAATAGACTAATTGCCCTGCCCTATTATCTTCGGTCTCGTGACTACTTTTATCAGACAAGAATATCACATATCAATGCTTGAAAACACATCTAAAAACAGGACGCTGCCTGGATGAAGTGCGGGACGGAATAGACGGAAACGAGTATCTGAACGTAGAAGTTGAGTTATTTACTTATTTACGGACGTTCCCCCATCTCCCTTTTATCTTGTTGTGCATCCCATTTCCATTCCTCGAATGTCTGCTGGTTAAGTGAACGAAAAGAGATGAATACGCTTGAGAAGAAGCCATGGTCGAGTGACCAGTCGGTCTTGTAGCATGCATCCCTCATCTCGTCGCGATCAAACCACGGGCTCTTCACGGCAACAAGGAGCATTCCGGAGCCGTATTTCTTGTGCGGGTTTTCGTAGCTTTTCTTGGACAACTTCTTTTTCAGCAGCGTAACGAAGCGCCCGGCTGCTTGGGCATCCATACCGACGTAAGGCCCAGACTTCATAGGCTTGTGGGTTTCTCCGGGAGTTGCGTCTGAGTATCGGTCTTTCGCCCACTCGTCTGAATAGAATGCATCGGTCACTTCAATCCAACTAGTCCTGAGGTCAGACTGAATGATGGCATCGGGAGGGTCTGGTCGTGAAATCACTTGGAACTGTTCTCCTGTCTCTGACGCCCACCATCGGATGAAAGCATCTACAAGAAATCGTTCACACTTGTCTTTGACTATGCTGCGGCTGGTCATTTTGCACTCTCTTGCACAAAACTGCATCAGTAGCATCACCACACTTTTCACCGGCTACTGAATGCTTTTGTTCGGCGATTATTGCCGGTTAACTTGTTAAGGGTGGTGGATAAAAAATCCGTCGCCTTTTCCTTATTATTACCGGAAATTGGAAGTAGCCAAGATTCTTTCAAATCCAGGAAATATTCTTTCAAAAGCTTGCAGTGTAGTCTCAAAACTCACAAGATATATCCTCTTTCCTCTAATGCAGAATATTTTCCGGGCGACTACGTCAATTTCTATATTGATATTTTTGATTGTGTAATATGTTGTTATTAAATATGCTGGAAATTCACCTAAAAAGGTGTCTCTATGTTCTCCTAATTCTGCATCTGGAAAACGTTGCTGTAATCACGATATTGTCCCATTTTTATCCTTTTATCTTGTGCAATCTTTTGTTAATTGTTTTACTCGCATTTTAATGTAAAGGGCTTTTGTCTTTTCAAGATTACCTTCCGTATCAGTAAAAGCTTTGGCATATATCGCTTTATTATATGTGCCGTCCTCTAATTCTCCCCAAACTTTTTCATAAAAATCGTTAGCATTAGATGATTCAACAAGCTCTTCCACATTTTTATTTAGAAATTCAGCTTTTTTAACAGAGGAGTACTCACTAAATTTTGCACAAACAATCTGTGCCAATTCCCTTGCATTTTTCCCAGTCAACTTGTATTTTTCAGTAATAATTTTGTTTGGTTTTCCGGGGTGCGTTTTTGTTATTGTAATTACTTCTCTATCGCTACTAAACAACCCACCATCACGAGATTTGGATTCATCAATAGAGACTCCTATTATCGATGACCATGGCACTTCATCAAACGGTCCGTCGTGGTACCAAATAAAGCCAGTTTTAGTAACAAGAATATCCCATTCGTTAGACAAAGCGAAAAAATCAATAGCTCCGACTTTTTTAGCTGTATTCTTAAGTTTCCGGTTTTGACTAAGGTCCAACGCGAGTGAAGCGACACCACCAAGCAATACAGCAGGCCCAAGTGCTACTACAATGGCTGTTGTACTAATCCATTTCGCCGTACTCATTGTATTATTGCTTTGGCTTTCCTCGCTTTTTTCAACTGTTGGTTTTCCACAAGCAGGGCAAATCAATGCAGTTTCTGATATTTCATGCTTACAGTTGAAGCAATTGACTAAATACATACGCTCCCTCCATAGTTATCAAGGATTGATAAATTTGTTGACAGTTATTCAAAATAAAATACAAAAATAAAGAAATAAAGGAACAAATTTATTTATTTTCGATCTCCCTGTCTACGAAAGTCCACCTGCCTCGCAATTTTCGGCTTGATCTCATCCACAAATCTGAACTGCCGGCCAACTGTCCCCTTTCCCCGTCTTTTTACTCAGTCCATGGCACCGGTTGCCAGACAGGAAGGTCAAGTTTTTTCAGGGCTGCGCTGAATTTCCGGTCGAATGTTGCTATCATAGCCCCTTTTTTGGCACAGCAGACGGACGCAACGATAGCATCGCCATAATCCTGAATCTTATCAGGCCAGTACGAAAAAAGGATTTTCAGATCTACTTCGTGGACAATTTCTATTCCGGGCATGGTAACGAAATCATCTATCATGTCCCTTATTGCCGATTGTGGAACATTATAGACCTTGTCCAGCACATAGACAAACTCGGTTATGACATTCTGTGGGCACAAAACCGACAACCGCAGTCCGGCGGCGTTTTCAAAAAGCCCGGCTATTTTGCCCTGCTGGGCCTTGTTTCTATCCGTCACAAAGGATATCAGCGCATTGGTGTCTATTACAATAGTATGTCTTTTCACAGGTATCTTTCTCCCCGCCGTTTTCTTGATAATTTGACGTCGTTTTCGATATCCCCGCTACCTGTTTTGACAGCGTTTCTAAAGTTTAAAAAGTTTTTCTGCATGGGTAAAACTACGATCTTCCCATTTTCTACGTTCCATTCAAGAGTATCATGGATGGATAGACTGAGATCTTCTCGAACAGCTTTAGGTATGGTTGTCTGATACTTGGAAGTTATAGTTGTTCGCATAACCTGATTCCCCTTTTTTTATTTTTGCACGAACCCTTACACTAATTCTTACAAAACACTATTAGCGTAAGAAATAATAAATGTCAAGATAATGTAAACCCTCATCTCCTCTTGAACATCCTCTCTAAATCCCTTATGTCAAGCACTGCATAGGTAGGTCTTCCGTGAGGACAGGTTGCCGCGAATGGTATCGAATCGAGGTCTTTACACAACGCCGCGACCTCTGAGTCTGTCAATTTGTGGTTGGCTTTAACGGCACCTTTGCATGCCATGAGGGCAAGGATTTTGTCTTTTATTTCAGTAGCATTCTCAGTCTTCCCTGTATCCTCAACCTCTTCTATTATATCGGAAATAAGCTCCTCAATGTTGCACCCTGTCAGGAATGCGGGAATCTGTTTTACCAGTATCGTATTCTCGCCATACCCTTCCACGCCAAGGCCCACAGCTTTCAGCGCGTCAATATTGTTTATAAGCAGGTCAAAGCGCCCGGGCTGAAGGTTCACAACCTCCGGTATCAGCAAGCCCTGAATATGTGTCATCTCTCTCGTGGACACCTTCAGCCTTTCAAAAAGAACCCTTTCGTGGGCGGCATGCTGATCCATAAGAATAAAGGCTCCCTCCGATGAAAACGCGAGGTATGTGCCCGCAATCTGTCCCAGATAGTTGAGAGATGAAAAGTTTACCGCGTCTTCCGACACATCACGCTCATTGAAAAGTTCCGGCAGTTCCTCCCCGCCTTCTCTCCCACCGAAGGAATCCGGCGCTTTCCTCATTCCCTTCTCAGAAACATTTACGTTAAAGGTTTTCTTTTCAGTACCCGACAAAACGGTGTACCTTTTTAAAACGTTTCCAACCCTTTCTCTGTAAGCATCCGCTCTCACTCCGAAAGAGGGTCCGGAGAGTTCACTCCTGTCAGTGGACATACCGGACAATGCACTGGAGAGGGTGTCTGTAACAAGGCTGTATATATCTCCCGAGCTTCTGAAGCGCACCTCCAGCTTGGCCGGATGGACATTTATATCCACATCGGACGCGGGCATATCTATAAACAGGACAACATAAGGAAACCTCCTGGGCTCTATCAATCTCCTGTAAGAGCTTATAACCGAATGATTCAGGAGTCTGTCCCTTATGAACCGGTTGTTGATAAAATAGAACTGCCCCTTTGTGTTTGCCCTTGTGCGGTCGGGCATGGAGATAACGCCCCGAATGGTTGCGTCTCCCCTCTGTCCTTTTACTTCAAGTGTGTGTCTCCCGAAATCTTCGCCAAATACAAGCGCGATTCTATCTGACAGATTTTTTGTTCTGGGTACATTAAAGATAGTTTTGCCCTTTGCGACGACCCTCATCTTCACTTCCGGGTTGGAAAGTGCCAGTCTCATTATAGCGTCTACGCAGTGGGTCTGTTCGGTGGAATCCCTCTTCATGAACTTCATCCGGGCCGGTGTGGAATAAAAGATATCGCTGACAAACACCGACGTACCGACAGGGCAGCCGGCATCAATAATCTCCTCGACTCTGCCCCCCCTTACCACCGCCCGGGTACCTGACAAAGATTCGTTTTTCCTTGTCAGTATTTCAATTCTGGATATGGAAGCTATACTTGCAATGGCCTCCCCCCGAAATCCAAAGGAGGTTATATTGTGAATGTCTTCAAATGTGTATATCTTGCTCGTGGCGTGTCTCTCAAAGGCGAGTTTTACGTCATCCCTGTCGATCCCCCTGCCGTTATCCACAATCTTTACAGATTGTTTCCCTCCACCTTCAAGTTCAATAAGGATATCGGTCGCGCCGGCATCAAGAGAATTCTCGACAAGCTCCTTGACTATGGAGGCGGGCCTTTCAATAACCTCGCCCGCGGCTATCCTGTTGGATAGATCCTCAGGCATAACAACTATCTTTTCCTGCAAGGCTATCTCCTCAACTTATGCGGGCCATATAGTCCTTCAGCGCTATCTGCCAGAATTTCATCGTTCTATGGGTGACATCGGCAAACCTTCTGCAACTGAGAACCGAATATCCAGGACGGGTGGCGCCCTTGCCAAGTGTTGCGGATTTTATCGGAACAATCCTGACATCTTTCATCTCTCTGTATTCCAGTATTTTCAAAGCAAACTGATACCAGCTGCAGGTTCCCCTGTTCGTTACGTGGAAAATGCCCCTGTAATTGCCTTCAACAAACACCTTCACCGCCGCGGCCAGCTCCACTGTACAGGTAGGAGATCCCGTCTGGTCATCAACCACCTCCAGCTTCCCTGTTTTCTCCGCCTTTTCCATTATTGCCCCGACAAAATTCCTTCCATTCTTCCCATAAAGCCAGGACGTTCTCAACAATATGTAATTATCGGAAATCTCCCTGAGATACTCCTCACCCTTCAGCTTCGATCGCCCATAGGCGTTGATAGGATTGCATGCATCATCTTCTGTATAGGGAGTCCTCTTCGTACCATCAAACACATAATCGGTGCTGAAGTGAATCAGCTTAATGCCGGGCTCTCTGCATGCCAGAGCCACATTTTTTACACCATCGGCATTTACTGAAAAGCACCCGGCCTCATCCGTCTCACAGCCATCTACATTCGTATAGGCGGCCGCATTTATAACGACATCTGCTCCTGATTCTTCAACCACACGCCTGCAATCGGAGGCAGACGCAATATCAAAATCCTCAATGTCCTTTCCAACCACATCATGAACTCCGCCAAGAGTTATCACAAGATCGGTGCCGAGCATACCCTTATATCCAAGTACCAGTATCTTCATCAGTATCTGACCTCCCTGAGAAAAAGTCCCTGCGGAGGGGCCGTAATGCCAGCCCTGGCCCTGTCCATTGCACCCATTATTTCTTCAAATCCGGCAGGTGTGATGATTCCCCTCCCTACATCGACAAGAAGACCGACAATATTTCTCACCATATAGCGTAGAAAACCGTTTGCCTCTATTGTAAAGGAAACCACATCACCCTTCATATCAACAGAGGTATCAATAACCGTTCTTACGTGGTCTTTGGAATCGCATCCGGCAGCACAGAAAGATGAAAAATCGTGTTTTCCTTTAAGCAGTATCGCTGCTTCTCCCATCGCCTTCGTATCAAGGGGGGCACGCACATGCCAGGAATAATTTCTGTAGAGAGCTGTTCTCACCGGACTGTTTAATATTTTGTACAGATATGTCTTGCTCTTCACGCTGTAGCGCGCATGAAAACCCTCATCCACATCTATCAGGTCTTTTACGACGATGTCTCCGGGAAGAAGACTGTTTATTCCCTTCAAGAGACTCCTACACTCTATGGTCGACTTTGTCCTGAAGTTTGCCACCTGATGCATGGCATGAACGCCGGCATCCGTTCTTCCTGAGGCCGTCAATCTTATTTTTTCCTGTGTGATTGTCCCTATCTTTTCTTCAAGTACCTCCTGAATACTGATACCGTTGGGCTGCACTTGCCACCCATGATAGGAGGTACCGTCATATTCACAAATAATCCTGACGTTTCTCATAGGGTCCGGCCCCCGGTCAACCCACCTTTTTTTCACATTCATTAAGCGCTTCAACAGCCGGCAATTTTTTGCCCCCCAGAAGTTCGAGAGATGCGCCGCCTCCGGTGGATATATAGGTAATATAATCGCTTTGTCCCGCCCTGTGAACCGCGACATCCGTATCCCCGCCTCCCACAATCGTAAGGGCATGGGACTGCGCAACAGTATGAACCATGGAAAAGGTTCCCATGCTGAACGCGTCAATCTCAAACACACCCATAGGACCGTTCCACATAATTGTTTTCGCGTCGGTGAGCACCTCACGAAAGAGGGCAATGGAGGCGGGCCCGATATCCAGACCCATCCAGTCAGGATCTATTTCCTGAATAGGAACAATTTTTGTAACTGCTTTTGAGTCCGCCCTTTCGGCAATGACACAATCAACGGGAAGATATAATTTCACGCCTCTTTCCTTTGCTATTTTAATACCACGGCGCGCCGTATTGACAAGATTCTCTTCTATAATGGATTTGCCTACCTCATATCCCATCGCTTTCAGAAAAGTAAAGGCCATGCCTCCACCTATTATCATTTTGTCAACTTTTCCAATAAGATTCGCGAGGGCCTCGAGCTTTCCTGATACTTTTAAACCACCGATTATGGCAACAAAAGGACGAAAGGGGGTTTTAAGGGTAGTGCTGAAATAGTTCAGCTCTTTTTTCATCAGGAAACCGGCGCAACACACCTTTGCGAATTTTGTTATTCCGACATTAGAAGCATGGGTCCTGTGAGCATTTCCAAAGGCATCGTCCACGTACACATCGGCATAACCGGCCAGTTCTCTCGCAAATTCATCAGAATTTTCTGCTTCTTCAATGTGAAACCGGAGGTTTTCGAGCAACAAGACACAACCGGGTTTCATATCCTTAATCAGTGTTTTTACATCATCGCCAATACAGTCCTTCGCCAGCACAACCTCTTTGCCAAGGAGGCGCGACAGTCTCCTGGCCACGGGCCTGAGACTGAGACTATCGATTACTTCTCCTCCCGGCCTGCCCAAATGAGCCATCACTATTACCCGCGCGTCCTCATCCAGCGCATAGTTGATTGTAGGAATCGCCGTCTTTATCCTCCTGTCATCGGTAATATGCAGATTCTCATCCAGCGGAACATTAAAGTCAAAACGGCACAGCACCCGTTTTCCTTTGATATCGATTTCATTTATGTATTTCACAAATTCATCACCTCTTCAGTTATTGGTTACCGGTTATCAGTTGCCCGGTCACAGTTTTTTAACTGCAAACCGTGAACTGTGAACCGTAAACCATTTTTCAGTTATCAGTTACTTCTCCCTGCTCCCTGCTCCTCATCGTAACCACGGCAAAAGCCGCTACCCCTTCACACCGTCCGGTAAAGCCCATACCTTCGTTGGTTGAAGCCTTGACGTTTACCAAATCCGGTTCCATATTGAGAAAATCGGCTATATTCTCAACCATGTTATGTATATACTCTCTTAATTTCGGTTTCTCCAAGACAAGCGTTGAATCAACATTATTCACCCGGTAACCCTTTCGGGCCGCTAGTTCATTAACCTTAATCAACAGATCTCTGCTGGGAATGTCCTTGTAGGCGGGATCGCTGTCGGGAAAGTGTATCCCAATATCACCTTCTCCAATAGCGCCAAGAATAGCGTCGCAAAGGGCGTGAAGCAGGACATCCGCATCGGAATGACCAAGGAGTCCCTTTTCACTGGAGATTTCCACACCCCCCAGAATCATCTTTCTCCCTGTCACCAGTCTGTGACTGTCGTATCCAAAGCCGATTCTCATATGCCCGATCCGATCTTTTTAAGCAACAGTTCACCGAGGGCGAGATCTTCCGGTGTGGTAATCTTGATATTATCATGCGAACCGGGGATTGTCTTCACGGATACACCCATGCGTTCCACAAGGGATGCGTCGTCTGTGCCATAAAATCCCTCTTTGTACGCATTTCTGTATGCCTCCAGGATAATCTCCCTTCGGAATGCCTGAGGTGTCTGAGCAAGCCGCAGGTTATTTCTGCCGGGGGTTTCTCCTATAATCCCGCCTTCACCAACTATCTTAATCGTATCCGTCAAGGGAATTACCGGAATCACTGCCCCGCTCCGGGCAGCTTCTCTAATGGAAAGGTCTATTAATTTTTCAGGGAGGAATGGCCTGACACCGTCATGGATAACTACAACATCGTCTCTACCGTCAACCATCTCCAGACCATTTCTGACGGAGTCCTGTCTTGTGTCTCCCCCGGCCTGGATATGTTTCACCTTGGAAATCCGGTATTTGTCAGCGATTTCATCCCTGACATAATCCATATCGCCCTTTGGAACTACAAGCACGATGCGAACAATAGACGAGGCCCTTTCAAATTTGATAAGGGTGCGACCTAATACGGGAATGCCATCCAGAGATAAATATTGCTTGGGGATATCATATGACATTCGCTTTCCGGATCCCCCGGCAACTATAATCGCGACAGATTGCACCATCATTAATTGTTTTTCTATTTGCTGTTTAGGCTGTCAGTTTTACTACTCAAGATTGAAGAGTTTTTCAACCCGAAACCCGAAACTTCTTTCCTACATCTGCGCAGGCATTCCGTTATGCTCATCATCTTTCGCATTGGAAAAGATCATCCTCCCGGCCGCCGTCTGAAGAACGCTGGTTACGATCACCTCTACGCTTTTTCCCATATATTTCATTCCATTATCCACAACTACCATGGTGCCATCATCAAGATATGCCACGCCCTGCCCGGCTTCTTTTCCCTCTTTTATAACCTTGGTTATCATTGTTTCTCCGGGTAGAATCGGAGGCTTCAAGGTATTTGCAAGTTCATTCACGTTCAGGATTTTTACACCCTGAAGCTCAGCAACCTTGTTCAGATTGTAGTCGTTGGTCACGATTTTGCCCCCTTTTTCTTTGGCAAGGGCGACAAGCTTCGCGTCAACTCCTCTTATCTTTGGAAAATCGACATCTACAATATCAATCCTTACATCATCACTTTTCTGCATCCGGTTGAGTATATCCAGCCCTCTTCTACCTCTTGAACGTTTCATGTGGTCGGATGAATCGGCTATCTGCTGCAATTCATCCAATACGAAACGAGGAACTATCAGACTGCCCTCGATAAATCCCGTATCACATATATCGGCCATTCTGCCGTCAATAATAACGCTGGTATCGAGTATCCTGTAATTTGGATCTTTTGCAGCTTTCAAAGAATGGGGTCTGGGAAAATGGAATTCTTCACTCTTTTTTGAACCCAGAACGAGACCGAGATATCCCAGAATAAAAGTAATTGTGACGTAGATATACCCCCATGGCAGTATCTCCTGCTTCTCCAGCCCCGGTATAAACTTCAAACCATAGGTAAAGAGAAGGGCGATTAAAAGCCCGAGAACCGTTCCAATAACACCTCCGAATATAACTCGCAGTGAAAGTTTTCTTATGGCCTGTTCGGTTTGTATTACAAAAATTGAAAGAAAAAGTCCCAACGCCAAACCTATTAAAGAAAGCGGAAAAGTATAATATTTTAAAGCAATAAAATAACCACTTAAGGAACAGGCCAGTATGAGTAAAAGCTTTATAATCAAGTTTCACCTCCTGATATTTAAAAACCTGTCATTATTTCAAGGAGCAGAATGCAACCCTATGCTGCAAATATAGCGTTTAAATGTTCTTCTACCTCTGTTTCATCGCAGTCACCGGCTATCGATATCTCTCTTATCAACAGACTTTTAGCGGTATCCATCATTTTTCTTTCACCGAATGACAGATCCTTGTCAATCTTTAACGTAAAAAGATCACGCAATACTCCCGCTATTTCATAAACCGATCCTGTTTTTATCTTTTCCCAGTACTCTTTGTATCTTTTATTCCATGTCTGCTTGTCTACTACCACATTCTTCTCTTTTAATATTTCATAGACCATGGGTATCTCTTCTTCTGAAATCACCTCTCTGAGACCAACAAACTCCGCACCATCCCTCGGTATCATAATAGTAGCGTTATTACCTAATATCCTCATTACGTAGAAGGATTGTTCGCTTCCCATAATGTTTCTGGCTTCTATAGCCTCAATAAGCCCTACCCCATGCGCCGGATAAACAGCCATATCTCCCACATTAAACATTTCTTTTCACACACCCTTCTTAATCTAAAATGTATCTATATTCGCCAAGAAAAACATATATCACCATTCTGTATTGCGGTCAATCAAATCCTCCGAAAAACCCACTGAATGCAGAAATTTGTCTTGACTTTGCAAGATGGAATGAGCTAAGCAACCTCGGTTGTAGCACCACAACAAACAACTACAGGAAGGGAGCATCATGGCAAAATACGATTCTAATTCACTAAGGAACATTGCAATCGCTGGACATGGAGGAACGGGGAAGACCTCCCTCTGCGAATCTTTCCTGTTTTTAAGCGGAAAATCTGACAAACTTGGGCGGGTCGACGATGGAACCTCTTCCATGGATTTTGAACCGGAAGAGCAAAAAAGACATATTTCCATAGCTTCGGCAATAAACTTTTTTGAATGGAAAAAATATAAGGTAAACATTATTGATACTCCCGGCGATTCCAATTTTCTCATGGACACCAAATACAGTATGCGCATCGCCGATAGCGTGATAGTTGTGGTGGATGCTGTGGGCGGGGTTGAATTTCAGACGGAAAGGGTATGGAGATACGCTGACGAGTTATCACTCCCACGCATGGTATATATCAGCAGGATGGACAGGGAGCGTGCCAATTTTTTCAAGACAGTGGACGATATAAACAATAAACTCGGCAAAAAGACAACTGTTTGCTATCTCCCGGTAGGTTCCGAAGAATCCTTTAAAGGTGTGATAGACCTTGCGAATATGAAGGCACTTATTTTTGACAACTCCAGTGGGAAACCCGGGAAAGAAGATATTCCTGAAGATCTCCTGGAAGATGCAAAAGCATATCGCGAGACTATGGTGGAAGATATAGCTGAATGTGACGAAGAATTGATGGACAAATATCTGGAAGAGGGTGAGCTTTCTATCGATGACATTCAAAATGGTCTCCGAAAGGGAGTGGCCTCAGGAAACTTGATCCCTGTCATATGTGGATCGGCCCTGAATAGCATAGGGATTATCCCCCTTATGGATATTATTGTAACCTCTCTCCCCTCCCCCCTGGATCGAGGAGTTGTCGTGGGTAAGAAACCGAATACGGAGGAAGAGATTGAGAGAACACCGGATGAAAAAGAACCCTTTTCCGCAATGGTATTCAAGACTATTGCCGATCCATACGCAGGTAAACTTACATTGTTCAAGGTCTTTTCAGGAACACTCACATCTGATTTTGTATTTTATAACGCATCGAAGAACCTGAGTGAAAAATGCGGGAATATCTTCTATCTAGAGGGTAAAACCCAGGTTCCGGTGGAATCACTTATCCCCGGAGACATTGCCGCTCTTGCCAAGCTGAAAGAAACTTCCACCGGTGATACCATGTGTGATGCAAAATCACCCATCGTCTATGATAAGGTTCCTCTGATAAATCCAGTTGTTCGCTACGCAGTGGAACCCAAGTCCAAGGGAGATGAGGAAAAGATACATTCGTCCCTCAACAGACTGATCGACGAAGATCAAACCCTCTCGATCTATAGAGACCCCCAGACAGGAGAAACTATCCTTTCAGGTGTCGGACAGGTACATATTGATATAACCCTGGAAAAGCTCAAAAGAAAGTTTGGCGTTAGCGTAAACCTGAAACAACCGAAAGTCCCTTATAAGGAAACCATCAAGGGAAAGACAAGGATCCAGGGCAAATACAAAAAACAATCGGGTGGCAAGGGACAGTACGGAGACACCTGGCTTGAGATAGAACCTCTTCCCAAGGGAAGCGGATTCGAGTTTGTCGACAGGATCGTAGGCGGAGTCATACCCAGAACATACATACCGGCAGTGGAAAAAGGCATCGTGGAGGCAATGCTTGATGGTATTTTGGCCGGTTATCCTATCGTCGATCTAAGGGTCTCCCTTGTCGATGGCACGTACCATGCCGTGGATTCATCTGAGATGGCCTTTAAGATAGCGGGTTCCATGGGTTTCAAGAAGGGATTTCAAGAGTGCCATCCAACACTCCTGGAGCCGATAGTCGACATCAGTATTGAAATGCCGGATGAATATATGGGAGAGGTAATCGGCGATCTCAACAGCAGGCGGGGACGTGTACTGGGTATGGACAAAGAGGGGTCGAACCAGGTTATCAAAGGACAGGTTCCACTGGCTGAAATTCTTTCATACGCACTCGACCTTACGTCGATTACCAGCGGCAGAGGCACCTTCTCTTATGAGATCTCTCACTATGAGGAGGTCCCCGCGCACCTGCAGGAAAAGATTATTGCTGAATCGAAAAAGGAAGAGACTTAACCCGGACAAGCCTGAAGCTCATAGCTCATAGCAAAAATAAGAATTCTTAGTTGTGAATTTTTAATGGGGAACGAATATTTTGATTACCGGCGGAGTTATAACAGTAAGTGACAAGGGTTCCCGCGGCGAGAGGGAGGACATAAGCGGCAGGGAAGTTATTCGCATGCTGGTCGATATCAATATCCGGATTGACGATTACGAAATAATTCCCGACGAAAAAGATGTCATAAAAAACAGGCTGATAGAGTATACAGATAAAAAGAATCTGGATCTGGTTGTAACAACCGGAGGAACCGGCGTAAGTCCACGGGATGTCACGCCCGACGCGACCCTGGAAATAATAGAAAAAGAACTCCCTGGCATGGCCGAAGCCATGAGAAGGGAAAGCATGAACAAAACACCTCATGCAATGATATCAAGAGCTGTAACGGGGATAAGGGGGCAATCTCTCATCATTAACCTGCCCGGAAGCCCCAGGGGAGCCAGGGAAAACCTGGCAGTTCTTCTTCCCGCCCTGAAACACACAATAGAAAAACTAAGAGGGGACACGTCGGACTGTGGCGGTTAGTTTACCATTGGCTTGTTACGAATTCCACTTGCCCGTTGTCTCTTCGGCTTTCGTCTCCTGAATGGCGAGAGAATTCTCGTTCGGTATCTTTTTTTCCAGTGTCTTAACCTTCTTTTTCAGTTTTGCAACTTCTCTGGAAAGCCTGAATCTCTCTACTATTCCTATGAAACCTGCGAATATTATGCCTATGCCAAAGGATATGAAGATCAGCATATAGGCAGCCACGTTGACGTCTATAAAGCTGTAATATGTAAGATGAACAGGATCAGTATTTACCAGCGAGAAAGTAATGATAAACAGCATGATCAACGTTAAAAGAATTGTATAAAAAAGCTTCATTCTACATTCCCTTTCTTTCTGTAAAATAAGATAATAAAATATTCCGGGTCTTTGCAATATCCTCCGGAATAACCCTGACCTCTCCCAGTACTGTAGCGAAATTGGTGTCACCCAGCCATCTGGGGACAATATGTATGTGCAGATGATCATCAACACCGGCACCTGCTGCCTTCCCAAGATTCATCCCTATGTTGAAACCTTCGGGAGCAAGCGCTTTTTTCAAACCTCTCACACACATAGCGGTGAGTTCCATCATTTCCATCTTCTCTTCGGCGCTCGTGTCTTCTATATTACATATATGTCTAAAGGGAATCACCAGAAGATGACCGGAGGTATATGGATACTTGTTCATCATGATATAACAGGATTTCCCCTCGTACAATACAAGGTCTTCCTCCCTGGCAGACCCCTCGCAAAAAATGCACCCGTCCGGCTTCCTGCCTTTAATATATTCCATTCTTCCGGGTGCCATTATGCTATCCATTAGTCGATATCCTGTCCTAATCTTCCAGATCTATAATTTTCCCTACTATCTCTTTCCCGACATCCAGGATCCCCACGGAATTATGTCTCGCGAATCTCTGATCTGTAGGCGAACCGGGATTGAACAGCAATACTCCATTTCTCACTTCATTCATGGCCCGGTGTGTGTGACCATATACTATACACTCAACATTCTCAAATTCTCTTATCACCTTCTCTTCCAGACCAAATGGAGACCCCCAGCCATGTATCAAGCCTATTCTCTGTCCTTCAATCTCAAGTATCTGCTTCCCGGGAAACACCTCCCTTACAGAATCATGGTCCATGTTTCCACTGACGGCATACACCTTTTTGCCTCTGAAGACATCGAGGACATCCAGTTCGACAATATCACCCGCATGCAGGATCAAGTCAACATCATGAAAATAATCTTTTACGATCTTTTCAAGTCTGCCATCGGAAATATTAAGATGAGTGTCGGAAATAACGCCTATTTTCATAATCAGTAACAGCGAATTTTCTATTATATCTATAATAAAAAGACAAGTGTTATTTTACAGTTTTTGGTTTGACATTTTACCGGTATATAGCTAATATTCTCGTAAAATCTATTGCTGAAAGTTCGATAATGATTGAAAAAACACTGAAGAATATAGCTGAAAGAATACTCGCCCTTGACGAAGCATCGCTCAGTGGCCTGTGGGAAAAATACAAGGCCAGGCTGGAAGATTTCGACACAACAGAGGAATGGGAAAGGGCAACTATAATCTTTTTTATTATAAATTCGGTGAAAGTAAAGAACAACATCTTCAATAAACAGATCATCAACCGGCAGAATAAAGCCTCTCAGAGCAAGAGGACACCTTTAGATATACCCTCATATCTCAAGCGAATAAAATAATGGAAGAAAAAACAGCAATAAAAAGGATAGAGAAACTTCGAGCTCTGATCGACTATCATAACAAACGTTATTACCAGTTAGATGATCCGGAGATATCCGATTTTGAATATGATCACCTCATGCGCGAATTGATCGCGCTTGAAGGCAGACATGCGGAGCATATCGATGTAAGCGCGTCGCCTACTCAGCGCGTGGGAGCCGCCCCTCTTGAGAAATTTGACAGCATTCCTCATTTATCTCCCATGTTGAGTCTTGCCAACGCCTTTTTCGAAGAAGATATTATATCATTCGACGAACGTATCAAACGCCTTATAGACACACAGGAAAACGTATCTTTTGTGGCTGAACCAAAGCTTGATGGTATAGGGGTTAACCTACTGTATGAAAAGGGCATTCTCAAGTTCGGTTCAACAAGAGGAGATGGAACCATCGGAGAGGATATCACACAGAACCTCAAGACCATACATTCAATACCCCTGAAGATGAACTCCGCCGGCGCCCCGCCAATTCCCGATCTGATCGAGATACGTGGAGAAGTCTACATAGGGACCGACGCCTTCAAAGAACTTAACAGGCAGAGAGTGACAGACGGCGATAATCCATTCGCTAATCCAAGAAATGCCGCGGCGGGTTCGCTTCGCCAGCTTGATTCAAGGATTACCGCGAAAAGGCCTCTCGGTATCTTCTGCTATGCCATTGGATTTGCCGATGGAATATCCTTTCGGACACACTGGGATTTTCTGCAAGGCCTCGCAGACTGGGGCTTCCCCGTAAATCCCTATATAAAAAAGGCAAAAGACATACATGATTGCATAGCTTATTACCGCGATATGATCGCCAGACGTGAAACTCTTCCCTACGAGATAGATGGCACGGTCATCAAGATCGATTCGATGGATATCCAGGATCGTCTCGGTGCCGTTTCGAGAAGTCCCCGGTGGGCTATTGCATGCAAATTCGCGGCGACACAGGTTACTACAATTATCGAAGATATTATTATTCAGGTAGGCAGGACCGGCGTCCTGACTCCCGTCGCACTGATGAAACCCGTTCACGTCGGGGGTGTGATGGTAAGTCGAGCAACCCTCCATAATCAGGATGAGATAGACAAGAAAAATATCCACATCGGGGATACTGTAATAGTGCAAAGGGCCGGCGATGTAATACCGGAGATAGTAAAAACGGTTGGTACTTCGGCGCATGAGCATGAACCACCCTTCCGGATCCCCGATACCTGTCCGGTATGCGGGTCCAAGGTTGTCCGTCTCGAAGGCGAGGCCGCGCACAGGTGTATCAATATCGATTGCCCGGCACAGATCAGGGAAAATATCGGGCATTTTGTCTCCAGAGACGGCATGGATATAGATGGCCTGGGAGAAAAATTGATATCACAGATGTATGAACGTGGAATCATAAGTGATCCCGCCGATCTTTACTATCTCACCAAGGGTGACCTGACTGGCCTTGAGAGAATGGGGGATGTATCTGCTCGCAATCTCTTGTCCTCACTGGAAGAATCGAAGACTCCCCCCCTGGAGAAATTTATATTCTCCCTGGGCATCAGACATACAGGCGAGCATGTCTCGAAGGTGCTGGCGCGAAGGTTCGGGACACTCGATAATATAGTGAACGCGAACGAGGGAGAGCTTCTGTCCATAAAAGAGATCGGGCCTGAAATTGCCGGCAGTATCACAACATTCTTCCGGGAACCATCTAATCTCCAGACCATGAAAAGGCTTAAAAAGGCCGGGGTCAAACCGGTAGAGAGTCATATAACATCCGGAGGGGGGTTGGAAAAGACCTTCGTTCTTACAGGAACACTCAAGAAATTTTCGAGGCACAGGGCAAAGGAACTTATCGAATCACTCGGAGGAAATGTTTCATCTTCTGTAACAAAAAAGACCGATTACGTGGTATGCGGTGCATCCCCCGGCTCCAAGCTGGAGAAGGCCAGGCTCTTGGAGATACCGGTTATTGATGAAGAGGAATTTCTAAAAATTACAGGGCAGGCAATGAAGGGTAAGGAGTGATGAAAAGCTACCGGAATTCAAATTCCGATAAGTCGGGACAGGATTCCCTCGAATCAGTTATACGAAGGGTTCACGTCTTCATTACAGGGAAGGTCCAGGGGGTATTCTTCCGGGCGGAAACAAAGAAACAGGCGTCAGAATCAGGTCTCACAGGCTGGGTGAGAAATTTAAACGACAACAGAGTTGAAGCCGTGTTTGAAGGCAGCGAAAATGATGTCAGGAAAATGATAGACTGGTGTAAAAAGGGGCCGCGTTTTGCCCATGTAAAAGGGGTGGAGATTGCGGAAGAACCGCCTGTGAACAAATTTGAGGATTTCGAGATCAGGTATTATTGAGAAGGGGTGGCAGGTCTGCATAAAATTTGTTGACACGCAGCATCCATTCCCCTATAGTCTTTGAGAAATTACAACATCATCAAACAAAAAGGGGGGTCTAAAATGAAGAAGATATTTTTTGTGGTTTTATTGGTGTTATTATGGACAGTTTCAGGCGCGATCGCAGGCGATTTAAAGGTAGGAGACAAGGCTTCAGACTGGTCACTAACGGACGCGGATGGTGCGGCGTATACTATGCAAAGCTGGGCCGGTAAAGTGCTTCTGATTAATTATAACGACCCGGACGAAGCCGACATAAACGAGCATTTTACCGATGCAATGAAAAAGGCAAAAGATGACGGACTACTTACAGATGCAGACTACAAAGGGATAGGGATTGCCGACTGCAAGGCGTCATGGAAACCGGACGCACTTATTAAGATAATTGGCGGCAAGAAAGCAACGAAGTACAATACCGTTATCCTTTTTGATTATGATGCATCATTGAGGAATGCTTGGGACCTCAAGGAAGACAGCGCAAACGCGATACTTCTCGACAAAAATGGGGTGTGCCGTTCCATCGTGCGTGGTCCCGTGCCGGACGATAAGGTCGCGGTCATCGTACAGCTGGCCATTGATCTCCAGAACGAGTAAATATTCACGGGTATTACAAATACAAAAAAAGCGTCTCCCGATTGAAGGGGGCGCTTTTTACTTTAATCGAGTAAACCTTTCATCTTGACAAACAGGGTCACCTGTTATTATGTCCCTTAGAAAAAACATCCGGATGCAAATTATGAAGATCAAATTTTTCACAGTCGGAGGCACAATAGACAAAGTGTATTTCGACAGGAAAAATGACTATCAGATAGGAGATTCCCGTCTATTCGAGATATTGAAGGAAGTAAATGTCGGTTTCGAATACGAATGCGAATCCATCCTAAGAAAAGACAGCCTGGACATCACCGATGAGGAACGTCAGATAATCCTTGGCAGGGTAGCAGAAGAAAAATGCCGGCATATCGTGATAACGCATGGAACCGATACCATGGTGCAAACCGCGGAAATACTGCGATCAATACCGAATAAAGTGATAGTTATTACCGGCTCGATGGAACCGGCAAGATTCAGATCGAGTGACGCGGAATTTAATATCGGAAGCGCTATAGCCGCGGTTCAATTGTTGCCACCGGGTGTATATGTCGCGATGAACGGACGTATTTTTGATTCCGGGAGGGTTAGAAAAAACGTTGAACTCGGTCAGTTTGAAGATATCTGATCAGTATCAAGGCCCTTACCCTTATTCCAGGAAACTGAGCCGTCCGTCCGCAATCTCGATTTGCATAAGGTCCTCGGCACAGACAAGCTTGCCGCCATATGTTTTTCGACATTGTGCCTCTATATCAACCCCTTCGCAATCAGGGTAAAAATGCGTGAGGACGAGGTTCTTTACGCGGGCCTCGGAGGCAATCCTGCCCGCGAGCGAGGGAGTCAGATGACCGTCAACCTTCAGCTCATCCGGAAATGCGGACTCACATATAAGCAAATCGGCATCCATGGCAATCTTTACCACGTTTTCACAGTAATCGGTATCCCCTGTATAGACAACGGATATATTGTCAGGCGTCGTCACGCGGTAACCAATGCTACTTTCTATATGCGCCATGGGAAGGGTGCTTACGGCCGCAAAATTGAGCTGCATGGAATCCGGCTCTGAATTGCTCATCTCAACAATATTAATAATTCCCTCTTCCAGCTCAATCCACCGTCCATACACATCTCTCAACCCTTCATAAAAATCCATAAATCCCGAGGCGGCTGTAATCCTGATCCTGTCATGCCTCCGGCTCGCCTCAGGGTATTTGCTCGCGAAGAGAAAATTGACCAGTTCCCCGGTATGATCAGGATGAAGGTGACTGAAGAAGAGATAAGACACCTCTCCTATCGTGACGCCCATTTCGAGTAGACGCCTCATAGTACCAGTGCCCATGTCAAATACGATTTTAGCTCTGCCCATCTCCATAAGCACAGAGCAGGAACTGCGCGAAAGAGAGGGGACACATGTCCCCGACCCAAGTATGGTAATCTTTATTGCTTCCATATTAGCTGTCCAATCCATGATTCCGTTGATTTATGCATCAACAGAATCATTTAGATCCGTCCATAATCATCCTCAACCCGTTCGATATCGTCTTCACCAAAGTAATCGCCAGTCTGGACTTCTATAAACTGTACAGGCCCTGTCCCGGAATTTGTCATACGATGCAACATACCCCTGGGAATATCCACCGATTGTCCTCTTTTTACATGCAGATCTTCACTACCGATGGTGACAATGCCCTCCCCGCCCAGCAGATACCAGTGTTCATCACGATGGCGGTGTCTCTGTAAACTCAGCCGCTTGCCGGAATAGACAACTATCCTCTTAACCTTGTGATCCGTTTCATCAGAAAGTACCTCATAATATCCCCATGGCCGGTATTCTTTCATTTAACCCTCCGGACGCCCCCTTAATTCTTTTTGTACTTTTTCATGACTGCCTCAAACCCATCCATCGAGTTTATAATCGTGGAATCGTCAACGCAGTAAGAAATACGAATATGTCCGGGGCCTCCGAATCCGCTCCCGGGGACAACAAGGATATTTTTCTCCTGCAGTGCACGGACAAATTCCACATCATCGTCTATCGGCGTTCTGGGAAAGAGATAGAAGGCACCGTCAGGCTTCTTAAACTCGAATCCGGTTTTCCACAGACCGTCACACAGCAGGTCTCGCTTCCTTCTGTAATGCTCGACATCGACATATATCCCCTGCATTCGCTCTATGATTCTCTGTATAAATGCCGGGGCGTTCACAAACCCGAGTATCCTGTTGCACAGGGCAATCCCCTCGATAAGCTTGTCAACATCCGATATCCCGGGATTTAGAGCTATATAGCCGATCCTTTCACCCGGAATGGACAGACTCTTTGAATATGATGTGACTATTATGCTGCTTTTGCAGGCACCAAAAATGCCGGGAACTTTTATTCCATCGTAAACTATCGCGCTGTAAGGCTCATCGGAAACAAGATATATATCTTTATCATATTCCCTTTCCTTTTCCTCGATAAGCAGCGAAAGGCCCTTTATGGATTCCTTGTCATACACCTTTCCGGTGGGATTATTCGGAGAATTGATTAAAATTACCTTTGTTTTCTCTGTCACCGCCATCTCAATGGCATCCAGATTCAGGGAAAAATCCTCATTTGTCTCCACAAATACAGGAACGCCGCCATGGTTATCCACATAAAAGGTGTATTCGGCAAAAAACGGCTTCAGTATGATAACCTCTTCCCCTGGATCAAGAAGCGTTTTAAATACAACATTCAGCCCTCCTCCCGCTCCGCAGGTCATAATAACATGTTCCGGAGACAGGGCCACCGAATGTTTATCGGAAAGATGTCCCGCTACCGCAGCCCTGGTCTGAACGTAACCGACATTCTGCATGTACTTGTGGGCGCCCGGCACGTTCTCCTCCGCAATCTCCACTAGCAGTTCTCTGAACCTGTCGGGAGGGGCAACATTGGGATTTCCGAGACTGAAGTCGAACACGTTTTCCGCGCCATATTCGTCCTTCAGCTTTATTCCATCCTCAAACATCCTCCTTATCCAGGAAGACTTCGACATAAAACCTTCGACTTTTCGCGAGATTGTCATGATTGTTAAACTCCTGTGATGCTGATTTGTGAAACCGGGTTACACTGTTTTTGTAATACATTTTTACTGAAACCACAAGACGAGACACTGATATTATACAGAGGTATTAATGGGCCGCATTATTTGCGGTATGCAGGCAAAATTGATATATGAAACGGCAGACATATAAATAAGGAGAAGATTTGTGGATATTAAAGCCCTCTCTGTTGTATTTTCTGCTGTCTTTATAGCAGAACTCGGCGACAAAACACAACTGGCCACCATGCTCTTCGCGACGGACAAGGGCGTGAGCAAACTAACCGTGTTTCTGGGTGCGTCTCTGGCCCTCATCGTCGCATCGGCAATCGGTGTCCTTGCAGGTAGTTTTATTTCCGATTATATCAGCGAGAAATATCTCTCCGTGATTGCAGGCATCGGTTTTATCGCTATTGGCGCTCTGACTATTTTCAGGGCATGAAGCAGACGTTTTATGATATAGGCATGGCAGCAATATTTCATTTTTTATTCAGCAACACTCACTCTTAACGAGGCAAGCGGTCATTATATGGAATTTTTTCGCTGGCTATGGGACGCGACTGTCCTTCACAATCTGATGACGGGGGCTCCTGCCCTTCTTCTCCTGCTCTTAATCGTCATCTGCATAGCGCTCCTGTCCAAGGGCGCGAACTGGATGATAGACGGCGTTGTCGCGCTGGCAGAACGAACCGGCCTTTCCAAGATCATAATCGGCGCGACCATTATCTCTCTCGGTACCACAATGCCTGAGGCGTTCGTGTCCGTGATGGCGGCATGGATGGGAAATCCTGGACTCGCCCTTGGAAATGGCGTCGGTTCCATAATCGCCGACACCGGTCTGATCTTCGGTCTTGCCTGCATACTGGCTCCGATTCCGGTCAATCGCTTCATCCTTAACAGGACAGGCTGGGTGCAGGTGGGAGTTGCCACGCTGCTGGTCATTATTTCTATCCACGCTTTCGTTTCAATGTCCGGCCACCCCGTGCTGAATAGATGGGTGGGAATCTTTTTCCTGATACTCCTTGCGGGTTATATGTACCTGACCTATAGATGGTCCAGACAGGACACAGGCTCAAATGAAGAGAATCACAGCGATGCTGGGATCACGAATACTGGCAGATGTTGGGTAATGGTTGTGGGGGGATTGTTTATGGTCGTCGCCGGGGCGCGTATACTCGTTCCCGCGGCAGCGGAAATCGCGCTGCGGATCGGTGTCCCCGATGATGTCATAGCCGCCACCATGGTGGCCTTCGGCACTTCACTGCCGGAACTCGTGACCGCCCTTGCATCCATCCGGAAGGGTCACCTGGATATCATTGTCGGAAATATTATTGGGGCCGACGTACTCAACTGTCTCTTTGTCATAGGGGCCGCGGCAGCTGTAAGGCCACTGTACATACCGCCAAACTTTTTCATCTTTCACTTTCCCGTCATGCTCATTATCCTCTACTCATTCAGGACGTTCATCTTTATGAACAGAGACGGGGGATTCAGGAAGTGGCAGGGGGCATGGCTGCTGGGTATCTACCTGATCTACGTGATACTTCAGTATACAAGCTGAGGGCTGAAGATTCTTGTTGGGTTTCGTGCCTCAACCCAACCTACATCTAAACCTGCTAATAATATCCGAGTTTCCAGTTTCCCTCGACCCCTTTAACTTATATTACAATTGCTCCCTCATATTTCTCGAGAAGTTTATTATCCAGGCCCTCACGATCCATCTTTACAGCGAGAGGAAGATAATCCATAATATCCTGAGCTGTCATGCCGTCTTCGCCTTCATACTCCGCGGCGAGGTCGCCGGCAAATCCATGCATGAATACACCCTTTCTGACTGCGTCCCCGATGGGCAGCCCCAGTCCGAACATGGCGGCAATTATGCCGGTGAGCACATCACCCGACCCGGCCGTTGCCATCCCCGGATTTCCACTGAGATTTATAAAAATCCTTCCATCGGGGTATCCTGTAAGTGAGTGAGCGCCCTTCATCACAATGATCGCGTTCAGGTCACGGGCGGCGTTCTGCAGTATGCTTATCCTGTCTGCCTGTATCTCTTTCACATCGACGCCTGTAATTCTGGACATCTCGCCGAGGTGGGGCGTCAGGATAGTAGGCGCCGTTCTTTCTCTGACAATTTGAAGATCCGCGCACATAGCGGTAATTCCATCACCGTCTATCAGCAAAGGCTTTGTGATCCCGCGGGCAAGTTCTCTCACTAACATCTGCGTTTCTTCATCAAGCGACAGACCCGGCCCCAGCACAACCATATCCATCTTCTCTGATAGTTTCAGCAGATCATCTTTATTTTTAGAAGCGATACTGCCGGAAATTGTCTCTTCCTGAGGGATAAAGACAATCTCACTTCCCTTACCAGCTATGAAAGGGATGACAGACCGCGGAGATGCCAGTCGCGAATATCCGCCCCCGGCCTTCATGAATGAAAAGGCCGCGAAATAAGGAGCTCCAAAATAACCGGCGGCGCCCGCAATAAAGAGTGCATTGCCAAAATCTCCCTTGTGGGCGTCCACTTTTCTCGGTGGAATATCAGAAGGATGGTTGATTTCTACCTTTATGGAATCATCATTGTAGTGTGAAGGGGGAAACGAAATATGGGTCACGTACAGCTTTCCGCACAGATCATATCCCGGAAAGAGCATATTCCCCGCCTTGGGCAGTCCGAATGTAACGGTGTAATCCGCCTTCACCGCTGCACCCATAATCATTCCCGTGTCGCCGTTGACACCCGATGGTATGTCAACACTGAAGACCGGTTTCCCGCTGTTATTTATCATTTCTATAACATCCCGGTACAATCCCTCGACATCGCGCGCAAGGCCTGTCCCGAAAATTGCATCTACAATTCCATCGGAATCGAGCAGATATGCCTTCACGGAGTCCGCATCGACAATCTCTCTGATCTCTATTGGAAGCTTTTTGATAATATTAAAGTTCATCCTCGCGGAATCCGCGAACCGGTCCGGATTACCAACAATCAGGACCTTCACATCTCCGCCGTTTGAGTGCAGTTTTCTCGCGACAACACACCCGTCACCACCGTTGTTCCCTACGCCACAGAAGACAGCGAATCTTCTTCCGGCAACACCGATCTCGCTCTGAATGGCATCGCATACAGCAAACCCCGCGTTTTCCATCAGCAGCTTGTCTTCTATTCCAAACTTCTCTATGGCTGTCCTGTCCAGACCCCTCATTTGTGCTACGCTGCTTATCTTCATTTCCTGTTCCTCTGCCTGGTTTAGTTCAAGAATTTATTTGACATTATAACAGGATACGTATACTCCATCTGATTCGCGTCTGCAATAGACTAAAATTTCACTGTCAGGTTTTTTCCATGAACAAATATATCAAGCTCGTCCTGCGAAGGCCCGTGCACATACTGATCATGCTTGTCATTTTCACAGCGGTGCTTGTCCCCGGAATGACCATGCTGAAATTCGACAACTCTGTTGAATCCTTCATGCCCAAAGATGACAACGAGTATATTTATTACACCGGACTGAAAGAGATCTACGGCGATAACGGCAGATTCATCATCATGGCTGTTTCCGATGATGATCTGTGGAACGTCGAGACTTTTCGAAAACTCGATGTTTTCCTTGCCGACCTGGAAGAATATAAAGACTTTGACGAGGAGAAAGAGAATTCCCGTTTAAAGGAATTTGATTCGATAATATCACAGAAAACCGTCCGATATGATGATCTTATGGCAGCCTTTAGCGATGATCCAGGCTTTAGTAGGCTGCTTGAAAGAAAGATCGAAAAAGTCTTCAGTAAAAAAAAGATGTTCAGCGGGAGCGATCTGAAAATACTGCGAGAACAGATACTCCGCTCCATGGATTTCAAGAGAAAAGAGACCGTAGACGCGATTATCTCTCCACTGACGTCAGCAGATATAACAGGCAAAAACGATACACTCGAAACATACGATCTAATCGAAAAAGATGATGACGGGAAGCGTATACTCCCCTCATCTGATAAAGAGATCGATGAATTCAGGCAACGACTGGGACATAATCCTTCCTTCGACAAAGGTCTGTACAGCAGAGATTCTCAGACCGGGGAAATAACCGATTTCTGTGTTGTCGTGAAGTTTATCAATCTCGATGATCAGGACCCGGTTGTGCGCGAGATGATGGAGGTAATCGACAGTCACAGCGACAATCTTACTATCGTATCATCGGGCGTTCCTGTCGTAAATATGTGGATGAACAAGTATATGCACGCGGACCTGTTCAGAAACATCCCCCTTGTTCTGCTGGTTGTTGTTATCGTGTTCTATTTCAATTTCCGATCAATTCGGGGCGTGCTGCTGCCCCTCGTTACGCTAGGACTGGCGGAACTGTGGATTCTGGGACTTATGGGATATATAGGATACAGGATAACCCCTGTCGGTGTATCCATTCCACCGTTGATAATCGCGGTGGGAAGCTCTTACGCTATTCATCTGCTCAATCAGTATTACTCCGATTTCAATAAAATTATGAAGATGGATAAGAAAGCGGGGTTATATAAATCCATGTCCCACATATCGCTGACAGTGCTTCTGGCCGGGCTGACAACCTTTATGGCTTTTATGACGCTGGCAACTAGTCAGGTTTCGGCTGTGCGTGAGTGGGGCATAGCTTCCGCCGTCGGCGTAATGTTCGCCGTGTTTATTTCCTCTTCCCTGATTCCCGCGTGTCTTGTACTCCTGCCGGGAACGAGGCCTTCCGTACTGTTCCAGAAGGACAAAAGCAGAAAAACAGTGGTCGATGGAATCATCACACTTATGGCCAAAGGCTCCATCGTTCACTACAGAAAAGTGCTTATCGTTGTCGGCATTCTCATCGCCGTATCAGCGGCGGGAATTTTCAGGATCAATATAGAAACCGCGTTCCTGAACTATTTCAAGGAAACCGACCAGATAAGGGTGAATGCACGTGCCATCGGCGACAAATTCGGAGGGGGATGGTGTTACGATATCCTTATTGATTCAGGGAAAACCGATGGCATAAAGGATCCCGAATTTCTTGTCACGATTGAAAATCTTAGAAAATGGCTGGTATCCGACAAAAACCCCGACCTCAATATCGGCCGGACGGAGTCCTTCTCAGACTTCATCAAGACCATGCACATGGCCATGAATAATGATGATATATCCTTCTATAAAATTCCTGAAAACCGCGTTGATATCATTGATTATCTGGAAATATATTCCGGAGATGACGACAACTCAGACGGCAGATTCGACGAGTTCGAACCCTTCATCGATATTGATTTCAGAACATGCAACCTGCTCGCCAGGCTGTGCAAGAAAGAAGACTATACCGTGGGTACGACGGAGATAAAAAGAATTGCCGGCAAGATATCGAATTTCCTCGATAAAAATTTGCCGGAAGGCGCCTCTTACACCATCAGCGGATTCCCGATGATGAACGTCAAATCGGTCTATTATATAATCAGGGGACAGATGCAGAGCCTTTCTCTCTCACTCCTGATAGTGGGAATCATCGTCGCGCTGCTGTTTCAGCAGATCAAGGCGGGACCCCTGGCTCTGATACCAATGAGTATCGCCGTTATTGTCAACTTCGGTGTTATGGGATGGCTGCAAATCAACCTGGATATGGCCACCTCTGTCATCGCCGCGATCACCATAGGAATCGGCGTGGATGATACCATACACTTTCTCAACGCATTCAGACAAAACAGGGCACGGGGATTGGATATTGATGAAACAATAAGGCGTACCCTTGCCGTCTCCGGAAAAGCGATACTATTTACGTCGCTCGCGCTGATCCTTGGATTCTCGGTTCTCATAACCTCCAATTTTCTGCCGATAATCTTATTCGGCATACTAACCGCCACCACAATGATAAACACAACAATAGGGGCACTCCTTATACTCCCCTCCGTTATCAAGGCCACCGGAATCAATCTTGACAGACCGCCGTCCGATTCATGGGTAAGCAGACATTTGGATATTGACAAATTTCTTGGGATGAAAGAGGATGACTGACATGATTACGAAAAGGAGTCGCAGATGAAATCAAGATTTTTTCTGACAATCTTTCTTGTATTTTTTTTAGCTCAGCCCCTGTTCGCGCTAACCGGAAGAGAGGTTATGGAGAAAAACGAGGCCCTTCCCGAGTCAAAAACCGCTGTGAGCAGTGTATTGATGCAGATACATAAAGGCGGAAGGGTTATGGAGAAGGAGTTCGAGAGCAGGACAAAGAAATTTAAAGATGATGAAGACAAGATGCTTATATCCTTCACAAAACCGACAAAGATAAAACTTCTGACTCACACACACAGGGGAAGAGATGATGATCAGTGGTTAAGATTATCTTCGGGAAAAATAAAAAGAATAGCCGCGTCCGACAAGGGAAAACCCTTCGTTAATTCACACTTCTATTATGATGACATCAGCTCCCGGAATATCGATGATTACACATACCGACTCCTGGACGACGGAGAGGCCGCCGGTTCTGATTGCTATAGAGTGGAGGCGATAAGACAAAACGGCACAAAAGTGTACAGCAGGCTGATACTATATGCGCGCAAATCGGACTGTTTTATTGTAAAAATCGACTTCTACAGAAAAGGCAAATTCCATAAATATCTCGAAAATCACGATATAAGAACAGTCAAGGGTATCCTGACGCCCTTCAGCTCCATCATGACGCCGGCAAATAAGAAGGGAAAGACAGAACTCAGGATTGAAAAGCTGGAATATAACAGGGATTTAAGAAATTCGACCTTTAACAAAGAAGCCTTGCGATAAAGATCTTCGAAATGCTGATATCGCCATGTATCAAGCCAAGCAAGCGGGGAATGCGCTCGCCGTTCAATTCAACGGTATCTATGATATATTGAAAAATGACTGTACTGCAAACAAGTCTCAACAAAGAATATATTGTGAGAACGAAAGCTTCTTCCTGGAAGCGATAATTGACTGAATTTGAAAAATATGCAACATTACGATTAATAATGAAGTGCCCGCTGTGGTTGCAACAGAAACCACGTTGCAAGGAGTTGTTTCGGACAACGAGAAAAGGAGAGATGTAATGGGAGACAAGGGCGGCAAGAAAAATAAGGAAAAAGGGCAGAAACAGAACGTCGAAAAAGTGAAACAAAATAAACAAAACAAGCTTGATAAACAGCCAAAAAGAAAACCTTAATATTTTATGGAGACACCGAATGAGATCGGGGAAATGTGTGCTTCTTCCTGTTATCCACAAATCGTCTACATCAACGAACACGCTGGATTTCGAATAAGCGTCAATCCAGAGTTGGGGTAAAGACAATAAATATATTCACGGTATTGATTCAATTTTGGATTGACGCATGAAGAACGGAGCCGCTACGTGAACAACAGATTTTCCTATGGGGTTTCAATAGGGGTCTCTCCCCTACAAGTTGCAAAACTCAACAACATGAGCTACTGAATAACAGATAGAACGGGATTGTCAATAATTCTTTATTCTAGGATTTCCCCACAAGTCCTCTGTATCTACCACCGCGAAGCGGTTTAGTTCTTCAAGCGGTAATAGTCGATTTTATCCGAAAGCGAGTTTGAGGACTTGTAGGTGGAGACAATGTCTGGCTCATGTCATATTTCCATGAACCACACTCATCCAGTTCAAAGACAACGGTGCAGATTGATTTTTCAGACTCACTCATTTACTACGGGATGAAATCTGATCTTAACTGCGCTCTCGTTGCGTCATATATGGAAGCAGTCTGTCTATTCACCGGAAAAATACAGTCTATATAGCCATTGAATTACGTAAACAATACGGCCGTCTATGACTTGTACTTGCATTCCCCCTCCAATTACTGTATAAGCCCTGTTACGTAAATTATTTCTCACGACGGTTTCAACGGCCATTTGTCCGCCCCGCCCAAGA
>CAYLXS010000002.1:0-48285 GCA_964387765.1 uncultured Syntrophaceae bacterium
TCTTGATCCAGAAGGTGCTGAAGGTGAGGTAAAATGTGGCAAACCAGAGTACATTAGCGAGGATAATCGTTACCAGTAACGGCTTCCATGAAGTCTCGGTTTGTTTCAAGCCAGCCTCCCGATGATAAGTGAGATGAGGAGCAGGATGCCGAACACCGTGTTCAGTTTTGCCGTCTGCGCATCGGCATCAATGGGAGGATTTTTTATAATTTGGCGCAACAGCCTGAAGAACAGCGGAACTGAAACGAGTACCATCAGAGACCAGAGGTTCAGGGGTCCCGTAAAGGCCATCAGGATAACCGACACGTAGGCAAATACTACCAGTATTACATATATCCATATGCCCCTCTGACGGCCGGTTATGATCGGCAGGGTTTTTATGTCTCTTTTTTCGTCATCCGCGGCATCTCGAATATTGTTGGCGAGTAGCACCAGGGCCACCAGCACACCAAAGGGAAGCGAAACCCAGAAGGCATCCATGCTCAGGGTCTGCCGCTGAACAAAGTATGCTCCCTCGACCATCAACGGCCCCCACATCAGAAAGGTTGATACCTCCCCTAATCCTCTATATTTATACCTGAAGGGAGGCGCCGTGTAAAACAACCCGGCAAAGGCCCCCGTCATCCCTATTATCAGAATTATCCATCCCCTGGTTACAGCGAGAAAAATACCAATGACCGCCGCGAGAATGAAAAGGCAGATCGCTTCGATCATCACTTCCATGGGCTTAAGCGTTCCTTCAACCAGTGGATGGGGACGGTACTGCGCAGTTGACACCTCAAGGGTATCGACTCCGCTCAGAACATCATAGTAGTCATTAAAAAGGTTTGCCGCGGCGTGCATGAAAATTATACCGGCAAGGGTGATCAGGTAAAGAAACCATGAAAAGCCGCCATCCATGGCGCCAATAACGCTCCCCACGCTCACTGAGACAGCGGTCATCGTAAAGGACCACGGTCTGCTCGCCAGAAACCATATCTGGTAGCTATTCATCCTGTTTTTTCTCCTGTATTTTCCGTTAAAATGTATATCCCAGCGCTGTCATTTCGAAAGAGTTTTTACGCCTGAGAAATCCTGGATTTTCCCCTGTAGTCGAAATGATATTTCTTGATTGAAACGACGTTACATGATCCCGGGAGAAAAAACGTCATATACCAGCAGTTCATTGCTCACATCGAATATCCTGTGTTTCGTGTTTCGTGGAACACGAACGACCACATTTTTTTGAAGTTTCAAATTCCCGATACCATCTATCCATATAGTCGCTTTTCCGACTAATATAAAAAGAATGTCTTCACTTTCTTCGTGGATATGTTCCGGTACTTCGACCCCGACAGGGATTCTTACCATTATTATGGATGGGCTGTCCTTTCCAAATTGCCCCGTCGTAATTATTTTTTTTATGAAAACATCTTTGACCGCGGGGTGATTTTCCCACGACAGGTTTTCCACATTAAAAAGGGCCTCCATGACAACCGCCTCTCGGGGTCTTAAAAAGATATCCATTCCTCAACCGGAAAAGGGGCACGGCACCAACCGCAACCCCTTGATTTTCATGGTAGGCGGTACTGGATTTGAACCAGTGACTTCTACCGTGTGAAGGTAGCACTCTCCCGCTGAGTTAACCGCCCAGAATTCACCTCGCTAATATCCCAAAGAAGCTCTTTTTTCAAGATAAAAAAATGTCTGTGCCATTCGTACATAATATGACGTTTCGGGATTGCGTGTATATACGATTTCGAGGTATACTTGTTCTACCTCAATAGTGAGGCTTGTTTAAATTTCGTATTCCTGCCATCAGACAGGGAAAGGAGGGTTCAGTCATGAAAACCAGCATAATATTCACGGGCACAGGGCCCATTCTTATTATGACCTCGTACGAGTCCTTAACCAACTCTGATTTTGTAGAAAAGCTGGCGGCAAAGGGGATAAAAAAATTCATTGCTTCTGATCTACCAGTAGAAACGGTAAAGAAAAGGTATGGCAAACACTTCGACATCGTGATGAACGATCTGTACCAGGAAGATGATCTGAGGGTCCTTGACTATAACGGACACAGCATCTTCCTGAACTTTTCCTTCGCGGAAATGGGCAAACCCGTTTATTACGAACCTTGAATTGAACAGCGCTCGCTAATCCCGCTTATACGGGATTAAGAGAAGATTCAATTGCCCGGCAGAGAATGCCTCAAAACTTCCCGTGACGTCCGGTTCCAGCGGCGAATCGACCTGCACCCGTTTCCGTCTGACCGCTGGAAATGACCCGCAGGCCCATCTGAATTTCAATCTCCATCGCCTTATCAAGAGGCATGTTAAATCCGCGATAAACCGCTTCTCTGTCACTGCACATACAGCGCTGAGGAAATTCAGTGATTTCAGAGGCGATCTTTTCCGCCTCTTTCCTCGCTGTTCCGGTCTTTACTACCCGGCTTGCAAGCCCCATGGAAAGGGCTTCTTCTGCGCCCACAGGTCTCCCCGTCAGGATCATATCGAGGGCCCTGCCCACTCCTATAAGCCTTGGCAGGCGCTGTGTTCCCCCATCTATCAAGGGAACTCCGAATCGCCGGCAAAATACACCCAGAATCGCGTCTTCCTCTACAACCCTCAGATCACACCAGCATGCCAGTTCGAGTCCTCCCGCCACGGCATACCCTGATACAGCGGCTATCACAGGTTTGGACAGCATCATCCTGCTCGGTCCCATGGGAGCATCTTCTGTCATATTATCACTCAGGTGATTTGCCGTTTCCATATTGTCGGAGATTGCCTTCAGATCCGCTCCTGAGCAGAAATTGCCCCCATTCCCGCACAACACCGCCACAGAAAGATCATCATCTCTGTCGAACGAGCGAAAGGCGTCTGCCAGTTTATCGGCTGTGCTTCTGTCCACCGCGTTCCGCACATCGGGACGATTGATAATTATCGTGCAGATACTGTCCTGTTTTTCAATCAATACTTCCATGCTTTCCTCCCCTACAGGCAAACACCCTGTTACCACACATCCATTGTTTCCAAGTTGTCTCGGTAGTTGCGCCATTACAGACTGTTTTATCTTTGGTCGCATTTCCGGCAGGAATACTGCCGCTGAAAAGATTTGATCCAGGGAAACGTTCCCTCCAGACCTATTCCCCTTACAATATTTATTCAATAATTATTTTTCTCAGACTTGCCAGTCCAGTGCCCGTAAAACACACAAGTCCCTGAGACCAGCAAGTGCTTTTGTGCTCACTCATAGAATACGCTCATTATCAATAGACGCGCCTGCTCCCGTGTCGATAACCCAGGACTTCCAGGGTGTCGTTGATTACCACAAACGCATGCGGGTCAATCTCGAATATCAGGTCCTTCATGCGTGCAAGCTCCGTCAGGGAGACTATACTGAAAATTATGTGCTTGGATTTGTGGGTATATGCACCCTCTCCTTCGAGAAAGGTTACCCCCCTGTTGAGGTGTTTTAAGATCTCCTGAGCCAGCAGATCAGGCTGGTCCGAAATGATAAGGATCTGCTTGCGCTGGTTGAAACCGGTTATCACCGCATCGATAACCTTCCCCATGGTAAAGATATAAATCAGCGTGTAAAGCGCCATCTCCAGGGAAAATATTATTGCTCCTCCCACAAGAATTACGCTGTTGAACAGAGAATAGGTCCACCCAGGGCGGATTTCCCATTTCTTGTTGAGATAGACCGCAAGGATAGCCAGCCCGCCGCTCGAACCGGCCGAACGCAGGATAATCCCTACGCCAATCCCGCAGATTATTCCTGCCAGGACAGCTGCCAGTATCTGGTTGTCTATGTTAAACAGCGAAGTAGAAGGAATCACACTGGCGGCAAAGGAAAAGACGGCAATTCCAAAAGCTGTATAGTACATAAAGCGCCGGCTCACACTGAACCAGCCGAGCAGAGCAAAGGGTATGTTGGCAAGGAGATAGAGGAAGCCCACGCCGATATGGGGAAGAAGATAGTGAAGAATCAAGGATATCCCCAAGGCACCACCGGACAGAAATTGTTGTGGAATCAGTATCGTGTTAACTCCAAAGGCCAGAATGAAGCTACCCACTGTGAGCAATCCGAGATTCATCAACAAACTTTTGGTAGGAAGAAATCTTTTGATAACCTCTGCTTTGTTTTTTTGCGGATTTTCGCCCATATTCGTTCTCCCTCAAAGCACCTTCAACTTTTCCAGAAACAACTGTCCACCGGCTGTGGCCTCTCTGATGGCATTCTCCGAGCCAAGAACTTTCACTAATCCGCTCTTTGCCACCCTATCTATTACATCCGCGAACCGTTTGAAATCTTCTGCAGTTGTAGAAAAGATTTCGTCCCGCGTCCGCTGGATGTCCTCTTCGGTGTTGCCTGTCAGATAACGAATCATTGAGGCATACCCCCTGGCATCGGGAAACATATACGCATCCATATCCCCTATGGCGCCGATAATTCCCTTCGTAAGCTCGTCATTGCTCAGATCACAATTACGCAGAAATCCGGCCGTTTCGTCGAACGCCTCGATGGTTTTCAGAAGATTCGGGTCACGGTACGACAGAAAGGTCAGCACACCGGAAAATTTATCAAAATTACAGAATGCCCCGTAGGCTCCCCCCCGTACGCGTACACTGTCCCACAGCCAGGAAGCCCTGAGATAGCGGGTAATAACCCTGATAGAGCCGTGATAGGTGTAACCTGATCGGTAAAGATTCGCTCCCTTGCCCACATAGTTGATCTGAGAGGGAACGATAAGTCCCTCATGCTCAGGAATATTCATACCAGTCGAAAAATCTCCGGGAATACCAGCCTCTGCACCTGTTGATCCTGCCGGTATTTTGCCTGTAAAGTCGGTAAGATGGGGCCGTACTTTTTTCCAACCTGCTTCGTCAACGGTAACGTTGAATAACATAGCCTCTCTGTTTACAAGGACATGCCGCATCTCCTCAAGGGTAGAATAAACTGAAGGCCAGTCTTGATCTATCCTGCCGGCAAGTTCACGGAGAAAAAAGAGATAACTTACCCCGCTTAACTGTTCCGCCAGCCGGCCGGCTTCGCTGAAGTGTGCCCTCAGACGCAGGTTAACTGCCTGATGCCCGCCGGGTACCAGTTGCTGCTCCTGCCGGGCCTTTTCTTCCAGAACCATCTGCCTGAAACGCTCCCTGTTATCCAGCGCGACATCCATAAGAAGATCCCTGATAATATCAAAAAGTTCCCCCACCTGCGGAAGTATCGCCTTTCCGCAGAGGAAAAGCCTGGCCTTGGCCTCTTTTGTATCATTAGCCCCTGATATAAACAGGGATGGATGAATCCCCCCTGTCTTCCGGTCGATTCTACGGGAAATCTCAACATAATCTTCCTTCTTTGTACCCATTTCAAGGAGCGCCCTGCTGAACAGGGGAATATACTGGACATATTTGCGGAGCAATGGGCGCAAATCTAGGCCGATTTCGATGTACACGATATTGTTTGTCGATATGTCATGGTACAAAACCGTGGCGCCTTTTTCCTCCAGAACGGTGATCGGTATCGTCCTGTTTTTCTTCTCCAGCTCGCCAAGTTTCAGAGTCGGGATAGTTGCAAGAGCTGCCGGGGAATCCGGCGTTTCCTGGATTTTTTTGAGCCGTTCGGCGTTTTTAAAGATATTTTCCAATTCCTCCGGACCGGCAGTCTTGCGCACATCATCGAGTTTCTGCCTCTCCGCCGCATCCATCTTGTCCTTCAGATTCGTATCCGGTTCCATAACAACAGTTGTGCGATGTGGATTATCCAGGAAATATTTCCTTATCATACCTGCAAAGAATGATCGCTCCGAAGCAATATGAGCCTTGACCTCCGACATGAGGGGCTCAAAAGAGAGTAACGTAAGAGGATCAGCATCATACAGCCATGTGGTCATCGCTCTTAACATCAGCACCAGCCCGCGAGGGTAACTGCCTGTGTTGTTTTCACGCAGGCCGAATTCTATGGTATTAACGGCCGCCTCCACTGCATCGGGCTCAATGCCGTCGGATGCCAATTCTTCCAGTGTCTTCAATATCAGTGCCTCGACAGCATCCGCCTTCCCGGCGCCAATTCCTTTCAATCCCACAGAGAAAAACAGCTGCCGCAATTCTCCCTCCATTCCGCCTCCTGTAATATCCTCTCCCAGACCAGATTCAATGAGCGCCTTGCGCAGAGGAGACCCGGGAGTACCGAGAAGGATATATCCCAGGATATGGAGCGCCATATTTGTGACGGCATCTTTTGTCTCGCTGAACATCCAGTTTACCGTCATCATGGCCCTGGACGAATCATCGCCAGAGGCAAAAGAACGCACAATCCGCCTGGGACTGTCAAATCGCGGCTGGATATGTACCACTGAATCTATTTCTATTTTTTTGTAATCTTTCAGATAGACATCTACGAGGCGCAACCTCTCTTCCGGGTCATCATCGCCGGCAAAGAAAATGCGTGCATTGGAGGGATGATAGTACCTCCTGTGAAAATCTCTGAACTGTTCATAGTTCAGATCGGGGATAACCGCGGGATCTCCCCCGGAATTCAGTCCGTATGTCGTATCGGGAAACAGAGACTGTTGTGAATATTCGGCGAGAAGGCTGTCCGGAGATGAGTTAGCACCCTTCATCTCATTGAAAACCACACCCTTGTATGTCAGGGGGTCGTCCCGCTTCTCCCTCTCGTAGTGCCATCCTTCCTGCTGAAAGATCTCGGGCGTAATGCGCGGGTAAAAGACCGCATCGAGATAAACATCTATAAGGTTGTAGAAATCCTGGATATTCTGACTTGCCACAGGATAACAAGTCTTGTCCGGATAGGTGAATGCGTTCAGAAAAGTCTGCAGAGATCCCTTTAATATTTCCACAAAGGGTTCCTTCACCGGATACCTGCGGGAACCGCAGAGGACCGAATGTTCCAGAATATGGGCTACGCCCGTCGAATCACGGGGTGGTGTCCGAAAAGTGATACCAAACACCTTATTCTCATCATCATTTATCATCGATAAAATCTCGGCGCCCGTCTGGATATGCCTGTAAAACCTTGCGAGCGTCTTCAGCTCAGAGATATACCTTTCCTGTAAAAGCTCAAATCCATAAGAAACTTCTGTCATTGATTCCTCCAGTTTTTTATTAGTAAAACTCAAATTTGACAGTCTCGTAAGAAGTCAAAATATGCACAATTTTGTCATTCCCGTGAAAACGGGAATCCAGTTTTTTTAAATAGTTATACGCTTCTGGATTCCCGCCTACGCGGGAATGACAGACTTTTTACAAAGCCATCAAATTTAGTGGTTTATAAAAAGTTTATGGAAACCGGTCAACTTCTGATTATCATAGAGTAAAAACAATTTGAAGAAACGCAGTAGAGAGGGTTATCCTTTTCAGCAATATCAAAGGGGGCAAATAAGCCCCTTTCCCATGTTCTCTCTGTGCGGGAAAATCCGACTTCTTGGGAAATCGTCACTTATCGTTCAGGAAAAAAAGCAGCTTGTCTGCAGCGGCGGTCGGCGTTGTTGTTCCCTCTTCCACTTCTTTCTCCATTCCCGGCATTATCTTTTTGACATAGGGATTTTTATAAAACCACTCGACAAGACCTTCTTTTACCAGAAACCACATCCAGTCAAGCGTCTGCTTTTCCCGATTCATCTCCAGCTCTCCGGTAGATGACTTTTTTCCTCTGTGTTCCAGGACCGTATCCCATATTTCATGTATGCCCGTTAAATTCAAGGCGCTGCAGGTAAGGACAGGTGGAAACCAGTTGTGGGAAGAAGGGGCTGAAAAATGAAGGGCTGCCTCGCACTGCTTTTTTGCAAAATTTGCCCTTTGAATATTATCGCCGTCCGCCTTATTAACGGCAATGGCATCAACGAGTTCCAAGACGCCTTTTTTCATTCCCTGAAGCTCATCTCCTGCCCCGGATATCATTAACATCAGGAAGAAATCAACCATGGAGGCCACCGCAACCTCGGATTGACCGGAGCCTAACGTTTCGACAATCACTACATCAAAGCCGGAGGCCTCACAGACAAGTATTGTTTCTCTGGTCTTGCTTGCAACGCCCCCGAGGGTACCTCCCGAGGGAGAAGGCCGGATAAAGGCATTTTCCTCAGCAGAGAGTTTTTCCATGCGGGTCTTGTCGGCCAGAATACTTCCTCCACTCCTTATGCTGCTCGGATCAACAGCAAGAACAGCCACGCTATATCCTTTTTTTATCAACAGCATACCGAGTGCCTCTATGAAGGTGCTTTTCCCCGCACCCGGCACCCCCGTTATCCCGAGTCGTATCGCCTGCCCTGCGTGAGGGAGCAGTTGATCGATAACAAGCCGCGCCATTTTTTTGTGAGCAGGGAGCGTGCTTTCAATCAGTGTAATGGTCTTGGAAATCATACGCCTGTCATGTTTCAGCACACCCTCTATATAAGGCTGAATATCGTTTGATATCATGTTCTCTGCTCCAGGATGTTTAGAGTCCTGTTTGCGGAATCCAGAATGGGTGTCCCCGGACCAAATATCGCCGCCACACCTGCATCATAGAGAAAATCATAATCGCTGTGGGGGATTACCCCACCGGCAACTACCTTGATATCTTCTCCGCCCTCTGCCTTAAGGCTTTCTAAAAGCTGGGGAATAAGGGTCTTGTGCCCGGCAGCCAGGCTTGAAACGCCGATGACATGAACATCATTTTCCACAGCCATTCTGGCCGCCTCCCCCGGAGTCTGAAACATGGGACCGATATCCACATCAAACCCAAGATCCGCATAGGCGGTAGCGATCACCTTGCTCCCCCGGTCATGACCATCCTGACCCATCTTGACAACAAGAATCCGTGGCCGTCTGCCTTCCCTATCCATAAAATTACTTGTTCTCTTTTTTACAGCGGCGAATATTTCATTGTCTGTATATTCAGAAGCATATGCCCCGGATATACACTGGGTTGTCGCTGTATATCGTCCGAAGACTTTTTCCATGGCGTTTGAGATCTCTCCAACCGTTGCCCTGGCCCGTGTGGCAGATATTGTCACTTCCAGAAGATTCCCCCCGGATTCGGCACAGTTTGTTACGGCCTCCAGGGCCTTCAACACAGCGACAGGGTCTCGTTTTGCCTTCAGCTCTTTTAATCTCGCAACCTGCTCATCCCGAACAGCCTCCGATACTTCACGAATATCATCAAGGGACTCTTCCTCTATCTGATACTTGTTCACCCCCACGATCACATCCAGACCCTGGTCTATCCGGGCCTGCTTTCTGGCCGCCGATTCTTCTATTCGCATCTTTGGCATTCCGGTTTCGATGGCCTTGGCCATCCCGCCCAGCTCTTCGATCTCATCAATAATCTTTCGCGCCCCCCGGATAATCCCATCTGTCAGAGTCTCAACATAATAGGAGCCGCCCAGCGGATCAATAGCGTGACATGTTTGAGATTCTTCCTGAACAATAATCTGAGTATTCCTGGCAATCCTGGCGGAAAAATTCGAGGGTGTGGCCACAGCCTCATCGAATGAATTGGTGTGGAGAGACTGGGTCCCGCCCAGAACTGCGGCCATACATTCAATGGTGGTGCGTACGATATTATTATATGGATCCTGCTCCGTCAGACTCCAGCCCGATGTTTGGCAATGGGTCCTGAGTATGGCGGATTTCGGGTTTTGAGGGTTGAACTTGCTGATTAGTTCGTACCAGAGAAAACGGGCGGCTCTCAACATGGCAATCTCCATGAAGAAATTCATCCCGATTCCGAAAAAAAATGAGAGTCGCGGCGCAAACGCGTCTATGTCAAGCCCTGCGTTAAGGGCTGCTCTCACATATTGCACCCCATCGGCCAGGGTAAATGCGGTTTGAAGTATGGAGTTTGCTCCGGCCTCCATCATATGGTAACCGCTTATGCTGACGGTATTATATTTGGGCATATTTTTCGAACAGTACCCAATAATATCGGACACAATCCGCATGGAAGGCTCCGGCGGATAGATATATGTATTACGTGTCAAATATTCCTTTAAGATATCATTCTGAATGGTGCCCGCGAGTTTATCCTGGGTCACACCCTGCTCTTCTGCCGCAACTATGTACCCGGCAAGAATTGGTAGAACGGCGCCGTTCATGGTCATGGAAACCGACATCTTATCCAGCGGAATCTGATTGAAAAGAACTTTCATGTCCTCCACAGAATCTATTGCAACGCCGGCCTTTCCGATATCGCCAATCACCCTGGGATGATCAGAGTCATAGCCCCTGTGAGTCGCAAGGTCAAAGGCCACCGAAAGCCCCTTTTGGCCTGCCGCAAGGTTTCTTCTGTAAAACGCATTCGATTCTTTTGCGGTTGAAAAACCGGCATACTGGCGAATGGTCCAGGGTCTTCCAGCATACATGGTAGCCATGGGACCTCTGGCAAAGGGCGGAAGTCCTGGAAGTGTATTAACGCATTCCAATCCCTCGATATCCTCGGCAGTATACACGGGTTTGACCTGTATTCCTTCGGGTGTATTCCAGTTGAGTGACTCAAGGGGGTTTCCCCTCAACTGTTTCGTTGCAAGTTCTCTCCATTTTTTTATATCAGGATGTTCTGACATAGTATAATTTCTCCTATATCTGAGCTTCTATAAAGGTATATTTCCATGTTTCCTGTAAGGACGGTCTTCCTTTTTGTTTTTCAACATCTTCAACGCGCTTATTATAACAGGCCTTGTTTCTTTCGGTTCAATAATCTGCTCAATCATCGCATGTTTGGCTGCCTGGTAAGGGGTGGCAAATTCCGCGACATACTCATCTTTTTTCTTCTGCTTGGATTCTGAGGATTCTTTCCGGTATATAATGTCCGCCGCACCGTCGGCTCCCATCACGGCAATCTCGGCCGTCGGCCATGCAACAACCATGTCGGCGCCGGATTCACCGGAACACATACCGAGATAAGAACCACCATAAGCCTTACGGATTACAATAGTTATTTTCGGCACCGTCGCTTCCGGATATACGTACAACAGCTTGGCCCCATGTCTTATTATTCCACCAAACTCCTGCCTCGTACCGGGCAGATACCCCGGTACATCGACAAAAGTAAGTATGGGTATATTAAAGCAGTCACAGAACCGGATGAAACGGGCCGCCTTATCAGATGCATCGATATCGATACAACCCGCCAAGAATCGCGGCTGATTTGCTATGATTCCAACAGAAGAACCATTCATTCGTGCAAAACAGGTGATCATATTCGGGGCAAAGAGCTTTTGACTTTCATAGATTTCACCATTATCGACAACCATCTTTATCAATTTTTTCATATCATATGGACGATTGCTGCTTTCCGGTACTATTGTATTAAGTTTTTCTTCCATGCGACCTGCTGGATCATCACATTTGATAACAGGCGGTTTTTCATTGTGATTTGCCGGCAGGTAACTCAACAATATTTTGATTTGATTGATGCAGTCCTCATCGGTATCCGCCATAAAGTGGGAAACGCCACTCTTCTGGTTATGAGTCATTGCGCCTCCAAGTTCAACAGCGGAAACATCTTCACCGGTAGTGGCTTTAACCACAACAGGACCGGTAATGAACATCTGCGCGTAGTCCTGCTTGACCATATAGACAAAGTCCATCAATGCAGGTGAATAAACTGCTCCACCCGCTGACGGACCCATAATAGCACATATCTGAGGGATTAATCCGGATGCCATTGTGTTTTTGTAAAATATTCTTCCGTATCCGGCAAGGGAATCGACCGCTTCCTGAATTCTTGCACCGCCGGAATCATTCAGCCCGACTACGGGACAACCGGCAAGCATGGCTTCTTCCAGACACTTTACGATCTTAGTAGCATGCATCTCACCGAGAGAACCGCCTATTACACCAAAATCCTGCGCATAGGCAAATACCGTTCTCCCGTCGACATCACCATAACCTGTTACGACTCCTTCACCGAGAATCTCTTTATCGGCCATACCAAAATTCACGCATCTGTGTTCAACAAACTTATACAGTTCCGTAAAAGTGCCTTCATCAAAGAGCAGGGCCAGTCTTTCGCGGGCAGTTAATCTCCCTGTTGCATGCAATTTTTCGACAGCTTTTTCTCCGCCACCGGCCTCGATCTTCCTTGCTTTTTCCTTCATTAATTCTAATTTTTCCTGATTCGTCACTAAACTTATCCTCCTCCTGTAATGACTCCAATATTTTTTAAAAAACCGAGGCTTTAGTATCATGTCAATCAAGGCATATAATTGCAACCGCAGAAAGAAATCTAAAATTTCTCAGTCGTGAAAACTCCTTCGAAATGACAGGGTATCGCTGACACAACTTTAGTCTCTCTGACACAATTCCAAAAGGATCCCGTTCGTAGCCTTGGGATGTATGAAAGCAATCTTTGTACCACCCGCGCCACGTCGCGGCGTTTCATCAATCAGCCTGACCCCTTTGCTTTTCAGTTCTTCGAGAGCAGCTTCAACGTCATCGACTCTCAGTGCTATGTGTTGTATCCCTTCACCATTTTTGGAGATATACCTGGCAATGGGTCCATCCGGAGCGGTCGATTCCAGTATCTCAAGCTCGGATTCTCCAACCGGCAGGAAAGCGGTTCGTACCTTCTGCTCTGTCACTTCTTCGGTTCCAACCAATTTCAACCCCAGCATCTGCGTATAGAAATTTACACTTCCGTCTATACTGTTGGCCGCGATACCAATATGATCCACACACAAAATCTTCATATAAAATCTCCTCAAAACAGGACTATGCCACGGGTAAGGTCTCTTAATGTGACAAAAATTCGGCTTGTTCTTATTACTTACCACAATGGATTTGACATACAAAGTATTTTTGTAATGGGAAAATGGTTTTTACTTGACCTCACACAATATATGGTATGATAACAATATCAGAAAAGATAATGAAATAAACAAAGCAGTGGTTGGCAAAACTTTTTAATGTGATAGAAAGCGCGTCATGGATACGGAAACGAAAAATAGGAAATTACCTGTTATCAGAAGAGGCTGGTGCAAGGGGTGTGGAATTTGTGTTGAGTTTTGTCCACAGGATGCTTTGTCAATGGATGATATGGGAAAGGCTATACTTGAATATCCAGAAAAGTGCAATGGCTGTGGAATGTGCGAGCTACGCTGTCCTGATCTTGCGATTGAGCTGGAATAGAATATCTTATTGACCTTTTTCTGATACCTTATCCGACTGAAAAGCAAGACAAAACTAAGCATCTATTTAGTAAGGAGGTAATTTTCGAAGTGAAGAAAGATGTCAGGTTTGTTCAAGGTAATGAAGCTTGTGTCAGGGGAGCTCTTTATGCAGGGCTTGATTTTTTTGCCGGTTACCCGATAACCCCTTCCACAGAAATTGCAGAGCTGCTCTCGCGTCGTTTGCCCGCGAAGAGAGGAAAATTTATTCAGATGGAGGATGAACTTTCCTCCATGTGTGCCGTAATCGGCGCCTCGCTTACAGGGAAAAAGGTTATGACCGCAACCTCGGGACCCGGTTTTTCCTTGAAGCAGGAGGCCCTTGGTTTTGCTGTGATGACTGAAACTCCATGCGTTGTCGTTGATGTTCAGCGGGGAGGCCCTTCGACGGGTCTCCCTACAAGTGGAAGCCAGGGAGATGTTATGCAGGCGCGCTGGGGAACCCATGGAGATCACGCTATTATCGTTTTAACTGCATCCAACAGCCAGGACGTTTTTGCAATAACGGTTGAGGCCTTTAATCTGGCGGAAACCTTCAGGACACCGGTTATTTTGCTTCTCGATGAAGTCGTTGGCCATACGAGGGAAAAACTTATGGAGCCGAGGGCAGGGGAGATTAATGTGGTAGATAGATTAAAAACGTCCGTGCCGGCAGGAACCGATTACCATCCGTATCTGCCAAGGGAGGATGGCCGCCTGCCCATGTCTGATTTCGGAGGTGACCACCGGCATAATGTCACAGGACTGGCGCATGACATGTGGGGATTTCCTTCAAATAAACCGGATATTGTATATGGGCTGATGCACCATCTGGTAGACAAGATTGAAACCCATGTAAATGAAATCACGAGAATAAAGGAATTCTTTGTTGATGATGCGGAATGCCTCCTGATTTCTTATGGGTCCTCCGCCAGAACGGCCCTTCACATTGTAAAAAACAGGAGAGCACGGGGTGAAAAACTTGGGCTGTTGGAATTACAGACTCTCTGGCCCTTTCCTGCCAAACTTGTCAGGGAGCGATGTGCCTCTGCGAATCATATAATTGTGGTAGAAATGAATATGGGCCAGATACTTGGTGAGGTAAAGAAGGCAGTCAAGAATCCTGACAGGGTTTTTCTTGCCAACAGGATCGACGGTGGATTTATTACACCTACCAATGTTTTGAATATCATAAGAATCACCCAGGGGAAAGGGGTGTAGGAAATGGCAGTTAAAGACTATATCAGAAAAAGATTTTTCCCTCATATGTTGTGCCCCGGTTGCGGTCACGGCACTATAATGACTGCCATTATCCGTGCGATTGAGAACCTCGGTTTGGAAAAAAATCATATTGCTGTAATTTCGGGTATTGGATGTTCTGCCCGTATCAGTGGCTACCTCGATTTTCATACCCTGCATACACTCCACGGCCGGGCCCTTGCCTTTGCCACCGGTGTCAAACTGAGCAGACCGGAACTTACAGTAATAGTCCCCATGGGGGACGGTGATGCCTGTGCTATCGGAGGTAACCATTTTATCCATGCCGCGAGACGCAATATCGATGTAACTGCCATTATCATGAACAACAGCATCTATGGTATGACAGGAGGCCAGTACTCTCCGTTGACAGGATACGGAGAATTTGCCACGACCGCACCCTATGGAAATATAGACCATTCTTTTGATGTGGTTAAGCTTGCAACCGGTGCAGGCGCCTCCTTTGTTGCCAGGACGACAACCTATCACGTCAATGCAATGGTGAAGATATTTGAGAAGGCCATTGCGCATAAAGGATTTTCGGTTGTCGAAGTCCTGTCTCAGTGCCCAACACAGTTTGGCCGAAGAAATAACATTCCCAGTGCAGTGGATATGCTCAATGGTTATAAAACCAATACGACTCCCATAGGGAGTAAGGAAAAGGAGAAAAACCCCGATCTCATAGAACGAGGCATATTTGTCCAGGAAGAACGGCCAGAGTACTGTGCTGAATATGACAAAGTTATAGAAAGGGCGTCTAAAGAAAGGTAAATTATGGAAAGACGTAGAATCATTCTCTCCGGTTCAGGCGGACAGGGTGTGATTACAGCGGCCATTATACTGGCAGAGGCCGCTCTCCTTTATGAAGGGTTGAACGCAGTCCAATCCCAGTCATACGGCCCTGAAGCCAGAGGAGGAGCGAGCCGTTCAGATATTATCATTTCCGATACGGATATACTGTTTCCCAAGGTTGTCGAGCCAAACATTTTAGTGTGTCTTACTCAGGAGGCATATGATAAATTCTCCGGGCTTATCCGACCCGGAGGTCTTCTTCTGACCGACAGCCATTATGTCAAACAAAATGAAAAGGTTGATGCGAAGCAGATAGAACTTGATATGTATACAGAGGTTATCGATAAGATCGGGAAGCCAATTGTCTTCAACATATGCATGCTAGGGGTCTTGATTACCTTCTTAAAGATAGTTAGCCCGAAGTCCATAATGAAGGTACTGGAGGTCAGGATTCCTTCCGCTTTTTTACAGATTAACCAGGATGCCCTCGACCTTGGAATCAAAATGGCTGAAAATTATTCAGCAAAGGTGACAGGATAACAGGTGTTATATTTCGCTCTTGGCAGGCGATTTGCCGGTAATTTCTTTTACCGATAAATCGCTTTCCCTGTTCCTGCCCCATCCGGTACGTCCTGCCGGTTGTTATAGAAGACTGTTCGTAAACAGTGGTGTATTATCGGACAGTTTCCTGGATAAAAAGAGATGAAGATGATTATGACCGGACAAATATTAAGAGAATTAAAAAATCACGCCCCCTTTACTCTCCTCGGTGCAGTTACCGGTATGGTACTTATGGTTCTCTTTCAGCATGTACCCCACACAACTGCCATGAATATATTCTATGTTCTCCATCCAATACACGTTGTTCTGAGTGCCCTTGTCACGGCATCCATGTATGAACTTCACAAATGTGGAGGGGTCGGAGGTAAATGCAATATCTGGATTCTGCTGGTTATCGGTTATGCAGGCTCTATAGGCATTGCCACTATAAGTGATTCCCTGATCCCCTATCTTGGCGAAGTTATGCTTAATATGCCTAACAGGGGTCTTCATATCGGCTTTATCGAAAAGTGGTGGCTGGTAAATCCCCTGGCAATACTGGGAGTAGCCATAGCTTATTTCCGGCCGTCAACAAAGTTTCCTCATGCGGGACATGTTCTCCTGAGCACATGGGCCTCAATCTTTCATGTTATCATGGCTGTGGGAGGTACATTAAACTGGCTGTCGTACTTTGCCGTCTTCATCTTCCTGTTTATTGCCGTCCTGATACCCTGTTGTGTCAGTGACATCGTATTCCCGCTGTTGTTCACGGGAAACTCAAAAAAATAACGGATATATACCCGTTTTCAGGGGAATAAAGCGAAATCCGATGATCATTCAAACTCTCTCAGATGCGAAAATCCTGTCTGAAAAAATCGCCGGCACATTTGCCGCTCCTCGTTTTTACCGGGAGAAAAAGACTGAGATCCGTGAATCTCTCCTTCTGTTTGAAAACAATCCGATAGTCACAGCATGTATTGAGATAATAACCGCGAGGGTAAACTTCTCCGGTCATGGATTGTCTCATGCAAGGAAGGTTGCGATAGACGCGGGGACCATAATTCTCATCGAAGGGCGGCATACAATGGAAGCGGACAATGTAAATCGCTCTGTTGCCCTGGCACATATAGCCGGCATTCTGCATGACATAAAAAGATCAAGCAAAAATCACGCCCGGCGGGGAGCTGAAGAAGCGAAGACGATACTCAGGAAATTTGACCTTACAGATAAAGAACAAACGTCTGTGGTCAACGCGATAGGAAATCACGAGGCCTTTCAGTCATGCACCTCTATTGCCGATCCGGACGCTCAGCTCCTGTCTGATGCCCTGTACGACGCAGATAAGTTTCGGTGGGGCCCCGATAATTTCACGGAAATGATATGGGATATATCAGATACCTTTAATATCCCAATTGAAATTTTATTAGACCATTTTCCCGCCGGATTGAAAGCCCTGGAAAAGATCAGGGATACCTTCCGCACATCTACAGGCAGGGAGTACGGCCCCGACTTCATCGCCCTTGGTCTGAAGATAGGGGAAAGACTATACACAGAACTCCGATAAGAACATCTCCAGAATTCCCCGCCGCAGTCCGGCGGGGAACGGTACTGAAGACCCTAAAAATAATACAGCGCGGAGAGATAATCGTTAACATTCTCGCCGTCTTCCTGCAGTCTTTTGAAATAATCATAAAGGGACACATCTGTATAAAGGTAATCCCTTGCCGTCGTAAGCTTTGTTTCCCATGAATAGAATCTGTATACCCTCCGGCCATCGGGCAGAATCATTATGACCTCATGATCCTGCCACGCCCTCAAATGTGATTTACCCAACCTCGGCACATTGAAGACCGGTTCATCTGTTCTGACAAGGCCGGGCAAGAGCCTCGCCTCCTCCTTGTTCTCCTGTAATATCCTTGCTATGGGGACTCTGAAATCCACTGTTTCGTCCTTGCCCTGGCAGTTGAATGTATAGTAGGGATCAATACCGCAAACCTTGAGTGTTTTCCGCAAGAAGGCTGTTTCAAATTTTCTGCTGTTATAATAGGTAAAGACCTGCTGATTATAGATATTGATTCCCAGCTTTCTTATCTTTTTCACGGCATCCAGGACTTCCGGGCATATCTCGGTGGGGTGTTCGATATGCGTAACTATAGCGATTTCTCTTTTCCCCCACTCGTGGTATTTCGCAAGTATTTCAAGCAGACCGTCATTTATCCTCTGGGGCAGGGTTACAAGTGTTCTGGTTCCGATTCTTATCCTGTCTACATGATCTATTGCCGCGACCTCTCCGATCATCCAGTCAAGGTACTCGTTGTTGAGTGTAAAGGGGTCTCCGCCGGTTATAAGAATCTCTGAGAGATTTTCATCCTCCCTAGCCCAGTTTATCATCTCTTCCACCTTGTCCCTGGGCATCATGGGATTGTCGTCAATATCTGTTATTTCCCAGTTTCTCTGACAATAAACACATATCTGCGGGCATGAATTAAACGGTTTCATAATGATAATCTGAGGGTATCTGCGCGTGACTCCATCTATCGGACTCGTCGCATGCTCACCCATAAAATCCATGTCTCTTCCATCACCCTGATTTGCGAGGACATTGGTGCAATACCTGGGACTCTGAATGACCTGCGCTCGAATGGCGCGATCATGCAAAGTCATCCCTTCTTCATTAAAAAGCGACAGATAATGGGGTGTTATTTCAAAAGGAATATGATTTTCCGTCGCCAGTCTTAACCCTTCCATTTCATCATCATTCAACTCGACAAGAGCAGACAGTGTCTCGATGTGTTTGATGATGTGTTTCATGTGCCAGAGATAATTTCCCCAGTCTTCTTCTCCAGCCCCGAAATAGTTCAATATCTTATCTTTCAGTTTTTTCCTCTTTTTTACCAATTTAGGATTAAGTCCAGTTCTGTACCGCCCGAAATATTTTCTCATCATTTTCCCGTAAGCATCTAGCTGGGAAGATCGTTCAATGGCAGCGCCTCTTCCTTCTTTCTGCTTCAGGAGCTCGTGGTGTTGAGAATGTTTTCCATAGCTTCCCCTGATACCCTCCAGCAGGGCAACGTATTCCAGCAAAAACCCCTTGCTTACCTTCTCAAGAGCTCCTTTTTCATCATTCGCAAGGTTATACAAAAGATTCATAGGCGAGACCTGCGTAAGATGTTCGTTTTCTGTCCGCATTGTATTTGCGAGCACACGGATACATTCCCTGGCATTCCTTCTCTCTACAACATTAAGATCCGCAAAGGGTGTATCGGCTTTCATGTTGTATAGATCTCTTCCGAAGCGATCAAGATAATCGAAAAATACATACCGGGCTTCTTCCACATGTCTGGCATTGCGAAGAATACCCTTGAGTCTGGGCTCAGTTTTCCATATCCTTTCGAGAAGTTTTTCCTTTGACAAATCAATCAATCTTTTCATGGGAACTGCCTCACTTGATGTTTTATAATTGTTAACGGTTTATCCCGACTCGCCGGGATTTACGGTTGAAAAACAGAAGCTTAAAATCAATATCCAAAATGTTTCGATCGCTACATACTTTATCGGAAAACTGTAAACTGTGAATCGACAACTGTGAGCGGTTACGATGTTTTTACCTACCAGATCGTTACTATTGGCAGGTCACGCATGGTAACCAGACCGGGCTGTGCCTCAAATACACGCCGCACGGCATTAACCGCAATGGCCACTGTCGCGATGTCGCCATTGGTGCCCTTCATCCTGACTTCCAGATCCGGTTTCCCGGTAATCAGGATGATATCTTCATCCACTTTTTCATCCAGCGCGGCTATGAAGGTAAGGGTCATAAATTCGCCCTCACCGGTATACCCGCGGGCTACCTGCTTAAGTCCCCTTACTTGACCGGGCTTTACCTCAAAGTAGTCGGTTTGGACTAGAGAATCGGCTACTACCGGTTCGATACTGGATTCATATTTTACCAGATTTCTGCCTAATGTGGAGAAGACCATTCCCATGGATTCCGGAAGCCCGACATGTCCCATGCGTCCCGTTTTCGTTTTTGCTCTAAAGTCTTCCACCGTCATTCCTGAACCTATCTTTGCCTGGAATGGTCCACGCCGCAACGAGGCATCCTGGCGACGCGTCACGTCGATGCGATCCACCCGCTGACAGATAGCCGTGAGATTAAGGGGCAGTGAATCCATGATAAAACCGGGATTAACACCCGTGCCCAATACTGTTTTGCCTGCATTTCTAGCGGCAGCGTCTATCCTAGCGGCGGCATCCGGGTGAGCCAGCCAGGGGAACGAAAGTTCCTCGGATGTTGAGACAATATCCAGGCCGGCTCCCAGGATTTCCATAATCTGAGGCTCAAAAAAAGCAGCAAAGGAGCCGGTAGTGTGAAGCACCACATCCGCCTCTGTTTTCTCCAATACCCGGGACAGGTCTTTAACCACGGGGAATCCAACAGGACTGCTGAGACCGATTACCTCACCGATATCCCTGCCTGTCTTTGTCTCGTCAACCTCCACTCCACCAACCAGTTCTATTCCATCCCGCTCTACAACGTGGCGTGCCATAGCGCTGCCGATAGGTCCCAATCCATATTGCACCACCCGTATTATCTTACTGCTCATCTTGTTTCTCCTCCAGATTTTTCTTATTTCTCCTGCCTTGAACTATATAAAGAAATGCCAATATGGCGATTCCTGCCAGATCACTGTAAACCTCCGGGGAAAGAAGCGTAAAGGCGGCAATTGCAGTAAGCGCCCTTTCGAACAGAGTTGACCTACTCCTGAAATATCCTATCACTGTAGCTCCAAGGGCCACCACTCCTATCAGCAGCGTTATAAATATATGTGCGAATCTGAGATAGTCAAATGAAGCTTCAGGGTCGAGAAGCGTCGGCAACCAGAGAATTATGGGTGCAGACACAATAACAAATGGAACGACGAAACCGGCGGAAGCCAGCCCGAAAGCGGTAAATCCGGTCTTAAACGGATTGGCACCGGAAATTCCCGATGCCGCATAGGCAGCAAGGGCAACGGGCGGCGTTACGTCTGCGAGAACGGCGTAGAACAGCACAAACATGTGAGATACCAGCGGGTGAATGCCCCACTGCATAAGCGCCGGAGCGGCTATCATTGATGCTATTATATACTGCGCCGTTGTGGGAATTCCCATGCCGAGGACAAAACATGCTACTGCCGTAAGTATGAGGGTGAAGAACAACGCGACAGAATTCGCGCTCAGGAGATGGAGTACGTCAAGGTTCATAACTACGGTTGTTATCACATGGGCGAGTTCAATGACCGCTGCCGCAAACTTGAGTCCCAGGCCGGTAAGGGTAGTTGCCCCTACAATAAAACCTATACAGGCACACGCCGCCCCGATGGCGAGGGCATTTTTTGTTCCCAGTTCCAGTGTGTCCATTATATCCGGTATTCTCATTTTACTTTCCCTGTAACAGACCCCTGTAGCAATCACTGTCATCATCGCCCAGAATGAGCAGAGGGATGGCTCCAGTCCCCATGAAAGCAACCATACCAGGACAAAGGCCGGCAGCAGTCCCGGAAGCCAGGAGGATCTTTCCGTCTTGATGAATGTTCCGACAAATCCGGCGGCGAGCAGCGCAAACCAGATAATTGAAAAGAGAGAAATCTCTTCCATCGGATTGACCCTTACCAGCACAGACGGAATCGACAGGAAGATTGTAATCAGCAGCGGATATGTTTTCTTGTGTACCTGGCCTGTTGCAACCGAGTAAATGATTCCCCAGAAGGCGGCCAGAAACGGGCTGCTTCCTGTGACCAGGAGATATATAATAATAACAAGGGGTGTCAGCAGCAACCACCCATCTTTTATCACCTTCCACAGTTTGGGCAGCGTCTCTCGTGGAAGCCCCTGCAGGCCCTGTTTCTTGGCTTCGAGATGCACCATGGTGCCCACAGCAAAGAAATAGAGTATGGCGGGGACAACAGCACACGCGGCAATCTTGATATAGGGTATCCCCAGAAATTCCGCCATTATAAATGCTGCAGCGCCCATAATAGGTGGCATCAGTTGACCTCCCGTCGACGAAGCCGCTTCAACGGCTCCGGCAAACTGGGCAGGATACCCGACACGTCTCATGAGGGGAATCGTAAACGCCCCAGTAGTGACGGTATTCGCTATGGAACTCCCGCTTATGGAACCCATGAATCCGCTGCTTATAACGGCAACCTTGGCGGGACCACCGGCAGACCACCCGGCAATAGCCATCGCGCAATCCATAAAGAACTGTCCCAGGCCTGTCTTGGATATAAAGATCCCGAACAATACAAAATGAAACACAAAAGTGGCTACAACCCCGAGCGGAATACCATAGATGCCCTCCGTGCCAAGATACATGTGCTCAATGATCCGCTGAATGGAATACCCCCTGTGCGCGAAAAAACTGAGTCCGGGAATATCAATAAAATAGGGACCCAGATAACAGTTTAGCAGAACAAATAAGGAAATAATGGGAAGAGGAGGCCCTATACTGCGTCGTGCCCCCTCCAATACCAGTAAAATGGCAAAGGCGCCCACAACAACATCCATCTTGAGAGGAAGCCCCGCGCGTATGACCAGACTATTAAATTCCAGAAATATATAAACAGAGATAAAAGATGCGAGAATTGCAAGAAATACATCAAAATAGGGGATATTGTCCTGTTTATAGCCGAAATCTGCGCTCTTTACCAGGGCAAGCAGTGCCCTGAACCACTGAACAGCAAAGAGCAATATCATGCTGAAAAATACACCAAACAGGAAAACGCTCCAGAAAAAGAGGGATATGCCGGAATTATCAAATGATTCTCTAAGGTGCATATACTGAAAACCGAGGCGCGCACCCCAGGCCAGCACGACGATCATTATGGTAAATATAACAAAATCTACATATACAAAAATCCTGTTCGATAGGAACTCCCTGCGCTTGAAATAGATGACAAACAGGAATACTGCTGCCGACAGGATAAACGTGGCATATCCTGAAAGTTCCAGGATCTCGCGAAACATGGCGCCGGCAATGGCGGCACCGATAATACCGTAGATGACATCATAGACAAGATGTTTCCTGGATTCCGTCTTGTCTTTTCTTATCGTATAAAGAAAAAACACAAGTGGCAAGACGAAGGCCAAGTGAAAAGCCCTATGTCTCCACTCCTGAAAAACGCCGAAGCCGGCCGTATAAATATGAAATATCGAAAGAACCTGCGTCATAAAGAAGGCAAGCTTCAGCGTAATGCCTGTGAGCTTTCGGAATCGAAACTCAGGATCGTATTTGGCAATTTCTTCTATGTCTTCAGAGATAGTCACCGTTTCCTGCGGTTCCATATAAAGTGTCTCCTATGTTTTTGCCCTCAAATACAAAAATTTGATAAATGGCAGTCTTTCTACAATCACTCGCAAAAGGGTATCTCCCGCGAGAGAGGGGAGTTTAAGCATCTCACCATCTCCCAGCGTCAAGGTGTTGTCGTATTTTTTATTGACCCACAGGTTAAGCTCCGGTAATACCCTGTGCATGTCGGAGATACGCAGATGATCCCCATCGATATAAAGCTTTTCATCTCCGGAGAGGGTAGTTGGAAGGCCGGTATTACAGGAAGAGAAGGTCGTTTCATAAAGAACGATCCTGAAGTTTTTGTCTATTTTGAAATATTCCCGGACAGGGGACAATTCAACCGAATGAATATATTCGGTTGAAAATATGTAATCTGGGCGGATTATCTGAATAAAGACCGTTCGATTTTTCCTTGCCGCCTCTATTCTCAATACATGACAGGGAATAAGAGATAAGAGAAAGAGGCCTGCAATAGAAGAGAGAATGATTATTCTTTTCTTATCCATAAAAAAGACCGGGCACCGGAAAACCGGTGCCCGGATACCTCCTGAAAGATCAATTTCTTGCTATTTTATCAAACCCTTCTCCCTGTAAAATTTCGCTGCGCCCGGATGAAGGGGAATCGCTACGCCGTCAAGCGCTGTTGCGAGGGTAACATCTTTACCCTTGGAATGGGCCTTCGCCATAATTTCAGCTCCGCTCGGAGCCGCGGCAGCCTTGCCACCCTTTTTACGCAGGACAAAAGATCCCTTATCCCACAGTGCCTTTGTAAGGTTGTAAACCATCTCTTCCGGGACGGCAGCATCAACAACCCACTGAGCCATCGTGGTGATGGTGGGAATATCTGTATCCACCCCTTTGTAAGTGCCCGCAGGGACAATGACCTTTGCATAGAAGGGATGCGCCTTGATGATCTTTGCTATGGTTTTGTCATCCAGCGGAACAAGTGTAATATTTGATGTTGTGGCCAGCTCTGTAACGGATGCCGTGGGCCATCCTGCTGTAATGAACGCCACATCGGCCTGCCTGTCTTTCAGCCTTTGGGTGGCGCCAGCAAAGCTGAGCCAGTCTACACCGGCGAAATTATCATAGGTAAGGCCGAGACCTGAAAGAACCGCCAGGCAGTCCACTTCGGTTCCACTTCCTCTGTCACCAGGGACCAGCTTTTTCCCCTTCAGATCCTTCGCGTTTTTAATGCCGGCTCCCTCTCTGGCAATAATCTGGATTGTCTCAGGGTAGAGAGAGGCGATGGCCCTCAGGTTTTTAACGGGTTTTCCATCAAACTGCTCGACCCCGTTATACGCATAGTAGGCAACATTGTTCTGCACGAACCCCGATTCGATCTGGTGTGTCTTTATAAGGTTGCAGTTCGCGACAGACGCGTTACCCGACTGGGCGGTAACAATAACATTGGGGAGTTTGTTGGACAGTGCCTGAGCCAGAACCCCCCCCAGGGGATAGTAAGTGCCCCCCGTGCCACCCGTGGCAATCGCGAAGAAACTTTTCTTCGCTGCAAACGAAGGACCGATAAAGACCATTGACAAAGCCACAATCAGCACAACAAACAGTACAAGGTTTCTCTTCTTAAACATAACGCCTCTCCTTTCAAATAGTTTTAACAGCCTGACATTTCTTTTCAACAGAACGCACATTATTCTAAAAGATAAAAGATTTACAGGCCATTGTCAAGCTTTTTCAGGCAGGATGTCATCGCCAGAACATGGCATCATATGTGATAGCGAGCACCATCCGGAAAGGGAACATCCTACAGAACCATTGCGGGAATAAAACATTTGACAATTCGCCTGTTCCGCCTATAAAGAAGACTGCTAAAAAAGAGTACTGGAGTGAATTCTAATGAATTGCTTTTTCAATCCCGACGGGGTGGCAATAATCGGCGCCTCGGACAATCCCGCAAAAGGCGGATATCACATCCTTAACAACATATCCGGTGGGTACAAAGGCAGGATATATCCCGTAAATCCGAAGCATGATTCGATCCTCGGAATGAAATGCTATCCCGATATCTCATCCATCCCCGGTGATGTTGACCTGGCCATATACTTCATCCCGGCCACATTTCTTCCCTCTGTCATAGACGAATGCGCGAAGAAACATGTCAGGGGAATCATTATTGAGTCGGCGGGATTCGCGGAAGTGGGTGAAGAAGGAAAAAAACTCCAGGAAGAATGCACGGCCCTCGCCTGCAAATACAACATAAGACTGTGGGGACCCAACTGCATGGGTCTTCTCGACGGTCATTCGAGGCATGTATTTTCCTTCATGTATACAGATGTATGGAAGACGTTGATGGTCCCCGGAAACGTTTCGATGATCGTTCAAAGCGGCTTTCTCTCCGCTATCTTTCTCATGATGATACTTGAGCGGGGGGGGATGGGTATCAGCAAGATATGCTCTATCGGTAACAAGAGTGACGTCAATGAAACCGATTTACTGGAATATCTGATAGATGATCCCCTCACCGGGGTTATCGGATTGTACGCCGAATCCATTGTCGATGTCAGGCGTTTTATGAAGCTGTGCCGATCCACCACGAAACCCGTTATTGTTCTTAAGGGGGGGAGAAGCCCATCGGGAGCCCGCGCAGCCGTGAGTCACACAGCCAGTCTGGCTGGTAATTACACAATCATGAAACACGCCTTCACACAATCAGGTGTGATACCGGCGTATGACTTTAACGAACTTATGGACCTTCTCCGGGGTTTTTCCAAAACCGGATACCGCAAGAGTGATGGTGGAACGGCTGTTATTACCTTCTCGGGTGGAGGAGGAATCGTCACCGCCGATTTCATGCATGATCTTGATCTCCCTCTGGCCACGTTATCCGAAGAAACCTTGAAATCCATAAAAGAGGTGTTCCCAGACTGGATGGATCCCTCAAATCCCGTAGATATATGGCCTGCCGTCGAAAAAAATGGAATAGAGGCCGTTTACACAAAGGTGGTGGACGCCGTCATGCACGACAGGGGAGTGGACTCTCTTATCGTACACATCTTTTCAGGAAACTGTGACAGCGGTATGTTTCGCCATCTGAGCAGGCTGAAGGAGGAACTGGCAAAACCTGTCATCGTATGGCTGGCGGGGGTGGGAGAACCCTTCCACGCATTCAAAAGAGGTCTGGAAGAGATGGGCCTCCCCGTTTTTGAAGAGATGGGCCGCGGGGTACGCTTCCTCCACGCCGTGAAACAGCATTACAGCAAAAAACCCTACAATTTTAGCGGGTCCGGATTGTAATGACTGAAACCCTGTACCCTGGGGCATATGGCATCTGTTCTTATTGCCAAACCACTCCCGGGAACTTCACAACTTTTTCTCCAGGATCTGAGCTGCTGTATGAATCATATCCCACGCCCCGCTAAAATATGGGCTGTAGGCAAGATCCATGTAGCCGATCTCGTCAAGTCCTATCCCTGACCACAAACATGCGGACAGGACGTTAATACGGCTCACCGCTCCGCTCTGTCCCACCGCCTGCGCGCCCAGCAATTTCCCCGAACCCCTGTCCGCGATCAGCTTGAGTCCAAGTTTCTGCCCTATATTCATGGAGCGCGCCACAGGACTTCCCCAGATTACGTTGCCTGCGGGAGAATATCCGCTCTGTTCCGCCATTTTCTCATCAAGGCCGGTCATGGCGACTTCCAGGTCAAATATCTTAAAGGATTGTGCGCCGACAACCCCGGGAAATACCAGGGGATAGCCGGCAATATTACGACCGGCTACTCGGCCCTGTTTGTTCGCCATATCCCCCAGAGGGATATACACCCATTTTTTGCTCACCCGGTTATATGACTCACAGCAGTCACCCACGGCGAATATCTCCTCGCGTGATGTATGCTGTGAAGGATCCACCTCGATGGCGCCGGATTTGCCTGTCGTAAGACCCGCTTCGCGTGCCAGTCGGGTATTTGGCTTTACACCCAGGGCGAATATGATAATGTCGGTCTCTATCCTCCCTTTGTCGGTAATCAAACACAGTCGGGCATCTGAGCCTTTCTCAACGGCAACCGGAGAATTATGGGCGATAAAGGATACCCCGTTTTTTGTAAGCTCTTCCAGTACCATCCCGGAGAATACCGGGTCCCATTTTTTGACAGGAAGTTCACCCCTGTACACGATACTGGTCTCAAGATCGAGATTCCTCAGGGCTTCGCTCATCTCCATGGCGATAAACCCGGCTCCGACTATCACCGCCTTGCGGCAGTCGTTCTCCTTTATATATTTCCTGATATTGATGCCATCTCGCAGGTTTTTCAGTGTAAAGATTCCATCCTGCATCGTGCCCGGTATATCGGGTAAGGTTGCTTCAGCACCGGTCCCCATGACAAGGACATCGTATGACAGCCTTTCGCCGCCCGTCAGCAGAATCTCGCCCCTGTCGGCCTCGATACCCTCAACATGGGTATTGAGTCTCACTTTTATTCCCGTCTCTTCAAATTTTTCGGGGGTTCTCGCGATAAGCTTTTTTGGATCTTTGATTACATCGCCGATGTAATAGGGCATGGGTCAGGCGGCATATGAAACGAATTCACCCCTCTCCAGCATCGTTACATCCAGGGACGGATCTCTTCTCTTGGCCTCCGCGGCTGCGGAAGGTCCCCCCGCACCACCTCCAACTACTACCAGTTTTTTGTTCATCCGTTTTCTCCTCGCCCTTTTTTTATAAGAATGACGGCAATACCGAAGATAATCATCGTAATACAGAGTATCTGCCCCATGCTGAGCATCCCCGCGATAAGGCCCACTTGGGGATCCGGTTGTCTTAAAAATTCAATACAAAAACGCACAGATCCATAACCGATAAGATACAGGCACAATAGAGATCCGTCAAACCAGCTTTTTTTTCTGACACTCCACAGGATCGCGAAGAGAAATATGCCTTCAAAAAAGGCCTCATAAAGCTGGGATGGGTGCCGAAGCCGGAAAAGAGGGTCCAGAGGGAAATACATGCCCCACCATACATCCGTTACGCGCCCGTACAGCTCCCCATTTAGAAAATTGCCGATTCTTCCGAATGTATACCCGAGCGGTATCGCGGGGCAGAAAAGATCCGCGAACCGCCAGAAATTTATCTGGCGCCGACGGCAGAACCAGACAGATGCCACGACAATACCCGCAAGACCACCATGGTACGACATGCCACTGATTCCAACAAACCGGAACCCGCCGGAAATGTCAAAGGGAAATATAATGTAAAGGGGATGCGCCATGTAGTATTCAAGATTATAGAAGAGAACATATCCCAGCCGCGCCCCTATCAGAAGGCCCGCTATTGCCCATACAAAATAGTCCTGGATAGTTTCCTTAGACCAGTCAATGTTCTCGTCTTTTATTCTGTAGATGACAAGCAAATAGACAATGAAAAAGGCGACAAGGTACATAAGCCCGTAATAACGGATCTGAAAGGATCCTGCCTCCAGAAACGCCGGGTTGATATGTTCCGGAATATGTTGCCAGAAATTGACTATTTGGTTCACTGTAACCACCTTTTATGTCTGAAGCCCCGACCCGTCGGGGCATGAATCAGCTTCAGGTAAAAGGGGACCCTCCCCCTCCCGAACAGGATTGACAGGATCCCTGCAAGCCGACAGGGGAGGACACGACCTTATCGGCATTTTTCTCGCCACATCCGGGACATTCTATATCGCTGTCATTATCACTCGCGAACCGGATTAATTCAAACTTATTACCACAGTCTTTGCAGACGTATTCATAAATCGGCATTTTTCTTCTCCTCAAGAATATTGATTTAGTATGCCTGTCCCTTCAGTTCATCAACATGCAGCGAAGCATTGTGCGCAGCCGTCGCCCCATCGCCGCAGGCGGTTACTACCTGCCTCAGGGACTTGCTGATGCAATCTCCACATGCGAAGATACCTTCGGCCGATGTTCTCATGTCTCTATCTGTAATGATATACCCTTCCTTATCCAGATCGACAACTCCCTTGATAAAAGCCGTATTCGGTACAAGACCAACAAAGATAAAGACACCATCGACAGGAAGCTCTTCATGACGATCGGAGGTTTTTATATTTCTTATCCTTACCCCGGTTACAACATCCTCCCCCAAGATCTCCTCTACGGTGGAATCCCAGGCAAATGTGATTTTTTCGTTGGCAAAGGCTCGCTGCTGAAGTATGGCCGTCGCGCGCAGGCGGTCTCTTCTGTGAATCACTGTAACCTTTGAGGCAAATTTCGTCAAATAGAGGGCCTCCTGGATGGCGGTGTCTCCGCCTCCTACTACGGCAACTTCACTGCCCCTGTAGAAGGGAGCATCGCAGGTGGCACAGTATGATATTCCTCTGCCGATAAATTCCTGCTCCCCCGCTACTCCCAGACTGCTCCAGGCTGCTCCTGAAGAAATAATAATAGAAAAAGTCCGATAGACATTATCATCGGTTATAATCTCCCATTCTTCAACATCTCCTGATTTTTCTCTGTTTATGCGGTTCGCCTGTTCCGGTCTGATCTCCAAACCAAACGAGATTGCCTGCTTTTTGAACGTATCGTTAAGTTCAAAACCGCTGATCTCAGAAACACCGGGGTAATTTTCTATCATATCCGTCATGGTTATCTGGCTGGCCTGGGCATTTCCCTCCAGCAACAGAACTTTCATGTCGGCCCTGGCCGCGTACAGTCCCGCGGTAAGTCCACCAGGTCCTCCTCCCACAATAATGGTATCGTATGTATCCTCCGGTATGTTTATATCAGGCATTATTCACCTTCCTTCCCTAAGAATTTATAAATCCAGCTTGTATCTATTGAAGTTCTCCTCAATCCCGTATACGCGGGATCTCCGCTTTTGCTCCGACAGTTGCGGGGAATGCGCTTACTGTCTAATTCAATATCCGGCTGTCGGAAATCGGTTTTTAGAACAGAAGCAGCTCTCTCTTTTTCTACTTTCCGAACCACTACTTCAAGTTAATCATATTCTATATTTTGTCAAGCACTGCCCATACCTGAACTCAAAATTGCTGTTCCGAGTGGCGTCTTTTTATTCTTCCCCCCTATTCATCCCTGATTCTATTGAGTTATGAGGCTTTTCGTTCAAGATCAAGACCTGCGAAAAAATAGCCGCAGGTGCCCCGCAGGAAATGTCCTTGGGGTGCATATAGTTGATATTCCAAGGATTATTTTTGAGCATAACGCAGAGATCGGGTGAAAAGGTCATTAATCAGCAGAATCATCCCTTGATACAGCCGACGGCTCTGAGCCTCGCGACTTTTCTGGATAGACCAGCCCGATGGACAATGTTTACAACGTCTTCTATATCTTTATATGCGTCGGGCATTTCCTCGCGAATGGTTTTTTTACCCGCAGCCATAACCACAATGCCCCTGTCGGCCATCTCTTTTTCTATTGATCTGTTTTTGCTCTCCTTCATCGCCCTGCCACGACTCATCACACGCCCGGCACCGTGACAGGTACTGCCGAATGTCTCCTCAAAGGCCTTCTCTGCTCCCGCAAGTACATAGGATCCTGTCCCCATATCCCCCGGTATCAGTACCGGTTGGCCCACCTCGCGATAAACATCCGGCAGGGCAGGATGATGTGGGGGAAACGCCCTTGTGGCTCCCTTGCGGTGCACGCACACCTTCTTTATCACACCAGCGACAGGAAATTCTTCTATCTTTGCAATATTATGAGATACATCGTAGACTAGTCGCATTCCCATTTCGCGTGGAGACATCTGCAGTGTCTTTTCAAAAACCTGCCTGGTCCAGTGCATCAGTATCTGTCTGTTCGCCCAGGCATAATTGGCGGCGCATGCCATGGCAGACATATATTCCTTTCCCTCATCAGAGGCAATATACGCGCAGGCGAGTTGCCGGTCAGGCAGCGGAAAAATCATTCTGCTGCTGAGCTTGACCATCCTCGAGAGATAGTCGTCGCATACCTGGTATCCAAAACCCCGTGATCCTGTGTGAATGGCGACGGCAACCTGGCCCTCTGCCATCAGTCCGAATGTGGAGGCAATTTTCCTGTCAAAAATCTCCTCCACAACCTCTATCTCCAGGAAGTGATTCCCGGACCCAAGTGTTCCCAGCTGTCTCCTGCCCCTCTCAAGGGCCCGCTCGCTCACGCAGGAGGGGTCCGCCCCATCCATCCTGCCGCGATCCTCAATAGTCATCAGATCATCACCGGAACCGTACCCATGTTTCACCGCCCATCCGGCTCCTTCCCGCAATACTCTTTTTTCTTCATCCACAGAAAGCTTAACGGAGCTTTCAGATCCCACTCCGGCAGGTATTCCCCTGAAAAGGGCGATAACAAGATCTTTCACTCTGTTTTTGATTTCGTCGAACTGGAGATTTGTTACCATGAGGCGAACACCGCAGTTTATGTCATAACCTACCCCTCCCGGAGAAACAATCCCATCCTCCATATCGAAAGCAGCAACACCACCTATTGGAAAACCATAACCCCAGTGAATATCAGGCATGGCCAGGGAATGTCTTACTATGCCAGGAAGGTGTGCCACATTGGCAACCTGTCTGAGGCTTTCATCTTTTTCTACACTTTTCATCATTCGTTCATCGGCATAGATAATTCCGGGAACACGCATGCCACCCGTAGGAGGTATGATCCAGCGGAATTCGTCAAGTTTCTCAACTCTGATATCAGACATCAAAAATAACCCTTCCAATCCATCTTCCTGAAATCTTTCTTATCTTCACACGGTGGTATGTAACCGCCTTTATCTCGATATTCATACGGTGTCTCCCCCGTGCAAACGGTTCCCCCCTCGCTGTCCCTTCTATATGAAAGTTGTCCATCCCGGAAACCGTAAATTCTTTTAACAACAAGCCTTCACCGTAGTACATGTACAATATTTCTCTGAGAAAATTTACCAGAAGTTCCCCCAAATCACCACCTTCAGCGAAAATTTTCTTTTCTTTTCTTACACGTACAAGGCTTACGTCGGTCATTATATCAAAAACGGCAAAGGCTGAATTGCAAAAGAGTTCCTCCTTATTTATTCCATATATCTCTACTCCCAGATCGGCCGTATGATCAAATACCCTGTAAGGCGGGAATGCTGCCTGTCCTCTATTTTCATTCATACCGGATACCAGCTTTTTTAAAGTATAGAGAGAAATGGAAGCGGGGATAGGGCGATTTTTGAAATCCAGATTCAAATCGGAACTTCAGCCTGACTACAAGAGTAGCATAGATTTTCGGCAAACTCTAACCGGGAAGATAAAGATGGGGGCATTTTCTTCTATGTGAGATCTTCAAAAATGATGAGATAAAACTGGCAAAAGTCCGGGCATGGTTCGGCCAGCTTACCTGGGTTGTGGAAAACGCAAAAATTGTGAAAAGGGCATTTCTAAATGAAAATCAATTAATTCTAATCCCCCAGAAGCCCTTTTATCTTGCCCTTCAGGGCATCGGTTTCTTTCCTGATATCTTTTCTCAGGGTCTCGGTTTGCCCGGTTATATCCTTTCCCGCCTCATCAATATTTGAATCCAGTTCTTTGAGTCGGCTGTTAAGAATATTCGTAACGTCAGGGGAAATGATCTTTGCGTATAGTGTTGTAAATATCTCCTTAAGCGCCTCCGCCGGTGACGCACCATCATCTTTTTGACCTATGTTCGTGAGGTGTATATCGGGTAACGGTGAGAATATCCCTTCCCCCCCGAGTATGGACGTAACCAGTTTGATTTTTCCGTCTCTGAGAATGAAATTCTTTATTATTATCCTTTTCCCGTTGCCTTTTCCTCCGGATTTTTTCTCTGATCTTTTTTCCGCTCCGGCCGTCCTTTTTATGTTATTCAGGATGGTCTGAAAATTGTCTGTCCCGTCCATCTTTTCATAGGTAATTTCAGGGGCAACCACTTCAATCTTTTCAATTATAATGGGGTTTTCGAGCAGCGATTTTTCATTCATATCAATGTAAATAGATCTAACTGTCATGGCTTCCGGGGACTTGAATTTAGCCGGATTCCCGAGATAGAATTTTCTTATTTCGGCTTGCGCGGACAGTAGAGAGACATCCACATCCGACAGATGAACATCTGTCTTTGTTATTTCCGGCCCATACGTGTTGACAGCCGTTTTTATCACGGGACCAAGATTCGAGATAACCACTACAAATAGAATTGCGACAACGACAATTACAACACCTGCGATTATCATCACCCATTTTTTCATAACCTGTCACCTCCCTTAATTTTATCCCCTGTAATAAGCCGAACTTGCATTTGTAATTTTATAACTGTTTATGATCATGGGTTTACAGTGTATCCTGCATCAGAAATCAAACGTCTCCGACTCCTCACCGGCGGGCAACTCTTCACCCATATCAGGCTCTTCGCGTTCCGCCCTTGCCAGCCCTACAAGCGTCTCTTCATCGTCCAGATCTATCAGCTTGACTCCTTGGGTACTGCGGTGCAGGAGGGAAACCTCGTTCACTCCAAGCCGTATGATGTTTCCCGTATTACTGATCAGCATAATATCCTCATCGCCGGTAACCTGTTTTATGCGTGTCACAAGCCCGATCTTCGGCGTGGTCTTGAGATTAATAATACCCTTTCCACCCCGTGACTGAACGCGATATTCCAGAATCTCCGTTCTCTTGCCAAATCCATTTTCCGAAACGGTCAGGATGGAATTGTTGTCGCTCAACACCTCCATACCAACCACTTCATCATCGGCTGTCATTCTAATGCCGATTACACCACGGGATGTTCTTCCCATGGCACGAACATCCTTCTCGTTGAATCGGATCGCATTGCCTTTCCTGGCGCCCAGAAAGATATCCTGATCTCCGTTGGTCTGTTTGACATCAATAAGTTCATCTCCCTCATCCAAGGTAAGGGCGATGATGCCGCCGGTCCTGGGGTTGGAATAGGCAATAAGGTCTGTCTTCTTTATAATTCCCCGCCGGGTAGCCATTATAACAAATTTACCCTCGACAAATTCCTTTACAGGAAGAACCGCCGTAATTTTCTCGTCTTTCGACACTCCTATGAGATTAACTATCGCCTTGCCCTTTGCAGCTCTTCCGGCTTGGGGAATCTGGTATATTTTCAGCCAGTATACACGCCCCAGATTGGTGAAAAACAGGATATGGCTGTGCGTAGAGGCTATAAACATCCTTTCAAGAAAATCGTCCTCTTTTGTGCCCATACCGACTTTCCCACGCCCACCGCGATGCTGGCTTCTGTACAGACTGACCGGATTTCTTTTGATATAGCTCTGGTGCGATATGGTCACCACCATATCCTCCTCCACAATCATATCCTCAATCCCGATATCGGTACTGCTCAAGACTATCTCCGTTCTCCTCGTATCCCCATATCGCTTCTGTATATCCTCCAGCTCTCCGATGATGATATCCAACACCTTCTGGGCCTCTGCAAGGATATCCTCTAGCTCCTTGACAAGGGCTGATATCTCGATATGCTCCTCGCGTATCTTGTCGCGCTCCAGACCGGTCAGCCTCTGCAGCCTCATCTCCAGGATTGCCTTGGTCTGTGCCTCACTCAGACCGAATCTGGCCATCAGCTCTTCGGCCGCCGTCTTCACGCTTTCGGACGCCTTGATAACGGCAATGACCTCGTCTATATTGTCGAGGGCGATGATAAGCCCCTCCAGGATGTGCAGCTTCTCCTTGGCCTTAGCCAGTTCAAACATCGTCCTTCTGATAACAATTTCTTTTCTGAAATTAATAAACTTAACCAGTATTTCTTTGAGGTTCATCAATCTCGGCTGTCCCTTGTCAATAGCCAGCATGATTATACCGAAGGTTGATTCCATCTGGGTGTGTTTATAGAGTTGGTTGATAATAACCCCTGATATCTCCTCCCTTTTAAGATCGATAACGATCCTCATACCTTCACGGTCTGATTCGTCCCTCAAGTCGGCGATACCGCTAATCTTTTTTTCTTTTACCAGATCCGATATCTTTTCTATCAGATGTGCCTTGTTCACCATGTAGGGAAGTTCCGTGATAATGATGCTCTCCCTGTCGTTCCTGGCGTTTCGCTCGATGATGGCACGCGCCCTGAGTTTTATGATGCCGCGCCCCGTACGGTAGGCGGAGACGATTCCGTCTCGGCCATTGATAAATCCTGCCGTCGGAAAATCTGGACCCTTGATGAATGCCATCAGATCATCAACCGAAAGCTCGGGGTTATGGATGAGCTCGATGATCCCATCAATCAGCTCGGTCAGATTATGGGGGGGTACATTGGTTGTCAAACCAACCGCTATGCCCGATGACCCGTTGAGAAGGAGGGTTGGAATCCTGGCGGGAAGGACCACCGGTTCCTCGAGAGAGCCGTCGTAGTTCGGAATAAAATCAACAGTATCCTTATCGAGGTCCGCGAGCAGTTCATCCGCCAGTTTTTCCATCCTGATCTCGGTATACCGCATGGCGGCCGGAGGATCCCCGTCAACAGACCCAAAATTTCCCTGGCCGTCAATGAGCGGATACCGCATCGAGAAATCCTGCGCCATCCGGACGACGGTATCATACGCAGCCGTATCGCCATGGGGGTGATATTTACCTATAATATCACCCACGATCCTTGCGGATTTCTTATAGGGCCTATTCCACCTGTTGCCAAGATCAGACATGGCATACAACGCCCTGCGGTGAACCGGTTTCAGGCCATCCCTGATATCGGGAATTGCGCGTCCCACAATTACACTCATCGCGTATTCCATGTAGGACTTCTTCATTTCAGCTTCTATCGTTACCGGTATGTTCTTCTGGAACAACTGATCCATGATTTTTAAAAACCTTTCTATCTATTGAAGCTCCCCGCAATCCCGCATAAGCGGGGTCTTCGCTTTTGCTCCGACAAGTTGCGGAAAATCTCCGACTGTTTAGTAAGTTAGAAATTATTTTCTGTGTTTTCCGGCAGAAAATAACTTCGTTAACGCACTTATCCCGATTATAGGGATTAAGGAAAATGTTTATTTTTTACTCGCTGTTCAATACAGGGTGTTTTTAATGGCATGAATGCTCTTATTCGTCTCTGAAACTATACATCCAGGTTTGAAACATTGAGTGCATTTTCAAATATAAAGTTCTTGCGCGGCTCGACCTGATCCCCCATAAGTGTCGTAAAAATTTCATCCGCAGCCACGGCATCTTCTACTTTAACCTGCAGGAGGGTCCTTCTCTCCGGATCCATCGTTGTTTCCCAAAGCTGTTCCGGATTCATTTCTCCCAGACCCTTATAGCGTTGTATAGATATCCCTTTTTGTCCTACTTGGATTACGTAATCTATCAGCGCTCTTATGTCTCTAATCTGTTTGTTGCTTTTTTCGCCATCAGTACCTTTTTCTACTACCGTATAGGGAGCTTCACCGAGAGGAATTATCTGGCTGATATGAACTTTGGCCTCGGCAAATTTCGGCATATTAAAGATATCCTTATCGATCCAGGTTGTATGGTCCTGCCCATTCCTTTTCAGACTAAAAAATAATTTATATCCGCCATGTTCCTCATCTTTTTCCGTCCAGTATGAACCAATTCTTTTCCCAACGGCATTGCTTATTCTTTTGCCTGTTTTGGAAAGCATGCCATCGTCCATAAAATCGTTTCTGGAAAATACCGGGTCTCCTGCCAGCAGTCTGATAATCTCTTCATCTTTGCCGCTTTTTTGAAACTTATCCAGTATGGTATCAAGTCTTATTCCTTTTTTTATAAGACCCAGCAATTTTGTGCCTGTTATAATATCACCCTCTCCTGTAACAACCTGAGCCTTTTCCACCCCATTTTCCAGGATATGATCGTTCATCTCCTCTTCACTGTTTATATACCGCTCCTTTTTTTTCTCCATTACTCTGAAAAGGGGGGGTTGAGCGATATACAGAAAACCTCTTTCAACCATTTCACGCATATGCCGGAAAAAGAACGTTAAAAGCAGGGTCCTGATATGGGCGCCATCAACATCCGCATCTGTCATGATGATAACCTTGTGATAACGAAGTTTGCTGATATTATAATCTTCCTCTCCGATACCGGCGCCCAAGGCGGTGATAATAACCTTGATCTCGTTATTGTTGAGCATCTTATCAAGCCTTGCCTTCTCCACATTTAACACTTTCCCTCGCAGGGGCAGAATGGCTTGATTTTTCCGGTCTCTTCCCTGTTTCGCGGAACCGCCCGCTGAATCTCCCTCAACAATATACACTTCGCTCCTTGCCGGGTCTTTCTCCTGACAATCCGCCAATTTCCCCGGAAGCGAGGTAACTTCGAGCGCGCTTTTTCTCCGCGTCAGTTCCCGGGCCTTTCTCGCGGCATCCCGTGCCCGTGCCGCATCAATCGACTTGGATACTATCTGTCTTGCAATAGTGGGGTTTTCTTCAAAATAACTTCCAAGCTTGTCATACACTACCGCCTCTACCAGACCTTTTACTTCACTATTACCAAGCTTGGTCTTTGTCTGTCCTTCAAATTGAGGTTGTTTTATCTTGACGCTTATTACACAACCCAGGCCTTCTCTGACATCTTCTCCCTTCAAGGATGTTTTTCCGTTTTTTGCGATACCGCTGTTTGTAAGATAGTTATTTATCACCCTCGTAAGGGCAGATCTGAAACCTATAAGGTGTGTTCCGCCCTCCGTGGTATTTATGCTGTTTGCATACGAAAAAACGTTTTCCATATAACCCTCATTATATTGCAGGGCCAATTCTACAGAGCAGTCATCCTTTTCACCGCTGATATATACAGGCTTGCTATGTAGAACTTTTTTATTTCTGTTTATATATTCAACAAATGAAACTATGCCACCTTTGTAGAAAAATTCATTTTTCTTATCTGTTCTTTCATCATCAATTACTATCCTGATTCCCCTGTTTAAGAAGGCGAGTTCCCTGAGCCTGTTTGAAAGAACATCGAAGCTGAAATCAAGTTCTTCAAATATCTCTGAATCCGGCATAAATGTGATTTTTGTTCCATTTCTCTTTGTTTTGCCAATCTCTTCAAGGGAATGAGTGGGAATTCCTCTTTTATAAGACTGCCTGTACACCTTACCTTCTCTTCTCACCTCCAGCTCAAGATATTCAGAAAGGGCATTGACCACAGAAACGCCCACTCCGTGAAGTCCGCCCGATATCTTATAACTGTCGTTGTCAAATTTCCCCCCCGCATGAAGCTTTGTGAGCACCACCTCCGCCGCGGACACCTTTTCGGTTTTGTGTATACCCACTGGGATGCCCCTTCCATTATCCTCCACAGTCACACTGTTGTCTACCCTGATCTTGACATGTATAGAATCACAATATCCTGCAGACGCTTCATCCACGCTGTTATCCACAACTTCATACACCAGGTGATGGAGACCATCCCTACTGGTGCTGCCTATATACATGGCAGGCCTTTTCCTGACCGCCTCAAGTCCATCAAGAACTTTTATACTATCCTCACTGTATGATGTTTCCACTATTATTTTTTTAATCCTTTCTTAATTTTACAGGCATTACTATACACATGTAATCTTTGTTATCTACAGACCCTATCACCCCGGAACCTTCATCATTTCTCATTTCAAAAGATACTATACTACCGTCCACAGGATCCATAGCATCTATTAGATATTTTACATTATAACCTGCCTCTAACGGGTCTCCATTATACGACACATCTATCTCATCTTTTGCCTCACCAACATCCGGGTTGGTAGAAGTCAACACCATTCTTTGATCATAAACATTTATTTTTACTCCACTAAACCTTTCGGTAGACATTACACCCATTCTTCTAAGAGAATGAAGTATCTGATTTTTATCCAGCTGTATTTCCACCCCCCTCTCCTCGGGTATCACCCTTATATAGTCAGGATACTCCGCATCAATAAGGCTTACCCTCAAAGTAGTATTTTTATTTCTGATCACACACACGCTGTCCAGTACACAAATATCAACAAAGTCACCATTTTCTACAAGTTTCCTGATCTCAGATACTCCTTTTCTTGGTATTATTATCCCATCAATATTAATTTTATTACCAGAATCACTTTCTAAAGGCACATTAACAAGCGATAACCTGTGACCATCAGTGGCAACCACTGTAACTTTTTCATCTGCTACTTTTAAAAATACACCATTCAGATTCGGTCTCATTTCATCAGTAGAAATCGCAAAGAATGTCTTCTCTATAATATTTTTCAACACACCACATTTCATCTTTAGAGATCCGACATTTTCTACATCCAAAACCTCGGGGAAATCATCGGCAGATATACCAGGTATCTTATATATTACTTTACCACATGTTATATTAACCCAGTTGTTTTCCATCACCTTAAAACCAATAATATCCCCTTCTATCTCTCTTACCATTTCAAACAACATCTTAGCGGGAACAGTGATTTTTCCTGTAGTTGTAATTTCAGCATCATAATACGAAATTAAACCTATTTCCCTGTCAGTGGCTACTATTCTGATCTGTTCTGATTTAGTTTCGATTAAAATATTATTAAGAATAGGTAAAGTTGTTCTCTTCTCCACTACTCCCAGGGTTTTTTGAATACCCCCTAAAAATCTATTTCTCTCAATTAAGAAATCCATTTTTTCACCTATTCCTTTAAAAGTTTATTGGTTTATAAAACTAGTAGTAATAGTAGGCAGTGTTAATTTGTTAATATAATCTATTTAACCTAAGTAATTTTTTAACTATATCTCCATAAATTACACTTGACAAGATGTTAAAACCCAGTTTACAAATCCATTTCTATCTCTTCCACCATTCTTTTCATCTCATAATTTTTTTCCATCAACTTTTTTATCTTATTATTCGAATAGATAACAGTTGAGTGATCCCTTCCTCCAACCTTTTCACCTATATCCGGAAAGGAATTATTAGTCAGCTTTCTTGAAAGATACATTACAACCTGACGTGAAAGTACGAGGTTTTTGTTCTTCTTTCGGGATTTTATATCCCCTACTCTAAAATTAAACTTTTTTCCTACAGCTTTTATTATTTCATCTATTGTTATTTCTTTCTTTACTGTGTGATTGATTAAGTTTTTTATAACATCCTTTACTGTATCTATTGTTATTTCTTTTCCGGTAAGAGAAGAATATGCGGCTATTCTTGTTAATGTACCCTCCAATTCTCTTATGTTTGAGTCTGCAACGAAGGCTATATAATGCGTGATATCGTTCGATATATTAATATTATTTTCCTGTGCCTTCTTTTCTATAATTGCTATTCTTGTTTCTACATCCGGAGGTTGAATATCAGCTATTAACCCCCATTCGAACCTTGATCTTAGTCGTCCCTCAAGATTCTGTATTTCTTTTGGAAATTTATCACTTGTAACAACTATTTGTTTTCTTGAATCGTGAAGGGTGTTAAAGGTGTGAAAAAATTCTTCCTGGGTTCTTTCCTTACCAGCTATGAACTGAATATCATCAATGAGAAGAGAATCTATCTTTCTGTATTTTTCCCTGAAATTGGACATTTTATCATATCTGATAGAATATATCAGCTCATTCATAAATTCTTCCGCCGATACATAGAGTACATTCTTTTGTGGATACAGGAGGGTAGTATGAATACCAATGGCGTTTAACAGGTGTGTTTTTCCAAGACCGACACCGCCGTAAATAAACAGAGGGTTATAATTATGCCCTGGCTGCTCTGCTACGGAAAGGGCTGCGGCATGAGCAAACTGATTGAATGATCCTACAACAAACCTTTCAAAGCTATAGTTTGGATTGAGAGATGAGTGCAATCGCACCGGTCTGCTTTTTGTGGTAGTTTTGGCGCTCGTATCATGTGATATATCGGTTTTCTCCGGTTTATTTACAACAAAATTTATGTCTGCACCGATGCCAGACACAGTTGAGAGAGAGTTGCTGATAATATCGACATAGTTTTCGACAAGCCAGTCCTTAAAGAACTTATTGGGTACACCCAGAAGAACATTACTATCTTCCAGCGAAACAATCCTGATAGGTTTTATCCAGGTTTCAAAGTTTTGCTGACTAACTTTTTCCTTAATTATTTTAACAGTTTCATTCCAAAATGATTCCAATATTACCAACCTTTATAAACAATGTTATCAACAAGTGTTGATAGGTTTTACGGCATACAGAAAAAACGCCTCTTTATAGAAGGAGACATCTTACCTGTCATCTCCACTCATGATGATATCCACCAATCTATCCAGATCATCTGAGGATGAAAATCTAATTTCTATAACGCCACCATTCCTCAATTGTTTTACGCCTGTTTTTGCCATCAATCTTTCCGATATCTTATTCTCAAGATCTGTAATGTATGTATCTTTTTCTACCTTTTTTTTCTTTTTGAGGTGAGTATCAATGGATCTTGCCAGCCTTTCAGTTTCCCTGACACTGAGTTTTTTCTTTATGATTTCTGTTAACAGGGTGATCTGCTTTTCCCTCGAATCAACCGACAGGATGGCTCTTGCGTGTCCTGCGGAAATATCTTTTTTTATCAGCGCATCCCTTGCTTCTGTCGGAAGATTAAGCAGGCGAAGAGAATTTGCTATGGTTGACCTGTCCTTACCTACTCGCAATGATATTTCATCCTGGGAAAGGCGAAAATTTTTTGTGAGAGTCTGGTATGCCTCCGATTCTTCTATGGGATTCAGTCCCTCGCGCTGTATGTTTTCCACGAGAGACAACTCCGCCACATCGATATCTTTTGCATTATGCCTGATAATGATCGGCACATTCATCAATCCTGCAATCTGAGCGGCTCTCCATCTGCGTTCTCCGGCGATAATTTCATAGCCCGACTCGATCCTTCTCACAACAATCGGTTGCAATATGCCGTTTTTCTTGATAGATGCCGCAAGGCTTCTTTGTTCTTTTCCGTTAAATATCTTTCTGGGCTGGAATTTGTTTGGCGATAATTCCTCTATTCCGCACATCGCGAAATTTGGTTTGTCAGCGGGGTTGTCCATAAGATCGGTGAATATGGCACCAAGCCCTTTGCCCAAAGCGTTCTTCTTAGACATTATATCCTTCCATTGGTCATAATCTCCCTTGCCAGCGCCATATATGAAACAGCGCCACGGGATTTTATATCGTACAGTATAATAGGCAATCCATGACTTGGGCTTTCGGAAAGCCTCACATTTCTTGGTATAACTGTTTTAAATACGTTAGACCCGAAAAAACTCCTGGCTTCGTCGGCTACCTGATGAGAAAGTCGATTTCTCTTGTCGAACATGGTAAGCAATATGCCAGCCAATGACAGGGATGGATTAAGCCTTGCCTGTACAAGCTTAACGTTGTTTAGTAAACGACCCAGTCCTTCCAGTGCAAAATATTCACACTGTAGTGGAACTATAAGCAGATCGGATGCGACAAGAGCATTAACAGTCAAGAACCCAAGAGAAGGTGGACAATCAATTATAATAAATTCATAAGAAGAGTCAATTTTTTTTAAAAAGTTTCTCAGTCTCTTTTCCCTGTTACTTAGTGATACGAACTCTATTTCCACACCGATCAGGTCCTGGTTGGAAGGGATAATATCGAGAGTGGGAATTTGTGTTTTGAATACAGTTTCTTCGAACGGAGCGTCTTGAATAAGGGCATAGTAAAGATTTTTCTCATTTATCGTGGACGGGTCTATGCCTACACCGCTTGTGGCATTTCCCTGAGGATCACAATCTATCAGAAGAGTTTTTCTTTCCGCGGCAGCCAGGGAAGCTGACAGATTGATAGCGGTCGTTGTTTTGCCGACGCCCCCCTTCTGGTTAGCTATGCATATGATTTTTTTCATTTCTTCAGGCAATTCTTTCGTGATCTTTGAAGTAGAAATTGATTAGATAAAGTTAGCATATAAAGAGACATTTTAGAAGTAGTAATTTGGGACAGTAGAGCTTATTTTATAACAGGTTCTTATGAAAACAGAGTATTTTTCTTGATTCACCTGTGACCGGAAGTTTTATTTCATGGACGCACGTCAATTCAAAGCTCGTTTTCCTGATTGTATCAGCCGCCCGTTCAAGCTCGTCATTCACATTTTCCCCCTTCATGGCTATCAGGGTGCCGCCGTCGGACAAAAATTGCTCTCCCAATGTGAGAAAATAAGCGATTTTGAAGGCAGCCCGGGATATTACGATATCAAACGAACCTCTATAATTTTTCTCATGCGTCAATGATTCCGCCCTGCCATTCACAACCGAGATGTCCCTTAGTCCAAGCTTCCGGATGACGCTTTTGAGGAAAGATGTCTTTTTACGGGATGAATCAAGAAGGGTGACATGGAGTGCCTCCATTTTTATCTTCAGCGGAATACCGGGAAGGCCGGCTCCTGTCCCTATATCCAACAGCTTTGAATTCTCTTTTTTTATAAATTTTGTGACTGTCAGAGAATCGATAAAGTGTTTTGGTATGTCGAGAGGAGATTTTATTGAAACAAGAGACATTTTTTCATTCCAGAGCAACAGTTCCTTGTAATATTCAAAGAGAAGATCTATCTCATGATCGGTGAGAGTTATACCGATATTCCCGGCGGTTGTGGAGATTATGTCTTTTAATTTTTCCATTTGTAACCGGTTCACAGGATTGAAGAATGGCCCATCATGACAGGCACTGGTAATTTATGGTATAAGAGATCACTGGTAATGAATGTTAGAATACGATCGGTTTTTATGCAACCATAAACAGAACAGGAGAGATAATGTGGAAAAAGCGAAGATGGAGAACCTGACGATAGTACTTAACAGGCCGAAACATCCGGGCAATATAGGAGCTGTCGCCCGGTGCGCTAAAAATATGGGGATAAGCAGTATTATTGTTGTCAATCCCCTGAATGCCGACAGAAAAAAGATTGAACAACTGGCAACACATTTCGCTTTGGATGTTGTGGAAAAAATCAAATATTTTGACAGACTGAATCTTGCGCTTGCCCCCTTTAATCATGTGGTCGGGACGACCAGTAGATCAGGCGATACAAGCCTCAAAAGATCAATCATATATCCGGGGAAAATGGCGGAAGATGTCGTTGATATATCTCAGAACAACAGGGTGGCGCTGGTCTTTGGTCCTGAAGACAGAGGACTTACCAATAACGAACTGCAATATTGTGATGTACTGGTAAAAATTCCCTCGTCGGAAGGCCTGAAATCAATCAATCTTTCACATGCGGTAATGATCATTTGCTATGAAATCTTTACCGCGCGTTTTGGATTCAATTCGGTTTTTACCCCGAAGCTGGCTACTTCGGCAGAGATGGAGGCAATGTATGGTCATTTGAAGGAGATGTTTGTGCGTATAGGCTTCATAAAGACCCAGAATCCTGATTACTGGATGACAAATGTGCGACGTCTCTTTTCGAGGACAAAACTGCTTGCCAGAGATGTGAAAATAATCCGTGGCATATGCCATCAGGTCGATCTGTACGGGAAAAGGAAGACCGGATAAGCCGGAACCCGGAAGACAATGTTTAATTTTGTTTGAGCCCGGCTTGTCCGGATTGGGGGATTTAGAGGTAAACGATATAAAAAACTTGACATTACCTTGTTCGGAACTTAGTTTACCCTTTTAAATCACGGAGAAAACTTGGTATCAGGGCGTTTCCCGGAAGCCTGGTTGAGGCTCTCCAGGAAGTGGAAGTAAGTGAAATTATAAAGAAGGCCTGGGCGAGCATGCCTTTAATAAATTTATTGAGAATAAAAAGATTGAAAGAAAGCTATACAGAAGATATGTGTCGAAATATAAGCTGGAGAAAAATCTGCCGATATTATAGGGGATTAGAATGATTGTAATAACCGGAGGAGCGGGATTTATAGGCAGCGCGGTTGTATGGAAGCTGAACACACAGGGGTTTGATGATATCGTCATCGTCGACGATCTTGGAATATCCGAAAAGTGGAAAAACATGGTCAACAGACGGTTTGTGGATTATCTCGACAGAGACGATTTTCTTGAGATGGTTCTTGATGATGCGGTGCCTTTTGATGTTGAGGCTATTGTCCATATGGGCGCGTGTTCTTCAACTACGGAAAGAGACGCGGGTTACCTTATGGAGAACAACTATCATTACACTGCCAGACTTGCCCAGTGGGCTGTTGAGAGAAACATCCACTTTATTTATGCAAGCAGCGCGGCAACGTATGGAGATGGCTCCGGTGGGTTTTCCGATGATAAGAATGTAAGCGAGGTACTTCGCCCCATAAATATGTACGGTTATTCCAAGCAGCTGTTTGACCTGTGGGCCTTGAGGAACGGGCTGGAAAAAAAAATTACAGGGATAAAATTCTTTAACGTCTTCGGACCTAACGAATATCACAAGGGGGACATGAGAAGCGTTATTCACAAGTCTTTTGGACAGATTAGAGAAACAGGAAAGGTTAAGCTGTTCAAATCCCACAGGCCCGATTTCCGTGATGGCGAGCAAAAAAGAGATTTTGTTTATGTGAAAGATTGCGTGGAAGTGATCTGGTGGCTGCTTGAAAACAGGGATGTTACAGGGGTATTTAATCTCGGTACGGGTCATGCAAGGACGTGGAATGACCTGATAAAAGCGGTCTTTGTCGCGATGGGTATAGAACCCAGGATCGAATATATAGAAATGCCTGAATCAATCAGGACGCAGTATCAGTATTTTACCGAAGCAAAAATGGATAAGCTTCTATCGGCTGGGTGTCCCGTGCACACTTCCTCGTTTGAAGACGCGGTTTCAGATTATGTGGTAAATTATCTTGAAAAAGACGAGAGATATTTGTAGCGGCTGAGAATCAGGGAGAACGTGTAATGAAAGTCATAAGATTCCTCGCACAGAGCGGAGAAAAGTTGTATGGGGTGTTTGATCCCGAGATACCGGATGAGGCCCGAATAATTGCAGGCGATATTTTCGGGGATATTGAAGTAACAAAAAGAGTGGAACGTATAGACAAATTTTTACCGCCCGTCTCTCCACCGAATATAATCGCCCTTGGCCTCAATTATGGCAAGCATGCCGACGAAACAGGTATAAAGCGCCCTGAGATTCCGGTAATGTTCCTTAAGGCCACAAGCAGTTTAATTGGCCATGGGACACCCATATTACTTCCCTCCGCGGGGCCTACCGAAGTAGATTATGAAGCGGAATTAGCTGTAATAATTGGTAAAGAAGCCAAAAATATTTCGCGGGACGATGCAGGAGAATATGTGTTAGGATATACCTGCGCCAACGATGTAAGCGCTCGTGACTGGCAAATCCACAAGCAGAAGAAACAATGGGCAAGGGGAAAGAGCTTTGACACCTTTTGTCCGATAGGACCATATCTGGTGACAAAGGATGAAGTGGTAAATGCGAATTGCCTGAGGGTATGTTCGATACTGAATGGGGAGATCATGCAGGATTCCGATACATCCGACATGTTTTTTGACATTCCGGCGATAATCAGTAATCTCAGTTGTTCCATGACACTTTTGCCCGGGACTGTAATACTTACGGGAACACCGGGGGGTGTGGGCTTTACCAGAAATCCGCCGGTATTTCTTCAAGATGGTGATATCATTACGGTTTCCATTGAGAATATTGGTGAGCTTACGAATTCCGTGAAGAGAGAATAATTAACGGCCATTTCGGAAATTTTTTATTTATATATCCTGGAGGAATTAAATGCATTCTAAAGACACAAAAAGAAGACGGGTTTTGCTGGGTTTAATGGTGTTTCTTGTAACGATCTTTATAATTTCTTTTGCGGGGACGGTTCACTTCTCTGCGATATCTTTAGGGGTTTCTTCCCATGATGCCATGGCGGCGGAAACGACAGAGACAGCAAGTGGAGCCCCGCCCTCTTTTGCGGATCTGGCCGAAAAGCTGAAACCCGCAGTTGTAAATATCAGCACGACAAAGACGATAACCACCGGAGGATTCAGGTCTCCTTTAAACGATCCACGATTGGACAGGTTTTTCGGCGGGGACGACTTTTTTAAAAAGTTTTTCGGTGATATGCCGGGGAGAGAATTCAAGCAGAGAAGCCTGGGGTCCGGTTTTATCATCAGCAAGGACGGATATATCTTTACGAATAATCATGTAGTTGAAAAAGCCGATAAGATTGTAGTCAAATTGTCCAGCGGAAAGGAATACGATGCCACGGTAAAGGGCAGAGACAAAAACACAGACATAGCCCTGCTGAAAATAGAACCGGAGGATGATCTGCCAATTGTTAAACTTGGAGATTCGTCCAAGCTGCGTGTAGGGGACTGGGTTATTGCGATAGGAAATCCATTCGGTCTTTCTCAGACAGTGACGGCGGGGATCGTAAGTGCTAAAGGAAGGGTCATAGGCGCCGGGCCTTACGATGATTTCATACAGACTGATGCTTCCATAAATCCCGGGAATAGCGGGGGCCCACTTTTCAGTCTGAATGGAGAGGTTATTGGAATAAACACAGCTATCGTTGCTCAGGGACAGGGAATAGGCTTTGCCATACCGATAGACATGGCAAAGGATATTCTCCCAAATCTTAGAACAAAGGGGAAAGTGGTCCGTGGCTGGCTTGGCGTTTCTGTACAGGGTATAACGGAAGACATCGCCGAACGTTTAGGACTGAAAACGACTGAAGGGGCCCTTGTTTCCAATGTGTTCAAGGGAGATCCTGCGGAGAAAGCGGGTATAAAGACAGGGGATGTTATTGCTGAGATTGATGGAAAAATTGTCAGAAATACACATGAACTTATAAAAATAGTTGCAGGCGTTACCGTGGGCGATAAGGTAAAGATTAAGGTACTGCGAGACGGAAAGCAAAAAAACTTCACAGTTAAAGTAACGGAACGCCCGGAAACCAAAGAACTGGCCGAGATGAAACACGAAGAGAATGGAAAGTACTTTGGAATGACGGTCCAGGAAATAACCCCTGAAATTGCGGAGCATCTCGGGCTTCCAAATGTGACCGGAGTCATTATTGCACAGGTGAAAAGAGGTGGTCCGGCCGATAAGGCAAGCATACAGACGGGGGATATCATACGACAGATTAATAGATCAAAAGTTTCTTCGTTGAAGGAATATCGGAGTGTAATGTCAAGAGCGGTTTCCGGGGACAGCGTCCTCGTGCTTATACAGAGAGGAAAGTCAAAGTTCTTTGCCGTAATTCGAAAGTAACAGAAGAAATGACAAGGGCGGTCGCTCTTTACTGTTAAAGACCATTGCTGACAAGTTTGCAAAAAGTCAGTTTTCTTCGCTCAGAACCATTTTGGAGATGCTGTCGCCTCCCGGCTAAAAATCTAAAACTCGTGCTTGTGCATTTCGAACAGTCAGATTTTCTTAACGCC
>CAYLXS010000003.1:0-7895 GCA_964387765.1 uncultured Syntrophaceae bacterium
GACCGTGTCTCAGTTCCAGTGTGGCTGGTCGTCCTCTAAGACCAGCTAACCATCGCAGCCTTGGTAGGCCATTACCCCACCAACAAGCTAATGGTACGCGAACTCATCCTTCAGCAGTAGCTTATAAATAGAGGCCACCTTTGGCTTATCCGTCTAAACAGATAAGCGTTATTGGGTATTAGCCCATCTTTCGATGAGTTATCCCCAACTAAAGGGCAGATTATCCACGCGTTACTCACCCGTGCGCCACTTTACTCATCCCGCGAACGGGATTTTCTCGTAAGACTTGCATGTGTTAGGCACGCCGCTAGCGTTAGTTCTGAGCCAGGATCAAACTCTCAAGTTTAAATCCAAAAATGAGATTACTCTCAAAGTAAATTACTAATTTACATATAGGACCCACAAACCAACTATCTTCCACTATTCAATTCTCAAAGAACTTTAAAATGTCAAAAATAAGTTTTACTTTCTAATCTAAAACTCAGCCACTGTCAAGAAATATCTTTCTAAAAAACCAAAACAACAAAACAACTCCCGACAAATGGAAGGCGGCTTTATACGCCCCCTTTTTTAAAGAGTCAAGACATATTTTTAAAAGAATGTAATTTATTCTGAAAGTGGTTCAGGGTGGGTAAGGCTTTAGTTACACATTCCTCCGGGCGACTAAAATTACTACCATCCCTCACCCTGCGGAGCGTAGAGTTCCCATATTACGTGAAACATAGACCTTGAAAAAAAACACCACTTAGAGTAGTTTACGCTTGGACATGTCAGGAAATACTGTAAGAAATAGGCAGTGGAAATCATGCACTATCGAAAATGGATATCGGCGATCTGTCCCTCAGTAATAATATCTTTAATTTAATAATATCTTTCCGGCGACGATGCCACCATTATCGCCACGGAACCTGTATTTAAAGAAGAATTCTTCAATAGCAGCGTCCGGCGGTTTTGGACATTATAAAAAAGGAGGCTTTAATGGAGATCAGCTCAAGCTTTGTAGGTTCCAGACTGAAGGATTATGATACGGAGGTTACTTGGCGAAATACCATGAATTATGCGGCGTCCATCGGGGATAATAATCCTCATTATTTCGATGATGAGCGTGAGCATGGGGTCATCGCGCCCCCGGCGTTTAGCGTTGCCCTCACATGGCCGATATCCGAGAGAATCTGGGATTATATTGAGGCCCCGGATTTCCCCAAAGAGATCATAGCTACCCAGGTACATTATACAGAGCACCTGATGTTTCACCGCCCTGTAAGGCCCGGCGACAGGCTAAAGATCAGGGGCAGGATTGCAGCCATTCTGCCTCACAAGGCAGGGACACACGTTGTTATGCGCTTTGATGCTATCGACAAGGAAGGCGATCATGTTTTCACAGAGCACATCGGCGCCATGATGCGGGGGGTCACGTGCACAGACGAAGGAAGGGGAGGAGATGAGCTTCCGAAGGTACCCGGATTTTCAGGAGACAGCGCCCCCGTCTGGGAAACGGCTATATCCATAGACCCTTTAGAACCATTTGTTTACGATGGTTGTACCAACATCTTTTTCCCTATCCATACCTCTGTTAAGTTTGCCCATGAAGTAGGGCTTCCTGGAAGGATCTTACAGGGCACAGCCACGCTGGCATATGCCTTGCGCGAGATTACAAACAAGGAGGCAGGTGGAAATCCTTTTGAATTGAAGTCCGCCTATTGTCGCTTTACAGGCATGGTGTTTCCCGGTACCACCATAAGGCTTCAGCTTATCAAAAAAGAGCTCAGCAGTGGCGGAACAGATCTCTTTTTCGTTGTCCTGAACGCTGAGGGTAAAAAGGCCATAAGCAGTGGTTATGTACGGCTGGAAAAATAACTAAAAAAAGGAGGGGAGCGCTATGAGTTGGAAAACGTTGAATCTGACATGGCATTATGTAGAAAAATGGGCAGATACAAAACCGGATACCGAGGCCATGGTGTTTGAGAATGAGAGACTCACCTGGGGGGATTTTAAGAAAGAGATGGACTCCATAGCCAAGGCGTATCTTGAGATCGGGGTTGAAAAGGGAGATCGAATCGCCATGCTTTCCATGGCGCGCAATGAATTTCTAACAACCTATATGGCGGCCGGAAAGGTCGGCGCTGTGTGGCTGGGCCTTTCCCCCAAATTCACCCTGGACGAGCTGAGGTATCAGGTCGAGGACAGCAAGCCCACCGTGCTGATCTCCCTTCGGGACTGTCTCGGTGTCGACCTGGCTGAAACGATAAAAACCCTCATGGAAGAATTCTCTTGCATAAAACAGGTCCTCGTGATCGGAGAGGCCGTTGAAGGAACCGAAAATTTCAGGGAATTTACCAAAAAACCAAGACCACAGCTGGATAAAGCCATTGGACAACGATCAGCTGAAGTCTTGGAAGAAGATGAGGCACTTCTGTTGTATACCTCCGGTTCCACAGGTAAGCCGAAGGGAGTGGTCCACACGCACAGGAGTATCATCCGGAATATACAGGTTGAGGTGGAAAAGTTTCATTTTAAAGAGACGACCAGGGGCCTTCTTCATTTCCCGATCAATCATGTGGCTGCCGATACCGAGATAGGTTTTGCCTCGATACTGGGAGGAGGATTTACCGTCTTCATGGACAAATTCGACCCGGGGGCAGTCTTAAAGGTTATAGAGAAGGAACGCATAACCATGCTCGGTCAGGTACCGGTGATGTATCTCCTGGAATTCAAAGAACCGGACTTTTTTACTACCGATTTCAGCAGCATCGAGGGATTTATGTGGGCGGGAGCCGCCGCGCCGAAGATCATGATCGATGTGCTCTCCACTATTTGTAAGAAGACGGGAGCGACATTGATTACCGGGTATGGTAGCACCGAAGTGGCGGGATTTGTTACGTACACTGAAAAGGGGGACGATCTGGAGACGGTTATGAAAAGTGCAGGCAAGATCGCCCCTCCCTTTGAACTGAAGATTGTGGATGAGGGACGTACAACGCTTCCGGATGGTGAGATAGGCGAAATCGCCGTGAGGGGACCATTCCTTATGAAAGGTTATTTCAACAAGCCGGAGGCCACTGCCGAAGTTATTGATGAAGAGGGCTGGTATTATACATCAGACCTCGCGTACAGGGATGAAAGAGGGTACATCTATATCACCGGGAGAAAATCAGAGATGTTCAAGACAGGGGGGGAGAATGTCTATCCCCGCGAGATAGAGGAAATACTTGAAACACATGACAGCGTGCTCTTTGCCGCCGTAATGGGCGTTGACGATGAAATCTATCAGGAAGTGGGCTGGGCGTTTGTCATGCTCTTCCCCGGCAAGACCGCAACCGAAGAGGAACTGCGAACCCTCTGCAAAACGAGATTAGCAAATTTCAAAGTACCGAAGAAATTCTTCATACGTGAGTTGCTCCCTCTTTTAGCTAATGGGAAGGTAGACAAACTCGCCCTGAAGAAAGAGATCTCGGAGATGCCGAAAGATTGACGGTCCTGTGGTTGAAGCAATATGACCTGCCACAGACATACTGGGCGAATTGTGGTTTTACAGATGGTCATATAAGCTCCCGGCAGGAGATACTGTAAAAAAAATCAGTAGTGGAAATCATATGCTGCCAGAAATAAATATAGGCAATCTATTCCTCAGAAATAATATTTTTCTGGCGCCGATGGCCGGTATTACCGACCTTGCATTTCGCACACTGGCAAGAAATTTTGGCAGTTCTCTCTGCTTTACTGAGATGATAAGCGCAAACGGTCTGGTCAGAAAGACTCATAAGAGTTACGAATATCTCGAATCGTCCCCGGACGACAAGCCTCTCGGCGTACAGATATTCGGCGCCGATCCGGAAATCCTTGGTGAGGCTGCCGGGATCGTGACTGAAATGGGTGCGGATCTTGTGGACATCAACGCAGGGTGTCCCGTAAAAAAGGTATTGAAGACAGGGGCCGGCGCCGCCCTTATGCGGGACCCCGTAAAGTTCGCCGATGTTGTAAAGAGTGTCAGAAAGGTCACACACCTGCCCATAACAGTCAAAATACGCTCCGGATGGACTGACAACGAGGTAAACGCCATCGAGATTGCCGCGATAGCCGAAAGATGCGGCGCGGATGCCCTGATACTGCACCCACGGACGGCAAAACAGGGATTCAGCGGAACGGCCGACTGGAGTCTTATCCGGATGGTAAAAGAAAGGGCGGGCATCCCTATAATAGGAAGCGGCGACATCAGGAGGCCGGAAGATGCCCGTGCAATGATGGAGGAAACCGGTTGCGACGGGGTGATGGTAGCAAGGGGTGCCCTTGGAAACCCTTGGATATTCAAGGAAATAATAACTTTTATGTCAAGTGGAACCACCTCTGACCCTCCTTCTCCGATGGAAAGGGAAGATGTAATACGCCAGCATCTGGACATGAATATAAGACTGTATGGTAAAGAAATGGGGATAAAGAATTTTCGTAAACACCTTCTATGGTATACTAAGAGACTAAAGGGAGGAAATAAATTCAGACAATCCGCCGTTTTGGTAAACGAGATAAACGACCTGCTTGAGATGGTCCACGAATATCTGCAGCCCTTGTCATACGAGACATCTGATGCAGAAAGATTGTAATCATGGGTCACGATCCCGATTTGATAAATCCAGATCGGGTCATATTCCCGGAAATCCAGACTTCAAGAAATCTAAGATTCCATCCATTCGCCAATTACATCTTGACAAATACTTTAAATTGTGGTGAAAGGTGCAGCTTACACATATTGAGAGAGGCTTCTACTGATGAAAAAGAATTTAACTAAATTAAGCAATACCAAAAGAAAAAGAACACACGGTTTTCGGGCCAGAATGGCGACGCGGTGGGGGAGACAGATCCTGAGCAGAAGAAGGGCAAGGGGAAGAAAAAGGCTTGCCGTTTAAACCCTGTTCTCAAGGTATCGGGCCCATAGAACACTCCGTGGCACTTGGGGTGAACCCCCGGATCAAATGGAAAAACAAGTCTTCGGGAAAAAGGAACGCGTACGCAGGAGAAAAGACTATTTAAACATATATAAAAGGGGACGGCGGATCCACTCAGACAATTTCACTGTTATATTGAGCCCCAATCCATCCGGAGAAAAGAGGCTTGGAATAGCAGTCAGCAAAAAAGTGGGAAATGCGGTAAAGAGAAACAGGATCAAACGCCTTTTAAAAGAGTTCTTCAGATTAAATAAAGATCAGTTGCCTGATTCAAAGGACATGGTGATAATAGCAAAAAAGGATGTGTCCCCCCTGAAATACCGGGATGTATGTCTGGAATTGGCCGATATCTTTAAAAAAAAACAGCGCCCATGCGGATTTTAAAAAATACTTTAGTGTTTTTCATAAGGTTTTACCAGATAGTTATATCTCCCTGTTTTCCTCAGAGTTGCCGTTTCTATCCTACATGCTCTGAATATACCATAACGGCTATTAAGCGCTATGGACCTTTCAGGGGGACCTTTCTCGGGTTTCTGCGTATACTCAGGTGTAACCCTTTCAATCCCGGTGGGTACGATCCAGTAAAATAGTCAATCATGGAGGTTTTTAATGGACAAGAGAACACTTCTTGCCGTTGTTTTATCATTAGCGTTATTAATGGGATACCAGTATTTTTTTCAGAAACCCCTTCCCCGCACACCGGGTGAATCTGTTCAGAATACAGGAGAGACAACCGGCAAAACGGAATTTATCCCTCAGGAAATTACCGGTGATCGGAGCACAGATGCAACACCTATAATTGACCATCGGAAATCACTGGTTAAAAAAGACGAAGGCAAGGGAGCCGGAAAGGATATTATTGTAGAAAGCCCCATGTATACAGCCATCGTCAGCTCCAGGGGTGCGGGCTTAAAATCTTTCAAGTTGAAAAATTACCGTAAGACTATGGACAAGGAATCGCCTCTGGTAGAACTGGTCGACGTGGGAGAAAGCACAGACTGTCCCCTTACTACAACTTTTCCGGAATCCAGCATAGATATCCCGGTGGATGTAATATACGAATCAAATTTGGACTCCATAGATTTTACCCATGCCGTGAATGCAAAAGATCTGGTCTTTTCCTGGTCATATCCAGGCGAGATAAAGGTGGATAAGATCTACACCTTTTATCCGGATAAATACTACTTCGATCTTGAGGTCAAGCTTACTAATCTGTCAGATGACACCATACGGGAAAATGCCCTCATTGAATGGAACCGGTATGTTGACCCTTCTGAAAAAACGAGCAGATACAGCCACGAAGGTCCCACATCATACGTAAAAAACAAGATCGTCTCTGAAAAGATAAAGAAAATGGGGGCAAAAAAGTTCAACGGACCGGATGTATCATGGGGAGGATTCGAAACAAAATATTTCATAGCGGCCATGATACCGGAACAACCATCCCTCACCAACTTTGTCGTTTCCAAAGATTCGAAAGATGTGGTTGTCACAGCCCTCCAGGGGCCCAAAAATGTTATACCTCCCAGTCAATCGGGATCATTCAGATATGTTTTATATGTCGGTCCAAAGGAGTATAACAGGCTTCAGGCACAGAATGTCGGTCTTGAAAACTCCGTTAACTTTGGATCATGGGTAAAATGGCTTTCCATTCCACTCCTCAAGGCACTCAGGTGGATCGACAAATATGTGCACAACTACGGAATTGCGATCATTATCCTTACCATACTCGTAAAGCTTGTCTTCTGGCCACTGGGGAATATAAGCTACAAATCCATGAGGGGGATGCAGAAACTCCAGCCCCAGATGAAGAAACTCCAGGCAAAATACAAAGATGACAAGGCCAAGCTCCAGCAGGAAACCATGGCTCTTTACAAAGCAAACAAAGTAAACCCGATGAGCGGGTGCTTTCCCATGTTGCTCCAGCTCCCCGTTTTCTTCGGGCTTTACAGGGCACTGCTCTACTCCATAGAACTGCGGCACGCACCATTCATTTTCTGGATACAGGATCTTTCAGCCAAAGATCCGTATTACATAACGCCGATCGTCATGGGTGCAACCATGTTTCTGCAGCAGAAGATGAGTCCCCAGCCGGGAGGAAATGAAATGCAGGCAAAAATGATGATGTGGATGCCTGTTGTATTTACGTTCCTTTTTCTCAATTTCCCGTCGGGGCTGGTAATTTACTGGTTATTCAACAACGTGTTGAGTATCGGACAGCAGTATTACATAAATAAGAAAAATCCTTGATACATGAGGTAATCGAAGAGATGAAAGACGTGTTAGAGATAGATGGGAAAACAATAGATGAAGCCATACAAAGGGCTTGCGATGAATTTAACCTGCCAAGAGAAAAACTGAATATCGAGATAATTTCCGAAGGATCATCAGGACTTCTGGGTTTTCTGGGAGTAGGAAAGGCCCGCATCAGGGCGCGTGTCCTGTCAATTGATATTGGTATGGATAACTCACCGGGGGAAAAGCCAAAGAAAAACATGGAGGCAGATCTTGACACCGCTTTTGCAGCAAAGGCATTTATTGAGGGCTTACTCTCGCGCATAGGGCTCGATTTTCCCGTGGCGGCAGAAGAAAGCGGGGACCACATTGCCCTTAACATTCAGGGAGACGGAGGCGGCCTGCTAATAGGGAGAGGGGGACAAACCCTGGACGCCATACAGTATCTTACAAGCAGGGTGCTGAACAAGAACGGCAATGGCGGGAAAAGGGTTGCTTTAGACACGGAAAATTACAGAAAGAAAAGAGAAGGAAATCTTACAGCCCTGGCTGAAAAACTGGGAGAAAAAGCAAAAAGAATAAGAAGGCCCGTCACCGTAAATCCTATGAGCGCGCACGACCGCAGAATAATACACATGGCATTGCAAAATGACAGCGATTTGATCACAAGGAGTCGAGGAGAAGGCGCTTTTAGAAAAATTATCATCGTACCGAACAAAG
>CAYLXS010000003.1:7995-27020 GCA_964387765.1 uncultured Syntrophaceae bacterium
GCACCGAAAGTCACGCAATGCTGGTAAAAAATGACACAATAGCGGCAATAGCCACGCCACATGGTGTGGGGGGAATCGGTATTGTGAGGGTAAGCGGACCGGATGCGGAAGAGATCTGCCGAATCCTGTTCAGACCGGCGGCAGGCACGGATTCTTTGGAAACCCACCATCTGTACCATGGTGACATCATATCACCTGAGACAGGCTGCATCATCGACGAAGTGTTGCTTACCCTGATGAGAAAACCCCACTCCTACACTGGAGAGGATACCCTGGAGATAAACTGCCACGGCGGACATCTTATCCTACAGACAGTTTTGGATGAAGTGATAAAGGCGGGGGGCCGTCCGGCGGAACCGGGTGAATTTACCAAACGAGCCTACCTCAACGGACGCCTGGATCTGTCACAGGCAGAAGCAGTTATGGACCTGATCACCGCGAGAACGGACAGGGGTCGCGCGCTTGCCCTCTCCGGACTCAAAGGCAGCCTGTCAAAGAAACTGCAACCCATACGTTCCAGTCTGATTGAGATACTCACGTCTCTTGAATCTTCGATAGATTTCGCTGAAGAAGATATATCCTCCAACTCCCATCGCAACATATCCAAAGATGTGGAGGATGTGATCATTCTCATAAATGACATCCTTTCAACCTATAAAGAGGGAAAACTTTTCAGAGACGGCCTTAATGTTGTAATCACAGGCAAACCCAACGTAGGAAAATCAAGCCTCCTGAACAGACTTCTCGGTGAAAAACGCGCCATCGTTACCTCCATCCCGGGAACCACAAGAGATTTTATTGAAGAAACAATCAGCATCAGGGGAATCCCCGTAAAGCTGACCGATACAGCAGGGGTCAGAAAGTCCGCGGAGACCATAGAAAAAGAGGGGATAGAATTTGTATGGGAAAAGGCCCTGGCGGCGGACATGGTTATTATTCTCATAGACGGTAATACCCGCTTCGCCGATGAAGATTTCGAGGTCATAAACAGAAATAAAAATAAAAGAATGGTGCTGGCCATCAACAAATCAGATCTTTCACACAAGATAACAGATGCTGAAATAAATGATATAATACCCGGCGTGAAACCGCTGTGGATATCCGCGAAATATGGAGATGGTATTTCTGAACTGAAAGAAAAAATTTACTCGATGGCATCAGACAGCGGGCAACATATGGCATCGGATATTATCCTGACAAACCTTCGTCACAAGAACGCACTTGAAAAGACTGTGGAACTTCTTGCAGCGGCAAAAGGCAATATTTCACGGGAAGATTCCCTTGAACTGGCCGCATTTGACATCAGGGCCGCCCTTGATCACCTGGGTGATATTGCCGGAGAGACGACAAGCGAAGATGTCCTGGACAGGATCTTCTCAAATTTTTGTATTGGAAAATAGCAGGGGCGCTGCATGCCATACCCCTCTGATGGGTGCAAAAACATGAAAGAATATGTACACAAAGAATTGAACAGCGAGATATATTCCATCTCCGGATATTATATGTACACAGAGGAAGGGCTGCTCCCCTTCAAGGAAAGAGAGGTCCTGTATCTGGCAGGAGTGGGCGTTGTAGACAGTTCCTGCTGTGGTGTGGGTGGCTGCTGCTTTGTTAGAATTCCGGGCTATATTATCTCCTGGAAAGACACAAAAGACGATTCGGGACGCTACATAAGCAGGGTTGAACCAATAACAAAAGAAAGGGACAAAGAAGAGATAAAAATCTTGATTGACAGTAAATATCCTCACCCACAGATCAGTTTTTAAACGAGAGCAAGTGATTTGCTCTATTTTCCCGTCAGTAACCGTTTACAGTTACCTCTTTTTTATTTTTCTCTGATTGTCAATTTTCCCTGCCAGGAATTCCTCCGTTCCATCTCGCTGTCAATAGAGTTCAGAACGGACATCTTGTTTATCCCCCAGTCAGGAGCCAGATAGATATCTCTGTATCCATCCGCGGTCAGCCTTTGTATCACCATTTCCGGGGGCAGTATCTCAAGGATATCGCAGACAGTGGAGACGTATTCCTCTTTCGTTATCATCCTTATTTTACCCTTCTCGTAAAGAGCCCCGAGGGGGGTCCCGGAAAGGGCCAGCAGCAGGTGTATCTTTATGCCCTGAACCGGCAGAGATGCTACTGTCGTTGCCGTTTGAATAATATCCTCTCTTGTTTCCCCCGGCAGTCCGACAATGATATGAACGCAGATGTTGATATTTCTGTTTGCGGTTCGTTCCACGGCATCCAGAAAAGTCTTTGAATCATGTCCCCTGTTGATGAACTTCAAAGTCCTGTCATGAATGGACTGAAGTCCGTATTCCAGCCATACGTGATGATCTTTCGTGTACTCCTCAAACAGGCGGATTACATCGTCCGGTACGCAGTCTGGTCTTGTGCCGACAGATATGCCCACTATATCGTCCTGTGACAGGGCTTCATCATAAAGTACCTTGAGCCTGTCGCGGGGGGCATAGGTGTTTGTGGCAGTCTGAAAATAGGCAATGAACTTTTGCGCTCCCCTTTTCTTCCTGTAGAATTCCCTGCCCTTTTCTATCTGTTCAGTCACGGATGGAAGTGGCCCCATTTGCCTGAGTTTTGAAAAGCGGCCGTCACAGTAAATGCACCCACCTACCCCTACCTTCCCGTCACGGTTGGGACAGGTAAATCCGGCATCTATCTGTAGTTTGTAAACCTTGCATCCGAATGTGTTGATAAAAAAGCTTTTCAGATCGTAATATCTCTTTGAGTTGTTCCAGAAATCCGGTTTTGGCATGGTCATCTCTACCGTGTGCAATGCGCATTCCTCATTTTTTTATTGTCTTTTTACAGCTAATGCTATTAGACTGCTGTCGTTAATTCAAGTGTATTATATGCAGGTGTATGTATGAGTTTTCCGGAAAAATTTGATGTTATAGTTGTCGGCGCCGGGCATGCGGGCTGTGAAGCGGCGCTTGCCGCGGCGAGAATGGGATGCCGGACGTTGCTCTTTAGTATCAATCTTGATTCAATCGCCCTGATGCCCTGTAATCCCGCCATAGGGGGACTCGCCAAGGGACAGCTCGTGAAGGAGATCGACGCCCTCGGGGGTGAGATGGGAAAGATAGCCGACAGAACGGCCTGCCATTTCAGGCTCCTTAACAGTTCCAAGGGGCCCGCTGTCCAGTCTTCCCGCGTGCAGTGCGACAAGCAACTCTACCGGCTTGCCATGAAAGGGGTTGTGGAAAAAGAACAAAATCTCTATGTCAGGCAGGCTCTCGTGGATAGAATTATTGTCGAGGGGAAAAAGATCACGGGAGTGGTCGATAATACCGGTTTTTTCTACAGCGGAGAGACGGTGGTGATAACCACGGGAACGTTTCTTAACGGTCTTGTTCATATAGGCACGTCCCGCCAATCCGCGGGAAGGGCTGGAGAAATTGCCTCCATAGGTCTGGCTGATTCCCTCAGGCAAATGGGTTTCGAGATGGGACGCATGAAGACCGGCACTCCGCCGAGATTGCGTGCATCCTCTATTGACTTTTCGGTTCTTGAAAGGCAAGACAGCGATCCCGACCCGCAGCCGTTTTCTTTCACAACAAACAAACTGAGAGAAGAGCGACTTCCATCATATTTTTCCAGCACCACCGGGGAAACACACAAGATTATACGGGACAATATCAATAAATCATCCCTTTATTCCGGCGCCATAAAGGGGGTCAGCGCGCGTTATTGCCCGTCACTCGAAGACAAGGTGATGCGATTTGCCGATAAGGAGAGCCACCCCGTCGTACTGGAATTTGAGGGTCTTGAAACGGAAGAGATCTACGCTAAAGGCCTGGGTAACAGCTTCCCTCTGGAACTTCAGGAAAAGCTGGTCCATTCCGTGCCCGGCCTTGAGAACGCGGAGATAATGCGCAATGCCTATGCCATAGAATATGATTTCGTACAGCCTACCCAGCTTGCGCAGACTCTCGAGACAAAGATTGTCAGAGGATTATACCTGGCCGGGCAGGTAAACGGAACATCCGGTTATGAAGAGGCAGCCGCTCAGGGAATGTGGGCCGGCATCAATGCCGCTCTGGCGGTGCAGAAAAGACCACCATTTATACTTGACCGGTGTGATGCCTATATGGGGGTACTTGTTGACGACCTGATTACGCTGGGAGTTGATGAGCCCTACCGGATGTTTACATCCAGGGCGGAATACCGGCTGATTTTAAGAGAGGACAACGCGACCATTCGCCTTATGGGAAAGGGTTGTGACCTGGGTTTGATCTCCCATGATAACTATAATGACCTGAAGGAGCGGGTTCGCGAGATTGATCTGCGCATAAAGGATCTTTCAGCCAGAAAGATCTATCCATCCCCCGGGATAAATCAGACGCTGTGTGAATTGAATACAGCTCCCATCAGAAACCCCGTCACATTTCACCATTTATTGAAGAGACCGGAGCTGAGGTACGATGACCTGAAAGTCCTGGACGGATGGGAAGAGATTCCCAACAGGGAAGTAAAGAGACAGGTGGAGATAGAGATCAAATATGAGGGATATATAAAGCGGCAGTTTGAGTCGGTCGAAAAATTCAAAGGGCTGGAGAATAAAAAGATACCTCCCGGTTTTGACTATTCGACCGTTCCGGGTCTTTCAAATGAACTGAGGAAAAAACTGTCATCTATAAGACCGGTTTCCATAGGACAGGCCCAGAGGATATCGGGGATGACACAGGCGGCGCTTACCGCCGTGCTTGTCTACCTGAAAAAGTTTGAAAAAAGTAGTGATAAAAAAGCACGGTATAAACAATGAAAGGATACATAATGAATAGGGAATATATATTGCCGGACAAGATCATCAAACTGATGGAGAAGGGGGTCAAGATTCCCAATCCATATTCAGTGGAAATTGGTGAGGATATTCAGATAGAGAGGATATCCGGCAGTGGAGTTGTCCTGCACAGCGGAACGAAGTTGTATGGAGGTAAGACGCTTATCTGTGCCGATACAAAGCTGGGTTATGAAGCGCCGGCCACTGTGGTTGACTGCCAGCTTGGCCGGGGTGTGAAGCTAGGTGGGGGATTTTTCAAAGGATCGGTTTTTCTGGATGGTGTGGAGATGGCGTATGGTGCACATGTGAGAGATGGGTGCATCCTTGAAGAGGAGGTTAGAGCGGCTCATACAGTTGGCCTGAAGCAGACCATCCTCTTTCCCTTTGTGACACTGGGCAGCCTTATAAATTTTTGCGATTGTCTCATGTCCGGAGGCACAGACGGCAAAAACCACAGCGAGGTGGGAAGTTCCTACATCCATTTCAATTATACACCCAATCAGGATAAGGCAACCGCGTCGCTGATTGGAGATGTCCCGACGGGCGTGATGCTGAATCAAAACCCCATCTTCCTGGGTGGTCAGGGAGGTCTGGTGGGACCTGTAAGAATCGGGCATGGTACCGTGATAGCGGCGGGGACTATCTGCAGGAAAGATTGTCCCGAGGGTGGAAAGCTCCTGGCAGGAGAAAGCGACGCCTTCGTTGAGAAAGAATTCTATCGGGGGCTTTACTGTGATGTAGGCAGAAAGGTCCGCAACAATATCTGGTATATCGCAAACCTGCTTGCGTTGAAGCAATGGTACCTGCACGTCCGCCCCTCTTTTTTCCACACTCATGAGTTCGGCCGGGAATTGCATGAAGGGGCAGTTGAAAAACTGGATATGGCTCTCAGAGAAAGGTTGAAACGTTTCAAGGCGTTTTCCGAAAATATGAAAGAATCTGTAAGGATCGGCAGAGACATCTTAAACGGAAAGAAGAGAGGATTCGCCTTTGATCTGGAGGAGGAATTGTTTAATAACTGGCCACAGCTTGAAGAATGTCTCACAAAAGGATTGGAGGAAATCACCGCCCTGGAGAAACGTGACATGTTTCTTGACGCGCTTCATGCTGGAAAAAATGTGGAGGCGGGATACGTAAGAACCATCCAGTCACTGGGCGATAACACTCTGTCTTTCGGCACGGGATGGCTTCAGACCGTGGTTGACAGGATCACGCAGGAAGCTCTCGATATTGTGCCTTTGTGCAGATAAGGATTTTTCACCCCTCACGTTCAGGAGATCTCCCTAAAACAGCCCCGGGTTCATTTGGAACTTGAATTCCGCTGTCTTATAGTTGCCGGGTCCGGAGATGAACGTTCTTTCAATAAATGTGACATTGTTTTCTCTGTCGACGAAGATTATGGTGGAAGACCGCGTGCCATATATATCACTCTGTATAAAGATCGAAGAGAGAAGCCTTTCCCATTCGAGTCCTATCCCTGTATCCGGGAGGTATTCATCGTCAGGCCTGGAAGTGTCGGCAAGTATATGAAATATCTCATTTGGTGCAGGGTTTCCGGTCTTTGATATCAGGCTGTCTAACAATTCCCTGCCACGTTCCACCTTCGGCCAGGAGGTATCCAGCAGGTGGTTGCTGAGTCCGTGTATCCCGGGAGATATTTCGTGAAATACACCACCCGCGTTTGAAAAACAGAAGAAGCCGCTCCTGTCACCCAGGATCAGATTGAAGCCGTTGTACCTGTCGGAAATTTGCCTTATGTTCTGAATGTATTCTACCGGATCTTCATTGCCGCTAAGAAATTCACTGACCAGGCTTCCTCGTGACGGTGCGCCGTCCTTCAAGTTGCGGATATCCCGAAAGTTTGTAATAGCCGCCACGCGCCCGGTCTTTGTGATGCCGAGCCATGTTCCACCATCCTTCAAGTCTTTCCCGGCCAGCATATCGGGATTTTCTTCCCGGAAAGAGGCCTGTGCCGTGGGCCTCTCGTAGAATTCATCGCGGTTTGCCGCTAGGATAAGAGGATATACGGGATGGGTCCTGTATGAAAAAAGTATCAGGCACATGCCTTTCTCCGTTTACGTCTTTTCCCTGACTCTTTTCACTATCTCCGACATCACATCACCGGCCTTTCCTTCGATGAGTATGTCCGCACTGAAGTCGTATGGAGTTTCGCCGATGTTAACTATAATAAGTCGCGCGCCCGCTTCTTTGGCATATGCCGGCATGAAGGCCGCCGGATGTACAACGAGGGAAGACCCCACAACAAGAAACAGATCACAACGCATGGAATGAGCTGTCGCGACATCCAGCACTTCAGGGGGAAGGGCTTCCCCGAAGAACACGACATCGGGTTTGAGAATACCGTGGCATATTTCACATTCGGGCACCTCGACACCATCCTTTAATTTTTCTCTGATCTGTTCCACCTGGTATCGCTCACCACAATCCAGACATTTGACCCATTGCATGTTTCCGTGCAGTTCGAAAATTTTGTCCGGGGAATTCCCAGCTTTCTGGTGAAGATTGTCGATATTTTGCGTGATGATACAATCAAGCCTGCCCATCTCTTCCAATTCGGCAATGGCAAGATGGGCCCTGTTTGGCTCAATATTCGAGAGCAGGCCTCCCTCTGACAATATCTTCCATTGCTTCCTTCGGGTTTCTTCGCTCCTCAGAAATTTTTGTATGGTAAAATCGTCGGGATCAAATTTTGTCCAGATTCCTCCCGGCCCCCGGAAATCAGGGATTCCCGATTCGGTGCTGATACCAGCTCCGGTGAACACCACGAGCCTTTTGGAAGCCAGAATCATCTCGGCCGCCGCTATTTTTTCACCCGAATCGTTATCTGTCATCCTTTTTTCTCCATGTGTAACCATCCACTACTTGAAGTTGTACTTCTTGAGTTTGTACCTGAGCGTTCGCTCGGTGATCCCCAGCAGTTCCGCTGCCTTTGTCTGATTGTTTCCGGTTTCATCCAGAGCCTGCTCTATCCTCTTGCGTTCCAGGGATTCTATCTCGTCTCTGAGAGCTCCTCCCTCCTTGTAATCGGCAAAATGCTGGGGAGAAATCTCCTCGAATGGCAAATCTCTTATGGATATAACCTGATCTCTTGTTATAACTACCGCCCTCTCGATAATATTTTCCAGCTCCCTCACATTGCCCGGATAATCATATTTCATGAGGATATCCATGGCCTCATTACTCAATCCTTTTATGTCTTTACCATTTTCCGCGGAAAACCGTTTTATGAAATATTTTGTTAATACAGAGATATCCCCTCTTCTGTCCCTGAGAGGAGGAACGGTTATGGAGACCACATTCAACCTGTAATAAAGGTCCTCCCGGAAGGTTCCCTCTTTTACCTTTTCTTCGAGGTTCTGGTTTGTTGCGCTTATAATTCTGACATCCGCCTGTATGGTTTGATTTCCGCCCAGCCTCTGGAATTCGCGCTCCTGAAGAAATCTCAAAAGTTTCACCTGAACGGGCGGAGAAAGTTCTCCAATCTCATCGAGGAAAAGTGTGCCTCCGTCCGCCTCTTCAAACCGTCCCATCCTTCGCGCTGTTGCCCCTGTGAACGCTCCCTTTTCATAACCGAAAAGTTCACTCTCCAGCAGGGTTTCGGGCAGGGCCCCGCAATTTACTACGATCATAGGTTTTTCTGAACGGGGGCTTGTTGCGTGAACCAGGTTTGCGAACAGTTCCTTGCCTGTTCCGCTTTCTCCCATGATCAATACTGTAGCTCGACTCGACGCTACCCTCCCGACCATGTTAATTATGGTTTCCATGCCGGCATCTTTGTAGATAATCTGTTCCTGAGCAAATCCTTTCTTCCACACTTTCTGACGAAGAATCTCATTTTCTCTGATGAGAGTCTGTCGTTCTGAAATTCTGTTAACAAGGGTAAGCAACTGATCCAGATCGATCGGTTTGGGAATATAGTCCACGGCACCAAGCTTCATGGCATCGACTGCCGTCTCTATTGTGCCGTACGCTGTCATCATTATTACGCTGATTTCCGGGTTGATGTTTTTTATCTTCTCCAGCACTTCAATTCCGTTCATCCCTGGCATCTTAAAATCAAGAAGGAGCAAATCGAAATGACCATCCTGCACCTGTCGGATAGCAGTATTTCCATCTTTGGCTTCCGCAACACGGTGCCCTTCCCCTGCGAGAAAACCCTTCAGCATTTCTCTTTGAAACCGTTCATCTTCAACGATCAGTATATTCAATTTATCCATTACGCTTTGTCCTTCTCTCTGTTTTTCACCGGGAGCAGGACCACAAAGATTGTTCCAGATCCCACTTCACTTTCAACATGAATCTCTCCTCCGTGACCTCTTATTATCTCGTGTGCCATAGCAAGCCCAAGGCCCAGGCCCTTTTCTTTTGTTGTATATTCCGGGTTGAATATATGGTCTATCTCATCAGGCGTCAATCCGCATCCGGTGTCTGATATTTTTATGCTTATCATATCCTTTCCACTCGGTTCAACAGAGATAGTGATGGTGCCTCTGTCGGGAATTGCCTCCATTGCATTCTTAAAAATATTATAGAATGCCTGCCTGAGCTTGTCTTCATCCATGGGTATTATGAATGAATTGCTGTTCTCCCAGACGGTTTTTATGTCAATTTTTCTGAGGTTGGCCTCCTCTCTTATGAGATCAACCATTCGCTCTAATACATAAGTAACAGAATGGTTGCTGAACTCCAGGCGGCGGCTTCGGGAAAATATGACAAATTCCTCTACTATTCTGTTCAAACGTTTTATCTCTTCACTGATAATTCCTGTAATATACTGAAATCCTTTTTTCTTTTCCTCTTCATCGGGGTAGTATTCACGCCGGATTCTCTGGCTGGCCATGCTGATTGCGTTAAGGGGATTACGAATTTCATGAGCTACTCCGGCCGCGAGTTGACCGAGCGCCGACAGCTTTTCAGCCTGATGGAGACGTTTTCCCATCTCTTCCATTCTCAGTGAGTATCTTTTCTGACCGCGGTAAAGGGCGAACATCGACAGGATACCTATTGCCATAATGAAAATCATGGAAATTATCATTCTGTTTCTGTTTTCCTTTAATATCCTGTCGCTGCTCTCCCGGTTAAGGCCGAGACGGGCGAATCCTACAATCTTTCCGTCAAGACGTACCGGAACTGTAATTTCAAGAAGCTCGGATGCTCCAAAGGTTATTCTGCGGCTCGTTTTTTCGATCTTTCCTTTCAGCACATCGAGAGCAGCAGCATCCACATCCTTGAACTTTTTCTGAACATTACCAGCCTGGCCCAGTATCCTGCCAGACCTGTTTATTACCACAAGATGGTCCAGTCCCTGCTGATCCCCTCCAACCTCTTCGATGGCTTTCTTTATGACAATTCTGGGGCCCCACCAGCTGCGAAGTCCTTCATCATTAAGGGCTATCAATATGGCACCGCTTCCATCCTTGCGACGAAGAGTAATGTATCCCATCTCGTTGAGTTTTCCAAACCTGTAAAAGAGATCTATGATCATATCTTTGTTCCAGGTCGCAACATAATTCGTTCCAGGTGAAAATTCCTTGAGAAACTCCCCACTTTTCAAGACTACCTTGTTTCCTCCATCGAGAACGGCAACAAACCACAGCTTCTCACGTTCGGCAATTTCTTTCAGGCCTTCCTCACTCAGCTGTCCGGCCCTCCACCTGGCATCAATTTCACGTGCCAGGACTATAAGGTCTTTGACGAGAGCTTCTTGAGGGGAAAACACTTTTCCCTTGAACGGGGCAACAACATCATCATCTTTCGCGCCTTTTTTAAGGGCCTGTCGCAGATAGTCAAGATTTTCCTGGGCTATGTTTTCCACGGTTGTTATAATATCAAGCCCCCTGTTTTCCATAAAACCTGCCAGTGTTTTATCAAGACGCCCCAGGTCCATAATTCCCATGACAAGTATTAGAGAGAGGAAAAGCCCTATGATAAGTGCCACTACCAGGGGACGCAGGAAAGCCCTTTTATGTTCCAGTGATAAACTATTCCAGTCTGTATCTTTTGGCAGTTTCATTTTCATTACCTTCGGATAAGCGTTTTTTCGATTACGCGCCGTGGTTATACCACAACTTATACCTGTATAATAGTTTGAAAATCCGGAGCTGTTATTCCCGGAGTCATCTTTGCCCGACAATTTCGTCGGATCTTTCTGATGGATATGTTCGTAACCGACTTAAATTCATTAGTTTCTGGGGTATATCACCATTGAAAGTTTCGACATTTTCCCCGCTGGAAATGTCCTCATTCAGGAATGGTTTCTCATCTATATCCTTCAATATCATATAGTTAGCACTAATGGCATGAAAAATGCTTATTCAAATAGTCAATTAAACCGGAAATTCCCTCCTGTTTTCCCGGCTTAAACCCTGAAATAAGATATAGTGAGCTTGCGGTTTTTGTCTTTTGAAGACCGCAAGCTCATAGAATCAAGAGTTCCGGAATTTTCCAGCCTGAAATACCCCTTTCCATGTTTTCATTCAATCTTGTAGCACCGTTACAATAGCTAAGTCTGATAGCGTGGATTTTCCATGCCAGTAAAAGTCCGGGGCATGTTCCTGGATATTTTCAGCGCTGTAAAATGCCGCCATAAAATTCCGATTGACACAAATTCCTTAAACATATAAAAGCTACTGTCATAGCCGTATGCAGGCAAAAAATGCGAGAAGGAGCCTTTTATGAAAACACGGATGACTGAACTTTTTGGAATCAAGTACCCCATAATGCTGGCCGGAATGAGCTGGGTCAGTATCCCTGAAATGGTAGCTGCTGTTTCCAATGCCGGCGGACTGGGCATCCTGGCTACAGGGCCTTTGGGTGTAAAAGAAACGAGAAAGTCTATCCACAAAATCCGGGAACTTACGGATAAACCATTCGGCGCGAATGCAACACTCCTTTTTCCGGGAGCGAAAGAAAACACGAAGGTGCTCCTTGAAGAAGAAGTCCCCGTCATTAACTTTTCCCTCGGCAAAGGAGACTGGATAGCAAAAGCCGCCCACAAATACGGTGGAAAGGTTGTTGCCACAGTTGTTAATGAACGTCATGGGCTTGCGGCACAAAAACAGGGCGCGGATGGTCTTATTGCTACCGGATATGAAGCAGCCGCACATGGAGGCGACGCAACGTCTCTGGTACTGGTCCCCAGTATAGTGGATGCGGTGAACATCCCTGTAATAGCCGCGGGTGGTTTCGCGGATGGCAGAGGACTTGCTGCCGCACTGGCGCTCGGAGCCGAAGGCATATCGATGGGAACACGCCTGATGGCCACACAGGAAAGCGGACTCCACGAGAGCTATAAAAAACTCTCCCTCGAAAAGGGAGTAACCGATACAATTTACGGGAATTACTTTGACGGGCTGGGCTGTCGTTCACTGAAAACGCCGGCGGCTATCAAGGCATACAGAAAAGGGTTCCTGGGCATGCCCAATTTTCTTGCCGCACTCATCAATTCCAGAGATATTGCAAAGATGTTGGATCTTTCGTACTTCAAACTGTTTGTCGGCGTGCTTTTCTCGGGGGTCAAGAACTCGGTAATGATGGCCTATCTTGCGAATGCCTTCAAAGCGATAAGCCTGGCAACCGAAAGGGGAGACGTGAAAAAGGGTGTGCTTACTGTAGGGCAAGCCACCGGCCTTCTCCATGATATACCTGCAATATCTGAACTGTTCGAGCGAATGGTACAGGAAACACGTGAGGCGCAGAAAAGAATTTCCGACGCCACTAAATAAGGGTGGATCACCCACATAAAAAAGGGATTGCGGGTTACCCGCAATCCCTTGATTTTTCTGGTGGAGCTGGACGGGATCGAACCGACGACCTCTTGAATGCCATTCAAGCGCTCTCCCAACTGAGCTACAGCCCCATTAACAGGGCGGAAACCTAACATGCTGTTCAACAAAATGTCAATACAATTTTCTTGACAACTTGCGGTGCAAATATATAATCAGCCGCCAAGCCGGAGTGGTGAAACTGGTAGACGCAGGGGACTCAAAATCCCCCGACCTCACGGTCATCTCGGTTCGATTCCGAGCTCCGGCACCAATAAAATCAAGGGGTTGTAGTTGAAAAGGCTACAACCCCTTTTTCATTAATCCGAATTAATACGGATTTTCGACACCATCAATCACGATTTTTCGCCAAGGACTTCGTATACGGGAATCAGATCGTTTTTGCCTTTGGCACGGACGGGCGCGAGTTTCGCCACTTCAAAAACGTCTTTCACTTGAGTATATGTGCTTTCGGAAATAATGATCTGATCGGCTTTTGCGGCCGGGCATATCCCGTGTGCAATATTGACAACGTCACCTATTACGGAGTAACTCATCGTGCGTGTTGAACCGATATAACCTGCAACCAGATTCCCGGTGTTTATTGCAATTCCGAGACTAATCTGGAGTAAACCCTCTGTCGCGCGTGACATATTAAATGCTGCAAGCTCAGATTGTATCTCAAGAGCGGCACGGACAGCGTGGACCGGATCATCATCGCGCGTAACCGGTGCACCCCAGAGTACCATTATCTCGTCGCCAATAAATTTGTCCACTGTCCCCGAATGGCGGAATACAACATTGACAATCACCTCAAAATATTCATTGATTGTTTTGAGCATTTCTTTTGCATCTGTTTCTTCACTTATTCTGGTGAAATTACGGAAATCGGCAAACATTACCGTGGCTTCACGGTTCTCTCCGCCTTTTTCAACCTTTAACTGACCTGAGACTACCATTTCGGACAGATCGGGCGAGAGAAGCCTCTCGAAACGTTCACGCAGGGCCGCCTCCTGCTCTCTTCGTTCTGTCTCGTCCTTGCGTTCATTTTCAGTGAACTGTGCATGCGCGCCAAACATAATAAAAAGGCATAAAACTATCAGCCGCGTCCAGCTTGGATTCGGCGGAGGAGTAATGAGGAGCTGAAATGCGTTGAGCCCCGATTTTGCCAGGAAAATGTTGATAACGGCATCGATTAACCAGTAAAATGCTCCAAGACCAAGTCCAATCAATACCAGGCGATCCGTTAATAGTACGCGTTTTCTTTTTTTACCCTTCGTATCGTGTTTTTTCTGCTTCATTTTTTTGCTCGCTTTTGATCATGTATGTTTCCAGGACGGCTATCAATTTTAGAATTTTGATGATTTACCTGTTGTTTTCCAGCGCTTGTAAAACTTAATGGTTGTGGATAGTACACTGAATAATGATGTTTTTCAAGGGCATTAATTCTGATTGCTGGAAGTACGAAAAATGTGGAACAATTTCCCCCTGGCCACTGTTCCCTGATTACTGTCCACTGATTAACCGTGTTGCTTGCATATGGTTATGTAAAAAACGCTTGAATAAACTTCGTTTATAGGCTAATGTTTAGACAGATTTACAGCGGTTACCCTCAACCAAAATCGTCCTTTTATTTAATAAGGTAAAGCGAAGCAATATTTGCGTGTATTTTTTAGTTGATGAAGATAATGGGGGAAGAGGAATTTGACTTCAAATAAAGAGGTTTCTTCGACCGAAAAGCTGCTTGATGTTATACGCAACAAGAAAACGTCGAGCAAGTTTGTGAAAGCACCCGGATCTCCTCCATCCGGGGAAAAAAGCAGGTTACCCTTCCCGGAATTGCTGCAACCGCGTAAGACGGTCTCAATCGGTATCGATATCGCTCCCCACATGTTAAAGCTGATCAAGGTTGCCCGATCTTCCGATAATATGTGGAAACTCCTTGACCACAGTGTTTTGCCATTAGAAGCGGATATTTCCAGAGATGCTCCCGAATTCGCGATTTTTTTGAAGTCTGAACTCCATAAATTCTGTGGCCCCGCAGGGAAATTTAAACTATGGGCAAATATGTCCTCCGCCCGGGTAGAAGTAGCCTCCATTCGAATACCAAAAGTAGCAAGAAAACAAATTGAGAGTGCCGTTAAATGGACTGCAAAAAAGGCGATGTCCTTTAAAGAGAAGGATGTTATTCTTGATTTTGAGATAGGAGACGAAGTTATTGAAAACGGAGTGGCCAAGTTGGTAGCTATGGTTTATACCGCTCCGCGGCAAGAGGTAAAGGAAATACAGCGACTTTTTGAGGATATCGGATATCCCCTGGATGGACTGGCAATAGCTCCCTTTGGAATCCAAAACCTGTTTAAGACAAATTGGATGCCAGCTCTTGACCAGACAGTTGCTACCCTCGACATTGAAATGGACCGGGCTCGTATCAATATCTTTTCCAAAGGCAACCTTGTTATGACCCGGAGTATCAGGACCGGATCAGACAGTATGGCCCAGGAACTTATGGAAGGATATAATGAAAGGGTAAATAGGGTCTCGTTTGAAGAATCACGGATTGAAGCGCCTGTGCCCGGTGATTTTGCGGGGGATTCTTTTATGAAGATAGAAGACGCGCGCAATGTGCTGCTCGGCCTCAGTCCGGATTCCCATTCTTCCGAAGATGTCAGAAAACATTTCAATTTCGATGAAAAAGATATTATCGAATGGATTGACCCGGCCCTGGACAGATTGGTCAGACAGATAGATAGAACATTTCGACATTCCACGGTGACGTTTGGGAATGAAAAAGTAAGCGCCATATATATTTCAACTTCGATAACTGTACGCAAGCCTCTGGTGGATTACATAGGGAATGATCTGGGAATTGTAAAAGGCGTATTGGATCCTCTGGAACCGGGAGGTCCCCTTGTCGGTGAGATTACTTCCGCCCTGTCTGTCTCTGACAGGGTTTCTCTCGTGCCGGCTCTTGGCGCCGCGCTGTCAGATTTATCACACACTCCCAATCTTCTGTTCACGTACAAGAACAAGGAAACACGCTCAAATATTGAAAAAGGCAACCGCCTGATTTTTGTGGCTGCCGCCGTTGTTTTGCTGATTTGTGTTGTCGTTCTCTTTGCGATGTCAGGTGTAGTCAACGAAAAGAAGTCCGTAATCACAGAGCTTGAGCAGCAATTAAAACAGGATGTCGTTGTTGATAAAAATATAATTCCCATTTTTGTTTCGAAGGTTAAAGATGACTTGAATCATGTAAGGGAATACAGCGAAAGATATCTGGGGGTTGCGGCTATCAAAGAACTATCCCTGATCACTCCTTCAAATATTCACCTTCTTCATGTGACTGCTCATATGGGAACAACTCCGGCGGGGGAAGAAAAAGGGGGCAAAAGAGTCGGCAGCGTGACAATGGAAGGCATTGTTTCCGGCAGCATGAATTCACTTGAAGATTCTCTTGTAGCGTATGTCCTTAAATTGCAAAGCTCCCCCGTGTTCAGCCAGGCAAAGATTACTAAAAGTAACTCTGAGTCCTTCAAAAATGTTGAGGTGCTCCGCTTTATTCTCAACGTCAAATTCGGCGAGGGCATAACATGAAAATTCGATACGGCATGATCCCGGTTCGCAGCGTTATTTATCTGCTGATTTCTATAGTTATCGTTGCGGCCGTCATCCTTTTAGTCCTGTATCCTTGCTACAAGTCATTAAATAATCTGGACATGAAGATTGCCGACTTTAAACAGCGCATAACAACACAAAAAGAACTCTTGCCTCTCTACACGAAGCTTTTGGAAAAAAGTGAAATGTCAGCACCGGATAAATTCTTTCTTCCTGAAAAAAGCTCACTTCCTAAAAACAATATTGATTTAATTCCGTCAATATTCAAAGGACTGGCAAGAAAATCCAATACTGAAATTATATCGGTAAATCCCGACTTTACAACCATTTCAAAGGGACAGGGTTCCATATTGATCAACGCGACCGTCAGAGGAAGTTTTTCAGGTTTGCGTGATTTTCTGACCGAACTTGGAAAAGTTCCATATGTGCGACAAATAGAAGAAATAGAAATCCAGCAAAGGTCAGCTGATAAGGAACTTAAAATGAAATTATGGCTGGGAGTTGGGTAAAATCAGGGGTCAGTGAACAGTGGGTATGTAAGGATCTGATATGTCGAAGAGAGAAAAGATCATTGTTTTAACAGCAGTTTTAGCAGCTCTGTATGGCGCATACATTCTCTTGCTTCCCTCGCCGTCCAAAAAATCAGAGACAGTCGCTGTGGACCGTAGCGTCAGTCAGGGGATTAGCACAGCCAGTGAAAGCAAACTGGTTAGAGAAATTTCAGATGTGTTAAAGGATGATGAATCTACCAGAACTGAAGCTTACATTGCTGATCGTGCCGAAGAAGAGTGGACAAACGATCCTTTTTCCACGTCTGACATATTTAATTCGGAAAAGACAGAGGGATATACAGAAAATATAGAGAAAGATAATCTTATCTACAGCGGTTATCTTGAGGTCGGAGGAAGAAAGACAGCCATTATAAACGGGATGGACTATCAGACAGGTGATGAATTGGAGAATAGTGGATATAAAGTAGGACGCATAAATTCTTCCAGTGTAATCATTATAGACAAAACAAGTGGAGAGAAAATAACAATTCCATTTTTATCAGAAGAGTAACCTTTTCATTGCAGGGGGCGGTTTTGAAAGTACTTAACGCAAGAAAAAAGATTGAATATTTCGTCGTTGCCATTGTGGCAGGCATATTGCTTTTCGGTTGTGCCGGCACAAAAGAGGTAAAAAAAGATCCATTTTTCGAGAAATGGAAGGTCCTGTCTCAGGAGTCCAGGGACGCTTCGCCCACCGTAAAGGTCCGTTCTATTGAAATACCACCTGAACCGGGGATGAAGAAAGGCGATATACTTCCCGAGGAAAAAGTTCTTCCCGAGGATAAAGTAAGCCTTAAGATGCGTGATGCTGATGTAGGCGCTGTTCTTCGCGCGCTGGCACGGTCGGCGCGGCAGAATATATTGATAAAATCGGAAATACAGGGACGTGTAAGTGTGGATTTCAAAGAAGTTCCCTGGGATGAAGCGTTCATCAGCATCCTGCGTTCCCAGATGCTGACATATATATGGGAGGGTAATATCATCCGTATAGCAACGGTACAGGATCTGGAGAATGACCTGAAGATGAAAGACGCGCAGGAGAAGAAAAGGGAGAAAGCGCCGTTGATGACAATGGTTGTTCCTGTTGATTTTGCGGATACCAAAAAGCTTGGCGAAAACATGGCGGAGCTCCTGACCAAAGATGGAAAAGGGGAAGCCTGGGGATCGGTAACGGTTAGTGAGCATACGAACTCTCTTATAATTCAGGCGACGAGAGATAATCTGAAGAAGATTATCACCATGATTGAAAAGATAGATAAACCGACACCGCAGATCATGATAGAGGCGAACATTATAGAAACAACAAAAAATACAGCTCGAAATCTTGGAATTCAGTGGGGCGGCATGTATGCCCCGCGGCTCGGGGACCATAATTTGTATGTGACTCCGGGCGGTTCAAGTGGAACGGGCGCACCCCAGCAGGGAGGATATACGCCCGTGGCAGGTTCGCCCGGTATCAGTGGCCAGGGTTTTGGCGTAAATTTTCCGGCAGCGGCATTGTCAGCAACGGGAGCTGGGTCTCTCGGATTGATGTTTGGAACCATTGGCGGCAATATCCTTGATATGCAGTTGAACGCGCTTCAAAAGGACGGGAAACTCAACATACTTTCCAGTCCATCTATAACGACGCTCGACAACCAGACGGCCTTTACCCAAAATGGCGCCAAAGTGCCGTACGTATCCGTCGATAAGGATGGCAATCGGGAAGTCAAGTTCGAGGATGTTGTCCTGCGGCTGGAGATTACACCCCATGTCATCGACGGGGAAAACATGAAGATGGTCATCAACGTCAAAAAAGACGAGGTTGACGACACGCGTAACGTTCAGGGGAATCCTTATATTTATCAAAAAGAGACCGACACAACCCTGATTGTAAAGAATGGTCAGACCATCGTCATTTCGGGACTTACCAAGCAAACAATCCAGAATGCGGACGCGGGTATTCCGGGACTTAAAAACATTCCTTTCCTGGGATGGCTTTTTAAATCAGAAGGGAAAAGCGACGCAAAGGAAGAAGTGCTTATATTCATTACCCCCCGTATTATGGGAACAGGCATGGCGGATGAGGCGAGTGTCAGTGAACAGTGATTAGTTGTCAGGGGTTAGTGGTTAGTGGTTAGTGAATGGAATATTATCAGATATTAAATCTTATCAGGGAACCCTTCTCGAATTCTCCGGAACCGGAGTTTTTCTATCAATCTCCGCAGCATGTAAAATGCTTGCAGAATCTGGAATTAGCGATACGCTTAAGGCGAGGCCTGAATGTCGTAATTGGAA
>CAYLXS010000003.1:27120-34003 GCA_964387765.1 uncultured Syntrophaceae bacterium
TCTTGGTTGTTATCGGCTTAAGGATTGACAATGTAAAAAGGTATGTCCATTTAACAAATGAACAGCCGGAATCCTTTGATGTGGCAAAGGCTTCTGAACAAAGCGTAGAGGCCGTAAAAAACACAAAAAGCATGCCCGTTGACAGTTTAAAAACCCTTCAGTCCGGGCCGGTTATTGCCCCGGGAAGAAAAGAGGATGGGACAGCAACAAAAATCGAAGAGAACGCGTTAAAGGACACCAAAGCTGAGGGTCCAACCGATCCTGCTCTTGAAGCCATTAATGCTCCTGAATATCCTCACACACTGGGTAGCTTAAGAGTGGAAAAGGGATGGATAGTATCGAAAATGATAGCGACTGTTTATGGTTTTTATAATAACCGGAATCGTATACTGGTTAAAAAAGCCAACCCCGGCATAAGGAATCTGAATCGTGTGACGGCCGGAGATATCATAAGCTTTCCGGTTATTTCCGCTGAATCGCAATCTTCGCCCTCAATATACCGGGTGCAGGTAGGAAAGAAAGACGAACTTGAGAGCGCGCATACTTTGTTACAGCAATATTCCGACAAGTTGCCCCCAATGCAGATACTGCCTTACTGGAATAACCGTGATGGTCTCAAATTTTCGATACTCATCAGAGGCGGTTTTTTAGACAAAAGATCAGCGCAGGAAGCTATTGACGAGCTGCCTGCCCTTATTCCCGGGCATTCGAAAATTGTCTCGAAGTGGGAAGACGATACAGTATTTTTCGCGAATCTGGAAATGACAGACTCGTAAGAAACCGGTCTTCCCCTCCCCTGGCGTGAAGCCTCTATGCCCCACAGAGACGGCACACTGGCGTAGAGAGTAAAGGAGAAAATTAATCTTGAAAAAGAGAAAAAAATTAGGGGAAATTCTTACCGAAGCCGGGTTGTTGACGGAGGACCAGTTGAGGCAAGCATTGTTAAGCCAGAAGAAAACCGGTGTCAGGCTTGGGCAGTATTTAATCCGGCAGAACCTGGTTCAGGAAGATCAACTTATTGATGTTCTAAGCACGCAATTAAAAATCAACAGATACAGCCCGGAGAAATATCCGATAGAGCCCGATCTGGTAGAATTGCTTCCCTTTGACATTTGCCAGAGAAATAAAGTGAGCCCTCTGAGGAAAAAGGGGAAGCTTCTGACGGTAGCCATGGCTGATCCCATGGATATCAATACTCTTGATGCCCTTGAATTTATTGCCGGCATGGAGGTGACGCCTGTTATTTGCTCCGAGCGGGAAATAAACCAGCTGATCAGATTAACTTATGGGGTGCAATCCGGCTTTATGGAAGAGCTGGGGAAAATAGACGATGTCGAAATAGACGTCGAACCCGACAGTGAAGACGCGGAAGAGGTTCAGATAAGTTCACTCCAGGATCAGGCTGCGGAGCCGCCGATTATTCGCCTGGTCAATTCCATCATTACCCAGGCGGTCAGAGAAGGAGCAAGTGACGTCCATATCAGTCCCGAAGCCCATACTGTTCAATTGCGGTTCAGAATAGACGGGAGGCTTCAGGAGGTCCCATCGCCGTCAAAGTCCATGATCCTGCCGATCATTTCGAGAATAAAAATTCTTTCCAATATGGATATCGCTGTATCGCGGATCCCCCAGGATGGACGGTTTACGGTAAAGATCGAAAACAGGGAGATTAATGTAAGAGTTTCCTCTATTCCCACTATTTACGGGGAAAACCTGGTTATGCGTCTTCTGGATATGAGTACCGGTGTTTATACACTGGACCATCTTGGCATGTCCCAAGAGGACAGCGCAAAGCTAAGATCTGTTCTGTCTAAACCTTACGGGATGATACTCAGCACGGGCCCAACAGGAAGCGGTAAAAGCACAAGTCTTTACTCCATATTGAAGGAAATAAATCGATCGGATATTAATATTATTACACTGGAAGATCCTGTAGAGTACAGGATGCCGAAAATACGCCAGATCCAGCTTAACACTAAAGCCGGGATGACATTCGCGAGCGGGCTGAGATCCATACTCCGTCAGGACCCGGACGTAATGATGGTGGGAGAAATCCGGGACGCCGAAACAGCCGGCATCGCCACTCAGGCAGCCCTGACCGGGCACAGGTTACTGAGCACCGTGCATACTAATGATGCCGCGGGAGCAGTGACAAGGTTAATAGATATGGAAATAGAACCATTTCTTATTGCCTCCGTTTTGCTGGTGTCATTCGCGCAACGTTTAGTGCGAGTTAACTGCCCTTACTGCAAAAAACCATACAAACCGGCGGAAGAAGCTCTGTCCGCGTGGGGACTTGACAAAGTGGAAGGCGCCGATTTTCAGCGGGGCAAGGGTTGTGCTCAATGCATGCAGGGTACCGGGGGAGAACCGGTGTTTTTGAAATTCTGATCATTGATGAAATGATCCGTCAGCTGATTCTGGATGGGAAAACAGCTCAGGAAATTACGACGACGGCAAGGGCAGCGGGTACATTGCGGACACTTAGAGATGATGCCGCAAACAAGGTGGTTGCGGGAATAACAACCATCGAAGAAGCGGCATCAACGATTATGGTATAGGACAGTGAAATGCCAGACTACACCTACAAAGCGATTAATCCGGGTGGTTCAAACATCACCGGCAAGATAAAGGCCGATTCGGTTGAAATGGCCGAGAGCATGTTAAGCGCTCAGGGATATATTCCTTCCGGAATCAAGGAGGAAGGAGCCGGTTTTCTTGCCGGCTGGTTGCAAAGAATCGAGACAAAACTCACCCCGGTAAAACCTGAAGAGCTGGTTCTTTTTACGAAACAATTCAGGACAATGATTTCTGCCGGGGTACCAATGCTCCAGCTGCTGGGGGTTCTGGAGAACCAGACGGAAAACAAGAAGCTGAGGGATGCTATTGCTTCTCTGTCCCTTGATATCAGGGAAGGCTCGACCCTTTATGACGCTTTTATAAAACATCCCGGCATCTTCCCTCCTTTGTATTGCAACATGGTCAAGGCGGGAGAACACAGCGGCACTCTTTCTGCGGTGCTCGTACGGCTGGTCTATATTCTGGAACACGAGCACAAGATCAAATCAGACGTAAAGGCCGCCATGCAATATCCTGTTATTGTTTTAGTGGCCCTCATGGGCGCTTTTGTCGTTCTCCTTACTTTTGTTATACCGAAATTTGCCGGGATATTCCTGCGTGCCGGCATAGAGCTGCCCCTGCCGACGCGCATAAGCATTTATCTGTATCAATTTATTGATAACTACTGGCTCTTGATAGTTCCATCCATCATCATCGGTGTTTTTGCCGCCAGGTATTATTACAAGAAGACGGAACAGGGGAAATATCTGTGGGACATGTTTGTTCTGAATATGCCAATTGTAGGGCCACTGTTTCTCAAATCAATGATGTCACGTTTTTCCAGCGTATTCAGCATATTGCAATCAAGCGGGGTCTCCATCCTGGAATCGCTTGAAATCTTGAGCGGAACAATAGGCAACCAGGCTATAACAAGAGAATTCAACCGCGTCAGGAATCAGGTAGAGGAAGGGCACGGGATTTCAGGTCCGCTCAGATCCGCGAGATACTTCACTCCGATGGTCGTGGATATGATTGCTATCGGAGAGGAATCCGGCGATCTCGAATCGATGCTCCGGGAAATATCAACTCATTATGATGATGAAGTCGAATACGCGGTAAAAAGACTGTCCGACGCCATTGGTCCTATTTTGATTGTGGGTCTGGCCGCGGTGGTAGGGTTTTTCGCGCTGTCCATATTTCTTCCCATGTGGGATTTGACACAAGTCGTCCGAAGATAACATTGAACTGGAACAGGCAGGATGAAAAATAAAACGGAAAAATCAGGTGGGACAGGCAGATTGTCAAGTGGCAGATCAAAATACAATCTGAGCCTCTATATCCTTATTCCTTTCATCTTTATGGGAATGTCTGTTCTGTCCGGTATTATTGCCTTTCAGCTCAGTAAATCTTATACACTGTCAGAAGATTTTGTACTCTGGAGTTTAATAGGTGTTGGGCTCGCCTTTTTGTGCGGTCTCGCAATAACGGTGCTCTTGCTGGGACCGATGCAGAGGTTTGTAAAAGAAGCTGAAAAACTGCCGTTATTTGCCGATACCCTGGCCGATAAAACATCCCTGAAAGTCAACGAGATCGATCACTTCAACCTGGTTTCGAGGGAGGTGACGAAGCTTTTAAGCAAGGTAAAGGCAAAAGAACTCTTTCCCGAGATGATCGGGCAGAGCGAAGTTATGCGGGGACTGTTCAGTCAGATTTTGAAGGTTGCCCCCACCGACGCGACCACCCTTATTATGGGTGAGAGTGGTACAGGGAAGGAACTGGTTGCCACGAGTATCTATAATTACAGTCTTCGTAAAGACAAACCGTTTGTGAAGCTTAACTGTGTGGCTATTCCTGAAGGATTGCTGGAAAGCGAACTCTTCGGGCACGAGAAAGGATCATTTACCGGAGCAGTGTCCCGGAAGATCGGCAAATTCGAAATGGCGGATGGCGGGACTATCCTGCTGGATGAAATTGGCGACATGCCCCTGTCGACACAGGCCAAGCTGCTTCGGGTATTACAGGAAAGAGAATTTGAACGTGTCGGTGGTACACAGACAATAGAAGTTGATGTACGTTTTATCGCAGCGTCTAATAAGAACCTTTTCGAGCTGGTGAAAAGAGGCGAATTCAGGGAGGATCTGTACTATCGCATTAATGTTTTTACGATAATAATACCACCACTCAGGGAACGGAAAGATGATATATCATCTCTTGTCGAGTATTTTTTGAAGGAAGCGCCAAGAGAAACGCGAATTTCTCCCGGGACACCTAAAGCGATGGAGAATCTGATGAGATATGAATGGCCGGGAAATGTGAGGGAGCTTCGGAATATTGTAGAGAGAGCGGTATTAATGTCTGAAGACGGGATAATTGAACCGGCCGATATTATAAACATGGACATGCAAGTTAAGGACCATGACGGGGATAAAAGTCGTGAGCCGGAATTGCTGCATGAGGCCGGAGAGGGCTCTGTAGATCATAAATTAAAGAAACTGGAAAAAAAGCTTATCGTTGCTGCGCTGTTCGAAACCGGAGGCGTACAGGCAAGGGCGGCGGAGGTGCTTGGAATCAAGGAAAGAAGCCTGTGGCACAGGATCAAAAAATATGACTTAGACCCCGCCTCGTTTAAGTAAAAAAGATCATCAAAAACTGTCGCTCCGCATCCCACGGGAATTCCTGAACTTTTAAATCTGCTACAATTATTGTGGATAATGTGATAAGAGTGCTTCAATTATTGTAGCCAGAACAAGTTTCGATAAATAACCGGCAAATTGCCCGACAGGTAACCTGCCGTAATTATGTTGGAAATGGAATTTGTTATGAAAAACAGAAAATTTGGCACGATAACTGCTTTAGTATAAAACCGAAAGCGAACAAAAATTTTGAACAATTAACGAGGTGTAAAGATGAAAAATTCATTATCATTAAAAAATCAAAAGGGTTTTACCCTGATTGAAATCATAGCGGTTTTGATCATACTGGGAATCCTGGCGGCCGTGGCCATCCCGAAATATTTCGACCTCCAGGATGATGCGGCGAAGTCGGCGCTGAGACAGGCCGTTGCCGAGCTGGTGTCCAGGGATAATCTGATGTGGTCAAAGTACAAGACAAGGGGACTGGTAGATGGTGCCGCGCTGACTCTGGCCGATCTCAACCTTCTCTCTAAGGTTGTATCGGTTGATGGCTCGTTCGGTGATTTTACGGTTGATATCTTACCACCAACGGGGGGAGCTACGGCTACTGTCACATCTCAGAACTTCAATATGAGAGTGGAATTGACAAGGGAGGCAGCGACGGACGCTCAACCAGGAGTCTGGGGCACTACCGCAATGGACTTTAAGACGCCGACAGAGCCGTAACAGCGAAGATAAAGTAGCAGTGTTAGTAGTGAGATTTGTGAGTCAGCAATAGAGAGTTGACAGCTCTTTCATGACAATACCGGCAGTATGGAATTTAAGTTGTTTCTTCGGGGAAATAAGGAGAGGAACAGATGTTTCCCCTCCTTATTTTTTTTAATCCACGGATTTCGCGGACTGCTCTGGTGCCATCTGCTTCACAATTTTTACTGTCCATGGACAAGAAATGACTGGAAGGATGCGTACAGTGAACCGGAAAGGCTTTACCCTCCTCGAGATCATAGCGGTCCTGATCATACTGGGCGTGTTACTGGCCGTAGCAGTACCGAGGTATTTCAGTATTCCGCAGGACGCCGCGGAGACAGCCCTGAAAACCGCCGTGAGTGAACTGAACGCGAGGGAAAACCTGGCCTGGGCGAAGTGGAAGGCCGATAAAATAGACTATACAGCTGGTAACATTAAATCAGATCTGAAGGGCTTTGCGGTAGATGACGACAACAAGCTTCTCTCTTCCGGCAGTTTCAACCGGCAGGCTGTAGTGTCCAGAACCCCCCCAACGGATGATAAGCCGGGCAAGTGGGAAATTATAGAATTCATCAATTGATGCTGTCGTAAAAAGACCGTCCTCTTTTATTCGCGACCTCATTCTGCCTGTTCACTTCTCTAACCCGACGCCTTCCCTGAGATTTCAACATAAAACCATAAAAACAACTTAATTAATGAAGATAAATTAAAACTATGGTAATAATTTGAACACGGTACGACCTTGGAAAATGACATTATAAAAGCTTCCCTTTATAAAGGGGAATCAAGTAAAGCTCCAACCATAGAATGTTACAGACTATGAAACATTTCAAAAAAAATAACCGCGGTTTCACAATGATCGAAATTATCGCGGTTCTTCTTGTTATCTCTATTATCGGCGCCGCTGCCATGATATCCGGCGTTTATTCAACCTCTGATTACGA
>CAYLXS010000004.1:0-31058 GCA_964387765.1 uncultured Syntrophaceae bacterium
CTGGGTAGCTACGTTCGGAAGGGATAACCGCTGAAAGCATCTAAGTGGGAAGCCCCCCTCGAGATAAGATATCCCTTTCGATGGAGACATCGAAACTGAAGACCCCTTGGAGACTACGAGGTTGATAGGTCAGAGGTGTAAGTGTGGCAACACATTCAGCTTACTGATACTAATCGGTCGTGAGGCTTAATCATATTTTTGTTTATAATATTCAGTTTGCGCATCAGATGTATGTGGTTGTTACAATTTTTTACAGGTTTTCGGTGGCGATAGCAAAGAGGGTATACCCGTTCCCATCCCGAACACGGAAGTTAAGCTCTTTAGCGCCGATGGTACTGCACGGTTTCGTGTGGGAGAGTAGGACGCTGCCGAAATTAATTTATTAGCCCCTCCAATGACATTGGAGGGGCTTTTTTATTTTGCAGGGGGCATTGTACTGTGTTATATTCTGAACAGATTTCAGGAATCAGTTTTCAGTAAATCTTTATTTGGAGTCAGATCATATGTCAGGTCATTCAAAATGGAGTACGATTAAGTATAAAAAGGGCGCTGCCGACGCAAAAAGGGGCAAGATATTTACCAAGATAATAAAGGAGATAACACTTGCAGCTCGTATTGGCGGTGGTGATGTGGAAGGAAATTCCAGACTCAGACAGGCTGTTGCCGCAGCTAAGGCAGAAAATATGCCAAAAGACAATATTGAAAAGGCTATCAAAAAAGGTACCGGGGAGCTGGAAGGCGCGGCAGCATATGAAGAGGTTGTCTATGAAGGCTATGGACCTAGTGGTGTTGCAGTCCTGATCGAAGTGATGACTGATAACAGGAACAGAACGGTTGCTGAAATAAGACACATCTTTTCAAAATATGGCGGGAACCTTGGAGAAAACGGGTGTGTAGCCTGGATGTTTGAAAAAAAGGGAAGTATCGTCTTCGGTAAAGATAGTGTTGATGAAGATTACCTGATGGAATTTGCTCTGGAGGCCGGAGCCGAAGATGTGGTGGAGCATGAAAGTGAATACGAGGTGATTACTGAACCCAATACCTTTGAAGATGTCCGATCCGTCATGGATAAGGCAGGAAAGAAATACCTTCTGGCAGAGATTGGCATGATTCCGCAGAATACTGTTAAACTTGAGGAAGACAAGGCGAGCCAGATGCTTAAATTGATGGAGCAAATGGAAGACAATGATGATGTTCAGAATGTGTATGCAAATTTTGATATATCCGACGATATAATGGAAAAACTCAGTTAACCCCGATCTCATCAAGATGTGATAAATGATAATTTTAGGCATAGATCCGGGCACCAAAACGACGGGTTATGGGGTCGTTGAAAAAGGGAAGAGGGGCTCCGATCTTATCGGGATAGCATATGGTGAAATTAGGATGAGGAGGGGAGAGCCCCTGTCGGCATGCCTGAAGAAGATTTATGATCAACTGATAGAAGTCATTATAAAATATGCGCCCAATGCAATAGCGCTTGAGGACATATTCTACGGGAAAAATGTTAAGAGCCTTATAAAACTCGCCCAGGCCAGAGGCGTGGTAATACTGGCGGCCTCTCACAGCAATATTCCCCTTTACGAATACACACCTCTTGAAGTAAAAAAGGCAATAGTGGGTTATGGACGAGCAGATAAGTTGCAGGTTCAGCATATGGTGAGAGCCATACTTTCCCTTAAAGAATCTCCCCCTCTGGATGCGTCTGATGCCCTTGCGATAGCCATTTGTCATTCAAACGTTTTAAAAGAGGTACCTGTTTAAATGATTGCCAGTCTGAAGGGAGTGTTGTCCCATAAATCTATCGATCACATTATAGTTGATATCCATGGTATAGGATTTAATATTACTGTGCCGTTGGGCACCTTTTATAAACTTCCCGATACAGGTAGCCAAGTGCACCTTGTCATCCATACTCACATATCACAGGATGCTGTGAGGCTCTTTGGCTTTCTGGATTACAGGGAAAAGGACGTATTCCAATTATTGATATCGGTTTCCGGGATTGGCCCGAGACTGGCTATAAATATATTATCCGGTATTTCTGTGGAAGATCTGTCCGGGGCGATATCCGATGGAGGCCTTGACAGACTTGTGGGGATACCCGGAGTGGGCAGGAAAACGGCCGAGAGGATGATATTTGAACTGAAAGACAAAATCACAAAATTAGTCTCCAGCGAAACCTCTGCGGGCACTTCTGACAGGTTGTTAAGGGAAGAATCCCTGTCCGCGCTGATTAACCTGGGTTACAAAAACAATATCGCAAAAGATGCTATCGATAAAGTGGTTAAAGAGGCTGAAAAAAAATTGACCCTGGAGATTCTCCTGACAGAATCGTTAAAGATATTATCAGGAAAGTAAACTGCAGGTCTTCAATCTGAATAAACCGTGGACCTGACAATCTAAGTGGTTAACGTTATGGAAACACCCATAATAGATCCTGAGCAGTTGAGTGACGAAAATGAGTTTGAATACTCTCTGCGCCCGAGGACCCTTACCGAGTATGTAGGACAGGAAAAGATAAAGGAAAGCCTTTCTATCTTCATGGAAGCGGCAAGAGGTAGAAGCGAAGCACTTGATCATGTGTTGCTGTATGGCCCCCCAGGTCTTGGAAAGACAACACTGGCCTATATCGTGGCAAGGGAAATGCGTGCCGACATAAAGGTAACATCCGGTCCGGTCATAGACCGTCCCGGGGATCTAGCCGCCATCCTTACGAATCTGAAAGAAGATGATATACTTTTCATAGACGAGATTCACAGGCTCCCTCACATAGTGGAGGAAATTCTTTATCCGGCGATGGAGGATTATTATATTGATATTCTTATCGGACAAGGTCCGTCCGCGCGTTCGATGAAACTGGATATCCCGCATTTTACTCTGGTAGGAGCCACCACCAGGGCCGGACTTCTTACTTCTCCCCTTCGAGACCGGTTTGGCATGAGTTTCCGGCTCGAATTCTACACGCCGGAAGAGCTTTCGATAATTATCAGAAGATCGGCAGATATTTTGTCGATAGCGATTGATGATAACGGTGCGCCGGAGATAGCCCGCCGTTCCAGAGGGACACCACGCATAGCAAACAGGCTTCTGAAAAGGGTTCGTGACTTTGCCCAGGTAAGGGCTGATGGTGTGATCACAGGAAACGTTGCAATAGATGCCCTGGAGATGCTGGAGGTGGATTACAGGGGTTTTGATTTCATGGATAGAAAGATGCTGCTCACTTTGATTGACAAATTCGATGGCGGACCTGTTGGCATTGACAGCCTTTCATCTGCGATAGGCGAAGAAAGAAATACCATTGAAGATATCTATGAACCGTTTCTTATACAGGAAGGGTTTCTCCATCGCACAACGAGGGGAAGGGTGGCGACAAAACTCGCGTACGAACATTTCGGGAGACCATGGACTGACAGGAATCAGAAAGAATTATTTGGGTCATCTCCAAAAGAGGTATAAAATTATAAAGTTTAAGAAGTTGGAGGTAAACATCGGATATCGAGCGCTGAATGAAAATCGAAGTTTTTTGTGAGGTCATTACAATTGATCAATGGAAGTAGTTGTAAACCGACAACTGATAACCGGTAACTGATTTATGAAAATACTTCTTCACATATGCTGTGCGCCGTGCGCTATTTACCCTCTTGATATATTGAAAAAAGAAGGGCATGAGGTTACAGGTATTTTCTATAACCCCAATATTCATCCCTATATGGAATACAAAAAAAGACTTGATACGGTAATAAAATATTCTGAGGATATTGGCATGAGACTTATCAAATTTGATGATTATCCCATGGAGGAATTTCTCAGAGGCGTGGTTTTCAGGGAAGAGATGAGATGTAGATACTGTTACCACTTACGCATGAAATATACCGCGCACATTGCAAAGAAGGGTAAATTTGACGGTTTCACCACCACGCTTCTCTACAGTAAATTTCAGGATCACGATCTTCTTAAAGATATTGGGGAGAACCTTGAAAAGAACTATGGTGTAGGATTTTATTACCATGATTTCAGAGAAGGTTGGAAGGAAGGAATCAAGATATCCAGGGACATGGGTATGTACAGGCAACAATACTGTGGGTGCATTTACAGCGAGAAGGAACGATTTTATAAAAACCCCCTGCGATAAAACATGAGTGTGGCTTTTTTAACACACTAATTGGAAGCCTGCCTCGATTATTATTTTCTGCAATGATAATTTCAAAGCTACGATCCTTGTATTTCAAGCAGGTTATGACCAAACCAGCACTGCTGGTTTCCTTGGTTTGAAGCTGGTATGGTTATTGCTGTTTCATATCTAAAAGGTGGAGCGGATGTATATACAAAAGACTATTAAAAATGAAATAAACTGCAGAAGTGTAGGGTTGCACTCGGGTAGAAAAATAAATATGACTATCAAACCGGCAGGGGTTGATGAAGGAATTATGTTTTACAGAAATGATCTGCCGGGGAGTACCGGGATTCGGGCGGAGCCCACAAATGTGTCTGACACTACGCTGGCAACGACCCTTGGAACTAATGGAACCAGAGTTTCAACGGTTGAGCACCTTCTGTCCGCTTTTTTCGGAGTGGGGATAGATAACGCGATTGTAGAGACAGACTCCTTTGAAATTCCAATCATGGATGGCAGTTCTCTGCCATTCGTAGATCTTCTGAAGGACGCCGGCGTCAAATCGCAAGACAAGTCAAAAAGATTTGTAGTGATAAAAAACCCTGTGTCTGTTTCTGACGATGAAGGCAGGGTGGCCATTCTCCCCTCTCCTGAGTTCAGGATCACCTACGACATAGATTTCAGCCACCCTTTGATAGGAAAACAATCGTATGACATGATTTTCTCTCACGAGTCCTATGAAAGGAACATCTGTGCGGCTCGTACGTTCGGATTTCTTCAGGAAGTTGAGTATCTCCAGGCGAGGGGTCTTGCCCTCGGAGGCTCTCTGAATAATGCGATAGTCCTGGATGATGAGAAGGTTATCAATAAAGAGGGCCTCAGGTTTCCTGATGAGTTTGTGAAACACAAGATTTTAGATGCTATTGGAGACTTGTCTCTTCTTGGGATGCCCATTATAGGTCACTTTGTGGCATATAAATCCGGCCACAGGTTAAACAATCTCCTTCTTAGAAAACTCCTGAATCACAGGGAATGCTGGGAGATGATCCATTATTTTAACGGCGAAAGAGAATTGTTCGACGAGATAATCGATGCCCGTCCCTATGATTCGCTGGATAACACCTTGTCGCTTGACGGAAATTAGCCGGCTACCCTCTAAATAAACCTTGCTTTTTAGCTTGCCTTTTCTTAGTATATTCCGGTACTAAAGCTGGACTTCCTACAAAACTGTCAGACTTGACAGGCCGGAGATCAATTACATGCGCAGTGGCAGGTTTCTAATATTGTTATTATGCCTTTTTCTTTTGCCGGCAGAATCCCTGGCGGCAAAAGCGGAGGTAACAGATCTGCTTACAACCAATACATCTGATAATCTGCTGGTTTATCTCAAGGTGGAAAATTGTTTTACGAAAGACATGGAAGAGGCAATACTCGCCGGAATTCCCACTACTTTTACATTTGTCCTGGAGCTGTATCGGGAGCGTCGTTATTGGTTTAATAAAAAGGAATCTTTTCTTGAAGTAAGACACACTATTAAATACGACAATGTAAAGAAAATCTTTTATGTCGCCTTCACCGGAAACGGCAGAAATCCGGAACAGTTTAAAGAATTCTCAAAGGCAAAGATAGCAATGTCAGAGCTGAACGGCACTGTTTTTACACCTTTAAAACAGCTGACGAAGGATGGCAGATACTATATGAGAGTAAAGGCGAAACTTGAAGAAGTTCGCCTTCCGCTGCATCTGGAATATGTCTTCTTCTTCGTTTCCCTGTGGGATTTCGAAACTGACTGGTTAAGGCAGGACTTTATTTATTAAGAGCCTGCCAATGATGGCACCGTTTTGTGCTGTTGTTCACGTAAGGATTATGTCTGACAGAATGGTACATATATGAATGCCGATGAATTAAAGAAACGTCGCAGGGAACGGATTGCGATATTTGTTGTTATAGCCATAATCATAGTTCTCACCTATATAGAAAGCCATCTTCCCAGCATAGAGGTACTTCTGCCTATATCCAATGAGGTGCTGATTTTCGGTCTGATTAATATCAACCTTATCCTTATCATTCTCCTTATTTTCCTTATCGCAAGAAATTTGACCAAACTCATATTTGAACGGAGGAGGGGAGTCCTCGGATCAAAACTCAGGACAAAGCTTGTCGTAGCATTTATGATCCTTTCTCTTATACCCACAGCCACTCTTTTTCTGGTTTCCATTCAATTTCTATCATACAGCGTAGACAGCTGGTTTGACACAAAGATGGGCAAGGCGTTCAATCTATCCCTTGAGGTTGCCCAGGATTACTACCAGCAGTTTTCTGGCAATGCGAAGTACTATGCGCAGCAGATCGGAGCCGAAATAACCGACAACAAGCTGTATGAAAAAGAGCAGACAGATTACCTGAAGGCGCTTTTGACGCAGAGGCAAAAGAATTTTAATCTTGGTTCCATAGTTGTGCGTTTTGATAACAGGGATGGGGAGCTGTTCCTCAAAGATCCTGGCAATCCTGATATTTTGCCCCCTGAATTTTCCCCCAAAGTCCTGGAAGATGTCTTTATGGGCAAAAACCTTTCAATAGTGCGGTCTGTTAGTGGGGGAGATATGGTAAGCGGGATAGCCCCGCTCTATTCCAACTTCAGTCCGAAAGAAGTTTTGGGGGTCATAGCCGTCAGTTATTATATAGACAAGAGCTTGAGTGAGAAAATGTCCATTATCTCCAGGACTTCTGAAAAATACGAACAGCTTAGACTGCTAAAAAATCCGATAAAGATCAGCTATATTATTACGCTCTTTATAGTAACCCTCCTGATCATCTTTTCCTCAATGTGGTTTGGTCTCTTCCTGGCGAAAGGGATAACGGTCCCTATACAGGATCTTGCGGAAGCAACCCGTGAGGTGGCCCACGGTAACCTCGATTACCACATAGATGTTCTGGCGGAAGATGAGATAGGGGTATTGGCGGATTCTTTTAATCAGATGACAGAGAACCTCAAGGTAAGCAGCCTGGAATTGGAGCAGGCAAATATAGACCTTGAACAACGCGGGAAATACATGGAAACTGTGCTTCGTAATGTTTCGGCCGGTGTTATCTCCATAGACAGGGATGATATAATCAGCACAATAAACAGTGCTGCGGAAGAGATGCTGGGTGTCAATAGCGAGGAAATTCTCAACAGGAAATATGGAGATGTTTTAAAACCTGAGCACATGGAGCTGGTGCGAGAATTTCGTGAGGAGTTAGACACAAGCGATGGCGGTTTTGTGGAGAGACAGATTCAATTAACAGTCCGAGATAAGGTAATTGCAATTCTGGTATCGGCAACAATTCTCAGAGATGATGATAATCATTATATGGGCATTGTGGTCGTATTCGAAGACCTTACCCAGCTTCAGAAGACAGAGCGTATCGCCGCGTGGAGAGAAGCTGCTAAGAGGATAGCGCATGAGATAAAAAATCCTCTGACTCCAGTTAGGCTGAGTGCCGAGAGGTTACAACGGAAATATGGAGATAAGATCGAAGAAGGATCAGATTCTGTGTTTCACGAATGTACACGGACCATAATAAGTCAGGTGGATGTCTTGAAAAATCTGGTCAACGAATTCTCGCGTTTCGCGAGGTTGCCTGTAACTAATCTTTCCCCGAATGATCTCAACGCGGTTATTGAAGATTCCGTAATTCTTTTCCAGGATGCCCACAAGGATATAGTCTTTGATTTCCGGAAAGATGCCGGTGTGCCTGTGCTGAATATTGATGCGGAACAGATAAAAAGGGTGATGGTCAATCTCCTGGATAACGCGGTTGCGGCTGTCTCTGCGGTGGACCATGATGGAAAGGTTGAAATCAGCACCTGTTATGATAAGAAACATAACAGGGTAAGGATGGATATTGGAGACAACGGCCCAGGCATTACGCCGGAGGACAAGACGAAACTGTTTGAACCCTATTTTTCCACCAAAAAGACAGGGACAGGCCTTGGCCTTGTAATAGTGAGTTCCATAATATCTGACCACAATGGTTTTGTGAACGTGAAGGACAACGTACAGGGAGGAACAATCGTGTCCATCGAACTGCCCGTAACATAGGATTGTATTATGAATGAGACGATACTGGTTGTAGATGATGAAGAGAGTATCTGCCTGTCATTGAAGGGTATACTTTCGGATGAAGGGTATGAGGTGCTGACCGCGCAGACTGGAGAAGAGTGTCTTGACATCATAGAAGAAGAGCTTCCCAGTCTTGTCCTGCTGGATATATGGCTTCCGGGAATTGATGGTGTTGAAACTCTGAAACGCATCAAATCAAAATACCCTCAAATACAGGTTATAATGATATCCGGACATGGAACAGTTGAGTCCGCGGTAGTAACTACGAAACTAGGAGCCTTTGATTTTATAGAGAAACCTCTTTCTCTTGATAAAATTGTTCTTGTTATAGATCACGCGCTGGACATTATACGTCTGGAAGAAGAGAATAAACTGTTAAAAGATGGGCAGAGCTACGAAATCGACGGAAACAGCAAAAAAATCATTGAATTAAAAGAAATGATACGGATTATTTCTCCGACCAATGCGTGGATCCTGATTATGGGTGAAAACGGAACAGGAAAAGAACTTGTCGCCAGATCAATATACAGGCAGAGCCGTCGCTCCGGCAAGTCTTTTATAGAGGTAAATTGTGCGGCTATACCCGAAGAGCTGATAGAGAGTGAACTGTTTGGGCATGAGAAGGGGGCGTTTACCGGGGCCACGGAGAAGAAAAGAGGGAAATTCGATCTTGCGAATAAGGGAACTATTTTTCTCGACGAAGTCGCGGACATGAGTCTAAAGGCCCAGGCAAAGATTCTCAGGATCCTGCAGGAGAAAAAATTTGAAAGGGTGGGTGGAACAAGAATTATTGACACCGATGTGCGCGTGCTGGCTGCGACCAATAAGAACCTCGAATATGAAATGGAAAAAGGAAGATTCAGGCAGGATCTGTATTACAGATTGAATGTAATTCCCCTGGAAATTCCCCCGCTCAGAGACAGGATAGAGGATGTTCCTCTTTTGGCAGACCATTTCATCAGGGAATTATCGCTGAAGGAATCAAAAAAGGAGAAACATATTGACGATGATGCGCTCAAAGTGCTTATGGATCATACTTGGCCCGGCAATGTAAGAGAATTAAAGAATATCATAGAACGGCTGGTGATTACATCACCATCGAATATCATCACCGCTGATGATATACCCCCCCTGTCAAAGGATAATCATCAATTCCAAAGCTCTGATTTATCTGAGAATTTATATTCTTTCAAAGAAGCAAAAGATATATTTGAAAAGGACTATATTTTAAGGAAACTCGTGGAAAACGACTGGAACGTGAAAAAAACGGCGAAATCCATAGGCCTGGAAAGGAGCAATCTGCACAAGAAAATAAAAGCCTATGGACTCAATGAGAGGCAAGAAAAATAGTAATCATTCAAACTATTCCTATACCGCACACACAGCGGAGCGTCCCGGCAGGAGTTCCAATTGATGTTTTCTTACAGGCAACAATTCCGGTTGCAGAATGCTTTTTATTGCTGAAAGAGAAACGATACGATAGTCGGTGCTGAGTATCCCTTCCAGTAACTGTGTAAAGTATTCATTCCATATCCCCCCTTCCGCCTCGGCATGTACAGGGAGTACGTGAATACCGCCATCTTTGAGGATATTCAATATAGTTGGAACGAATCTATCAACGCCGATCTCTTCGAGACAGGGTAGATCTGAAGGTATCTCCATCAGGCCGGGAATTTCGTGTATGAAAGGTTTCCGTGCGCGTGTGCAGCTGAGGTATGCAAACCTGTATTTGCCGGCTGTTTCCAGTGCCCTGTCATCTATCAGCCATCCTGGAGCCCCGAAGGAGGATGGCCTGCTCCCGATCAGTTTTGTATAGGCGTCTATCCCCTTTTTAAACCACTCTTCGATCCATGCGGAGGAGTGGGTAAACAGATCATCCTGCCACCGCCTGTGATCCCATGCATGGAATTCCACTTCGTGCCCCTCCGATAGTATGCGATTCACCAGCTCAGGGAATGAAAGGGCCACCATGGGAGAGGGAAGAATTGTCCCATAAAGGGCTGTTCTAATACCATACAGGCGTCCGGCATTGGTCCTCACCATCTTCCTGAGAAAACGCGGATTTTTGATCAGTTGAAGGGCGGCCCGGCCCGATGCATCAGGGCCCATGCTGAGAAAAAAAGTTGCCTTAACCCCGAAGTGAGACAGGGTGGAAAGAAGACGGGGAACACCCCTCTTCATGCCGATGTAAGTATCCACGTCGATCTTCAGGGCCAGGACAGGTTCCTTATCTTCACGAGTGGGCGGTTTCATTTTCCTCCAGGAAGGAATAGAGCGTCATCTTGAGAGATTCCTCCAGCCCCGTCACAGGTTCCCAGTTCAACAGCCTGCAAGCCTTTTCAATGCTTGGTTTTCTTGTATAGATGTCCTGGTATCCCTTGCCGTAATAATCGTCGGCCGATACCTCGATAATCTCGGAAAACTCCTTATCATCTTTATGATCGGGGTGCTCCATAAAGAGACTTTTGAGGATGGAGGCAAGTTCTTTGATTGAATATTCATTGTCCGGATTTCCGATATTGATGATTTCATTTTTGCAGCAGTTGTCTTTGTTTTCCAGGATCTTCATAAGGGCGTCAATTCCATCGTCGACATAGGTAAAGCACCTCTTCTGCCGGCCCCCGTCCACAAGTGATATGGGATGTTTCATAAGAAGTTCCGCTATAAACTGTGTTACGACCCTGGAGCTCCCCTCTTTTGCAGCATCCAGGGAATCCAGCCTGGGCCCGATCCAGTTGAAGGGTCTGAAGAGGGTAAAGTCAAGATCACCCCTGGTGCCGTGGGCGTAAATAACGCGATCAAGAAGTTGCTTGCAGCATGAATATATCCAGCGTTCCTTCTGTATGGGTCCCAGGACAAGAAATGTTTCGTCTTCTTTGAATTCCGGTTCAGCGGAAGCGCCGTATACCTCGGAGGTTGAAGGGAATACTATCCTTTTATGATATTTAACGCAATGTTTCACAACATTAAGATTCATCTCAAAGTCCAGATTAAAGACTCCTATGGGGTCTTCGACATACTGTTTCGGAGTGGCGATTGCCACCAGAGGAATAATGACATCGCACTTCTTTATATGATATTCTATCCATTCCTTATTGATGGATATATCCCCTTCCAGAAAGTGAAAACGGGGATTGTCAAGTGACTTACCCAGTCTGTCAAATCCGAGATCCATACCATATACGGACCAGTCGGTTGTGTTGAGAATCCTCTTTGTCAGGTGATGCCCGATAAAACCATTTACGCCAAATATTAAAACTTTCATTTTAGAATCATACCCTTCTTTCCTTTAAAATAGTTAAAAATCTCCTGTCCTTTCAGTCTGTTGTGCGCAATCTCAATATCTATCAGTCTCAGCCGGCCATCCGGGCTCCTGATATAGATGTTCTTTCCTTCTGCCTCCAGAATGCCCTCAGCTGGACCCGGATCATCCAGCTGCTCAGGCCTTCCCCACCAGATTAACAGTTTTTCCCCGCCGGGAAGGAAAGTAAATGCCCCCGGATAGGGATCGGTCACGGCTCTTATGAGATTGTATATCCTCAGAACTGGCCAGTTCCAGTCTATTCTTCCATCTTCCGGCTGTCTGCCGCCATAATAACTTCCTGAACTCAAATCCTGAACAATGCGTGGAGCTGTACAGTTCTTTATCAGAGGTAGAAGCTCTGAAAGAAGTTTTCTCGCGCATTCACAAAGCTTTCCGTAGAGTGTAAACGCGGTATCTTCAAGTTCTATCGGGACCTCTCTTTGCCCCACGAGATCCCCTGCGTCCGCCTTTTCTACCATATGATGCAGAGTAACTCCTGTTGAAGATTCACCATTCACAAGGACCCAGTTTACCGGGCATCTGCCTCGATAGGCCGGGAGAAGAGAACCGTGGAGGTTATACGCACCCGATGAAGGAATGTCCAGTATCTTGTCGCTTAGAATATTGCGATAATAAAGTGAGAAGATAACATCAGGAGACATATCCTGTATCTTTTCAATCCAGTCAGGCGAATTAACATCTGCGGGGCAGTATACGGGTATCCCGTTTTTTTTCGCCCATTCGACAACCGAGCCGAACCAGCAATTCTCTTCCGGGTTGTCATGATGGGAAATAACTGCCTGAATGTCGAACTGCTCTTTTTTCAGGGCATCAAGACCGGTAATGCCCATGTTGTGATAGGCAAACACTACCACCTTCATCGGGGCTCTCCATTGCTGTCCGAGGAATAGATTTTGTCGATGACGTATTCCGGTCTTTTCCTGACCTCTTTGTATATCCGGCCGATGTATTCACCCATAACTCCAAGGGCGAAGAACTGGAAACCCACAAACGCGAACAGGGCGGCGAAGAGGGTAAAGACACCTTCAGCTGCCCAGGCGGCGCCATATACAAGCCGGGCAATCACGAGCATTACAGCGAAAGAAACGCCCAGAAAAGCCATCCCAAGGCCAGCGTACATAATCAGTTTCAGAGGAAAATCAGAAAAAGATGACACGAGATCAAACTGGAGGTTTATAAGCTTTCTGAGTGAGTAGTGTGATTCTCCCGCGTATCGTTCTTCGTGGGCTACCTCAATCTCCGTTACATGTTTGGCAAAGTATACCGCCAGGGCCGGGATGAAAGTGGCCTGTTCGTGGCATTCCGACATATGTTCAACGATGTTACGTCTGTAGGCCCTCAGCATGCATCCCCAATCGGTCATCTGAATCCCTGTGATTCGTCTCGCAACGATATTGATCAATCTGGATGGAAAGGTCCTGAAAACGGAATCTTTTCTTTCTTTTCTTATAGTTCCGACTACGTCGTATCCCCCCTCTTCCATTGTTCTGACGAGTCGGGGAATCTCTTCAGGCGGATTCTGCAGATCTGCGTCCAAGGTTATAATTATATCACCCCTGACAATCGAGAACCCTGAAAAGATAGCCGCATGTTGCCCATAATTTTTTGTAAGTTCCACAACCCGCACTTCTGGTTCCGCTGTAAGGTCTTTCAGTATGGGGAGGCTATTATCCCGACTTCCGTCATCCACAAAGATGATCTCATATCTTCTTTTCATCCCTTTCATGACAGGCCTGAGACGCTCCATAAGAGAGGGGATGTTCGCCTCTTCGTTGTACACAGGAATTACCACTGAAATCATTGCCCCATTATCCATGGCTCAATATCTCCTTGATCGCTTCGCAGACGTAGGAAACATCTTTGTTTTCCATATCGGGAAACAGGGGCAGAGATACGATCCTGTCCGCGGCCAATTCTGTTTCTCTCAGTCTTTCTCCCATCATTCCGTACGTTTCTTTTATATATCCAAAACGGTGACCGGCAGGGAAATGGATTCCATAGCCGATGTTATATTCCGCCAGTCTTTTCATAAACGTCTCTCTATGCATCCCCGTTACTTTTATAACGAAAAGGTGCCATGCGTGAACGTGCCCGTATGGAGGAACCCCCGGTGTGTCAAGGCCCTTCACCCCTGCCAGATTTTCTCTATAGAGATCGGCCAGCTCTCTTCTGCGTTTATTGAGTTCTTCCAGCCTGGCAAATTGAGCCAATCCCAGGGCGGCCTGGATATCCGTCAGATTATATTTGAATCCGGGTTCGTTTATATCATACTCCGGGTTGCCGCCCTTGCCATATCTTTTCCACGCGTCCCGTTCGATGCCATGGAATCTGAGAAGTCGCAGCCGTTGTTCGAAATCAGGATTGCTGAGAGTTATCATACCACCTTCACCGGCTGTGATGTTTTTCAGAGGATGGAATGAGAAGATAGCGGTCTGTCCGAATCCCCCGGCATGAACACCTTTATACCTGGTCCCCAGGGCATGTGCCGCATCTTCAATTACGGCAAAATTGTGTCTTTCCGCAATATCCATTATCCTGTCCATGTCGGCAGGAGCACCCGCAAAATGGACAGGGATTATGGCCTTTGTTCTTTCGGTTACAGCCTCTTCAATCAAGGCTTCGTTAATGTTAAGGGTATCATAATGAATGTCGACAAAAACGGGTTTTGCGCCGCAGAGAGTAATCATATTAATAGTGGAAGCAAAGGTCATGGAAGGCGTTATAATTTCGTCTCCTTCCTTTAATCCCAAGGTTAGCATCATAAGGTGCATACCGGCCGTGCCTGAGCTGAGAGATATTGCATGGGGCGTCCCGGTGATCTCGCAAAACTTTTCTTCGAATGTTTTGCACACGGGACCAGTAGTAATCCACCCCGATTTCAGACAATTGACAACGCCATTTATTTCATTTTCTCCTATCGACGGTTTGCTCAGAGGCAGAAAATCTTCTCTTATTTTCATAGACCAACTCCTAAACAGCTCAGGCGCAGGAGATAAAAAGCGCCGTTGCTCCACAGTATCTCTACATTCGGAATATTTTCTTTCAGTTTATCAAGCCTCTTCTTATATTGCGTTACACAGTAAATATCACCCTTTTCTCTACATAACCTGAAAAAATCTTCGGATGTCAGGAAATAACGGGATCGTTCATCGAAAGAAAGCTTTCTTATACCATATCCCAATTCCCCGAAATCATCAACAACAGGAGTTCTGATCTTCGTATAAAAATCAATTCCATAGAGTGATATTCCATATTGGAACAGGTCTTCACCGGCGGGAAGCACGGATTTGATTATTTGTGTTACAGGGTAGGCCGACTTATAGGGTGTCAGGAAATGTGAAACCGGCAAGAGGAGCGAACCCAGAAATAATGTGGAGATTAAGTAGATAGTTAGAAACCAGCCTCTGTGCCACCTTTCTTTTACGACATTTGGCAGAAACATGATCAGAATCTGCAGGACGAAGGGGACGACTATCAGCGGGAGCCATTCGCTCAGGGCAATATTGTGTCTCTTAAGAAAGAGCGGAATGCATAGTATAACAATAAACATAAAAGACTGAATAGCGACAGGCAGGAGCAGAAGTTTGCCTTTGCCGGTCAGTATCCTTCCCCCATCGTCATAGCGGCTGAAAATGTATCCGAAGATTACCGCCAGCGGGAGGAATAAAGGTCCCATATATGGTATCAGTTTAGACGAAGAAAGTGAGAAAAACGCGAAAATAAAGAAAGCCCACGTCAGAAGGAAACGCCAGTCAAGGATTCCCCGAAAAGAAATTTTCCTGTCAGGACTTCTGGAATTTCCGGTCATAGCCTCGGCCAGGAATGCGCACCAGGGCAGTGTGCCTGCTACAATAATTGGAACAAAATAGAAGAGGGAATTTTCTTTCCCGTGTATTGTTGTAGTGTACCTGAGAAAATGTTCCTGAACGAAGAAAAACCACAGGAAATCCTTATTTGCCTTTTGCGCGAGTATTATCCACGGACATGATATCGCAAGCAGAATCAGGATTCCCACGGGTGAGAAGAGCATAAAAACATCGCGCCACCTCCAAGAGACAAGCAGCCAGATAATCAATATCGCGAATGGAAAAACAATACCGATCAGCCCCTTGGTCAGAAAGGCCAGGGCACTTGAAAAATAGAAGAGATAGATCCAGGTTTTCCTACTGCCCCCTTTTTCTACATACCGATATCCGCTCCAGACAGCGAGGCATACGAAAAAAGCAAGGGGGATATCCAAGATATTTAATCTTCCAAGAGCAAAATGGAACAGGAACGTGGACAGAACTCCTGCTGAATATAATCCGGTTTTTTCACTGGCGAAGAATATGCCCATAAAATATACGAGGATAATACATCCCCATGCGCATAACCCCACAAAAAGCCTCGACGAAAAATCGTTTTCACCAAATATTTTAAATGACAGGGCTGTTGCCCAGTAGCAGAGAGGTGGCTTTTCAAGATACACCACGTGATTGAGATGGGGAGTAACATAATCTCCGGTGCTGTTCATCAGGCTCGGAATATCGCTGTACCGCGCTTCATCCGGTTCCATCAGAGGCATGACGGGTAACAACATAACATATAAAAACACGGGAACAATAAAAAGAAATAACAGTTTTTCCTTCATTTTTCCAATTCTGATGTTTGCTTCGTAAAGTGTGTTTCATCCGGATCAACAGTCGCCTCGCTGTTGACTGAAAATTTGCTCTTAATGTCGGGCAGAGAAAACCGGTTGAAGGGCAGAAATGCGAGTCCCAGTATGACGATGACTCCGATACTCAGAAAGTGAAGGACTATGGCATAGGTAAGCGCCCCGGTTTTATCAATACCAAACAATCCGAGTCCCAGTACGCAGAAGAAATGCCAGTTTCCTATGAATCCAGGTGCGGCTGGTATGGCAATGCCTATAATAATTGTAGTCATAAGGACAAAGGCAGCCGAGAGAGGAAGTTCAATGTCAAACGCGAAAAAAAGAACGTACATGGCTACCGCGTCGATCACCCATATTAATATTGACAAAAACACCAGATAGTACATGTGTCTTTGATGAGAGATGATTTTGAACCCATCGATAAAACGGTCTATAAGTCCCGTCAATCTGGAATGCCATTTTACAGGAAATAATTTTACAACAGTGGAAAGTATTTTCAGGGAAGTCTCTTTTCTGGAAATGAGGAAAACCATCAGTCCAAGAAGGGCGAGAGACAGAAAGAGAAAAATGAAGCTGCCCCTGATAAGCCATGGAGGGAGCGGTGTGAACAGGACAACGATGAAGAATACTGTCAGCACGGTCAGAGCGTCAAAGACACGCTCTACCATGATAGTCCCCATTGCTGAAGACATGCTCATGCCTGTCTTTGTGCTGATGAGATAGGGCCGTGCCAGTTCGCCTATTCGCGCGGGAATAGCTATCACGGCCAGAAACCCGACACTGGTTACAGAAAAGAGTGAAAATTGATCAATTTTCATGATGGGATTCATGATGACACCCCACCTGTATGATCTGAGTATCTGTATAATAACCATAAGGCACAGGAATGGAATGATAAAGAGAAAATTCACATTCTTTAGCCCGTTGGTTATGCCTTTCATATCGATACCCCTGAGAGAGAGATATACGAAGAAAACGCCTATGGCAATTCCGAGAAACAATTTTTTTAACATGGGCATGGGATCGATTCTTTGGATGGAGATAAGGGATCAGATATTGGGGGTAAGGACAAATAAGGTTTGTCCATACCCCCTAATATCCGGCTATTTATTTAAGCAGGTAATCAACCACCTTGTCATGCAGGCGTTGCGACGCGGATTTGTTTCCGAGCATGCCCACTCTGATGGCTACCGCAGTTAGATTCTTGGCCTTATATTCGACAACAAAATTAACCTTCTCGCCATCTATGACGGCATTTATTGTTCCCTTGCTTATTTCTTTTACAGGCATTACATCTGTCGCGTTCATATAAGCCACGGTCTTTTCGCAGGCGCTCCATGACTTGTCAAATGAGTAATGGTAATCGGTTTTTAATTCACCATTTATATAGAAATATGCCCCTGATCCTCCTGTGACCGCGGCACCGCCTACAACAAGTGGAACACAACCTGATAGTGTAAAAGCGCCAATTATCAGAATCATAAGCCATTTAACTTTTTTCATAACTACATCCTTTCAGTTCTGTGTATTATTTTCAGATAAATCCCGTTTCTCAGTCTTTTCCTCCCCGAAATCCCTAAGTCCTTTTGCAAAGAATTCCAGTTTGTTATTCACAAGAAAGTTTACCATGCCCGGCGGATAGTTTTCCTTTTCATTACTTTCCCCCGCATCCACGCCTGTCAGTATCGCTAAACATTCATCAATAGTGCTGACTGGATATATGTGGAATTTACCTTCCGATACAGCTTGTACCACATCTTTTCTCAACATTAAACCGGAAATGTGCAAAGCCGGGATAATTACGCCTTGTGTTCCGGTTAGACCTTCCCGCGTTGCGCTGTCTCCCTCAACTCCCCCATATGATTATTGCCCTGTCCTGGCCTATGATTCTGCCGTTATATTTGCAGCCTGCTGTACTCTCAAAACCCGGTAAATCCGGGTTGATCTTTACCCTTAACTCTTCTGGGGCAGTTCATAGAATCTGTTTTTATTTGTTAAATTCATCCATGAATAAATACTGACTATAAGATTACAATATGTTAATAAATGCTTCGGAAAATGTCCATATTCTTGTTATCGGGGGAGGAGGGGTGTCTCTGTTTCTTGAGTAAAGAATGATACCCGCTTTCCCCCATAAACCGGGGACGGGAAAAGCAGGCCTCCATGCATTGAATTGAATAGCAAGCACAGCCCCCGCTTATACAGGATTGCGGGGAGCTTCAATGTTATACACTTCTGGTGTAAGGTTCCGCGAATGAAGACAAATGCAACAGGTTTTCTGATTATCTGTATGGTGCTGATGATGCTGTGTCCCGTGTGCCTGGACGCCGCTCTGGTGATCAGCCCGACAGATGAAGGAGACGTGACAATAAGCTCGGAATATCGCAGTCTCTGTCAGGGAGAGATTGTAAAGATATGCCTGCAATCGCCTGTGCCGATCTCTGCCACATTGTCCCTTGACGGGAGAGAATACACTTTTATTTCAGACAAGGATTCTCTGAATTATTTTACACTGATAGCGCTCGGACTCAATATAAAGCCAGGGACATATAGCGCTGTTGTCCATCTTGAGTCTTCCCGTGGTGTAAAGAAAGATGTATCTTTCAAGCTTGCTGTGTCCGGGAAAACATTTTCTTCAAAGAGAATAAAGGTTGCCAGGCGTTTTACCAGTTTGACCCCAGCGGATATAAAAAGAATAAAAACCGAGAAAGAGCTGCTTGGCCGCATATATGGGGTATCGACACCCAGTTGGCTGGCTGACGGCAGGTTTATCATGCCGCTGAAAGGAAAGATAACAGGAACATTTGGTGAAAAAAGGGTATTTAATGACAATTTTGTTTCACGTCACCGGGGAATAGATATACGCTCGCCCGAAGGGGTATCTATCAGGGCTTCGAACTCGGGGAAAGTTGTTCTGTCCCGGGATCTTTATTTTTCCGGGAATACCGTTATAATAAATCACGGTATCGGTCTTTTCTCTATCTATTGCCATATGTCGAAGTCAATTGTCCGGGAAGGCGCTTTTGTTGATAAGGGGAAAATTATTGGTTACACTGGCTCAACAGGAAGATCTACCGGACCTCACCTGCACTGGGGATTGAGACTGGTCGATAATTATGCTGATCCGCTCTCCATAGTATACCTTTTCTTTGATTGATATTCGAGCCTTATAGTTTGCAGGGCGAAATTCCGTCGAAGCACTGCAGGCACAAACTTTCACGGGGGATAAGCAGGGATTTCACAAAGGCATCCATAGTATTAAATTTAACGGAGTCCGCATCTATCTTTTGGGCAATCTGTGCCTCCAGATCTACCAGCTGTTCCATCGACAGGATGTTGCCCGTCTTAACGTATTTTCGTGCCAGCAATTCTCCTTCAGATCGGGTGGAGATTCCGAAGGCGCAGGGATACATGAGGGGCGGGCAGGCGATCCGTACATGGATCTCTTTCGCTCCTGCCTTTTTGAGATCTTTCACCTTGTTGAGGATCTGTGTTCCCCGTACGATTGAATCATCGCAGAGGACGACCTTTTTGCCTTTCACGTAGGGCAGAACGGACAGTTTACGTTTGGCCATCTTCTCGCGGGCAACTTGGGTGATCTGGGTGTAGCTGCGGTCGGCGTACCGGTTGTAGAGAAATACATCCTGGTAGTTAATTCTCGAACGTTTGTGGTATCCGAGCGCGTGTCCGACACCTGACATGGGAACCGGCGCGACAATATCCGCGACAATGCCGCCCTCGTCAATATCTCTCTGCGCGAGGCTCTCTCCCAGGTTGTTACGCGCCTCCTGCACGTAAACGCCGTCTATTATGGAATCGATGCTCGCGGTGTATGCCCATTCGAAGGCGCAGTGCGCCTTGCGCGGAGAATCAAGTTGTTTTACGGTCTGGAATCCCTTAGCGTTGATGAGGACGATTTCTCCGGGGGCAACATCCCGGAATATTTCCATATCCATATTCTGCATGGCTCTCGATTCCGAGCTTACAGCGTAACTTTCAGAATTGCCTCCGAGAATAAGAGGCCGGAATCCATAGATATCTCTGGAGGCATAAATGCCTTCTCTCGTAAGAACCACCAGTGAATAGGATCCCTTGATTTTCTCTGAGAGCGCGGATATGCCGCTTACCACATCGCCCTTCTCTATGATGATCTTGGAGATTATCTCTATGTCGTAACCCTTGTAGAAAGACTTGCCTCTGTTCATCATGTCTTCCATGAGTTCGCCGGCATTGATCACGTTGCCGCTGAAGGCAACCGAAATTTCCCCAACCCTGGTTTTCCACTTCATGGGCTGACGGTCCCTCAGGCTTACATGACCGATTCCCCACGTACCCGTCAGGCTTTGCAGCTCTTCACCCGTGAACAGGTTGGTGACTCTGCCATGATGGGTTATATGGTTGATCTCCTTATCAAAAGTAGAAATACCGCAGTATTCCTGTCCCCTGTGTTGCAGAAAATCCAATCCCTGGTAGATGCTATTCGCGCATTGGGTTTTTGAATATATGCCGAAGACACCGCAATTTTCTTCTATGAATTTCATGGCCTAGCCCTTCTCCCTTGCTTCGGGATGGTGAATTATTGGTTAAAAATACCGCACGTTGTCATGAGACTATCTATATAACCCATGTCAATTCACAACTAAACATTTAAAATTAATAATTATATTCCGATCAACCTATATCCGCGTGGTAACTCTGGAGAGATTTTACGCGGCCATGGTCTTTCCGTATAGCGGAGATTCCCCTCACAGTGGCGAGGGCCGCGGCTGCTGTGGTTATATAAGGAACCTTGTATTTAATGGCGGTCTTTCGTATATATGAATCGTCATGCTTGCTCATTTTGCCACTTGGCGTGTTAATCACGAGCTGAATCTCACGATTTTTTATCCCGTCGACGATATTGGGGCGTCCCTCATGCATTTTGAGAATAAGCTCCGAGGTAATACCATGGTCTGTAAGAAAACGATTGCTTCCCTTAGTGGCCTTCAGTTTAAAGCCAAGTTTATCGAATTCTTTAGCAACTTCGAGTATGGTGTCTTTATCGTCATCGTACACGGTAATCAATACGGTACCCTCTTCGGGAAGTGCCTGGCCCGCGGCTTCCTGCGCCTTGAAGAACGCGACTCCGAAGGAATCGGCTATCCCCAGAACTTCTCCCGTTGACCGCATCTCCGGGCCGAGGATAGGGTCAACCTCATGGAACATATTAAATGGAAATACCGCTTCCTTTACGCCAAAGTGCTTTATAGCCGTGGTTTCAAGATGTAGATCAGCCAGCTTTTTCCCAAGCATCAATTGTGTGGCAATGCTGGCCATGGAAATATTGCAGATCTTCGAAACCAGTGGAACCGTTCGGGACGCGCGCGGATTTGCTTCAAGGATATAAACGACATCATCCATTATGGCATACTGGATATTCATCAGCCCCACAACGTTGAGCTCTTTCGCGATCTTTTTTGTGTATTCGCAGATGGTGTCTATATTTCCGGCCGACAGGCTGATAGGGGGAATCACGCACGCGGAATCACCCGAATGAACTCCCGCAAGCTCGATATGCTCCATGACCGACGGGATAAACACATCTATACCATCGGATATGGCGTCGGCTTCCAACTCGATGGCATTTTCCAGAAACTTGTCGATAAGGACGGGCCTCTCAGGGGTGACATCGACGGCGGCCATGAGATAACGTTTCAGCATTTCCTCGTCATGAACCACCTCCATGCCACGTCCACCCAGGACATACGAGGGCCTGACCATTAATGGATAATCTATCTTTGCTGCGATATCAAGGGCTTCCTCCAATGTGCTTGCCATACCCGATTCAGGTTCAGGTACTTCCAGCTTTTCCATAATTCTACGGAACCTATCCCTGTCCTCCGCCAGATCTATCATTTCCGGAGAAGTACCGATAATTTTAACTCCAGCCTCGGCCAGCTCGTTCGCGATATTAAGAGGTGTCTGTCCGCCGAATTGCACGATGACCCCTTCCGGTTTCTCATTTTCATAAATACTCAGAACATCCTCAACTGTAAGGGGCTCGAAGTAAAGCTTGTCTGATGTGTCATAGTCCGTGGATACTGTTTCGGGGTTACAGTTGATCATGATGGCTTCGAACCCTGCATCCTTGATGGCGAAGGCCGCGTGTACGCAGCAGTAATCGAATTCTATTCCCTGTCCGATGCGGTTTGGCCCTCCGCCGAGGACAATAATTTTTTTCCTGTCGGTAGTGCCAATCTTGCCCGGTGCATTATACGTCGAGAAATAGTATGCCGCGTCATCAACTCCACTGACAGGCACCGGTTCCCAGCCCTGAACAATGCCCAGCTCTTTACGCCGGTCTCGGATCTCTTTTTCCTGAATCATGAGCAATTGTGACAGATAGCGATCCGCGAATCCGTTTTCCTTCGCTCTGGCAAGCAGGTCATCCGGCAGCTCTTTACCCCTGTACCGCAGGATATCCTCTTCCATTGTGACGAGTTCCTTCATCTGCTCGATGAACCATGCCTTGATACTGGTTTTTGTGTGCAGATCTTCCACTGTAGCGCCCTTGCGCAGCGCCTCGTACATGATAAACTGTCGTTCACTTGTCGGCTTGGCAAGGAGACTCATGAGATCATCGAGGGATCTCTCATGAAAGTCAGACGCAAATCCCAGACCATAGCGATTTATTTCAAGGGACCTGATTGCCTTTTGCAGCGCCTCTTTATAGTTCCTGCCGATGCTCATCACTTCTCCGACTGCGCGCATCTGTGTTCCGAGTTCATCTACTGCCCCTTCAAATTTTTCAAACGCCCACCTTGCGAACTTGACAACAACATAATCGCCCGAGGGAGTATATTTATCCAGGGTGCCGTCTCTCCAATAGGGTATTTCATCCAGGGTGAGCCCGGCCGCCAGCATAGATGAGATCAGGGCGATGGGGAATCCGGTTGCCTTGGATGCCAGGGCTGAAGAGCGTGATGTTCTTGGATTTATTTCTATTACCACTATCCGGCCGGTTTCGGGATTGTGGGCGAATTGAACATTCGTGCCGCCGATTACCTGAATAGCCTTCACAATATCGTAAGAATATTTCTGGAGACGTTCCTGCAATTCCGAAGTTATTGTCATCATAGGCGCCGTGCAGAATGAATCTCCGGTATGCACACCCATGGCATCGACATTTTCTATAAAACAGACGGTGATCATCTGATTCTTGGCATCCCGGACTACTTCCAGCTCCAGCTCTTCCCACCCCAGGACGGATTCCTCAACAAGTATCTGGCCGATAAGACTTGCTGCGATGCCTCTGCCGGCAACAGTTTGAAGCTCCTCCTTGTTGTAAACCATACCTCCGCCCGTTCCACCCATGGTGTAGGCTGGTCGAATAACTACCGGATATCCGAGGTCGTCAGCGATTTTTTCGGCTTGTTCAACGCTGTAGGCAGGTTCACTTTTCGGCATGTCTATGCCGAGACTGTCCATTGTTTTCTTGAACGCTATGCGATCTTCACCTCGTTCAATAGCGTCAATATTTACTCCGATGATCTTTATGTTGTATTTGTCGATAACGCCCTTGCGCGACAGTTCCGATGTCAGATTAAGCCCGGTCTGACCACCAAGATTGGGAAGGATGGCGTCCGGACGCTCCTTTTCTATAATTTCTTCCAGATATCGGAAGTTTAAAGGTTCGATATAGGTAACATCAGCTGTTCCGGGATCGGTCATTATTGTGGCCGGGTTGGAATTGACAAGAACAATCTCATAACCCAGTTTTCTGAGGGCTTTACATGCCTGCGTTCCCGAATAATCAAACTCACAGGCCTGGCCTATTACAATGGGTCCGGATCCTATAATCATCACTTTTTTTATGTCGTTGCGTGCCGGCATACAGTCTTGTCCTTTCCCCTGCAGATATGTTTGGATAAAAAGCCTTAAAGCGCCGGGAGTATAAAAAAGCAGCCCTGCTGTGTCAAGATGTAAATTCTATTTTGTATGCCTGCTCAGACAACTGTTCACGCTTGTCGGTTCACAGCTCACGGTTCGCAGTTTTTCAACCGTGATCCGATAACTGTAAACCATAAACCGTTACTTGCTCAGATTATCAGGTTCCGGTTCAACGGTTCTTGAAACGCTAAAACTCAGCCCTAACCCTCAAGGTTTAAGTCTTTCAACAAGTCTTAAAATATCTTCAAGAATGAGATAGAGGCTCGGAATTAGAAGCAGTGTTATAAATGTCGCGAAAAGTACTCCATAACCGAGGCTTACCGCCATGGGTATAAGGAATTTGGCCTGTAGACTTTTTTCAAAGATCATAGGTGTCAATCCTGCGAAGGTGGTCAGGGATGTTAGGATGATTGCCCTGAATCTCAGGACCCCTGCCTGTACTATTGCGTTGTACGCGTCAACGCCCTGTCGGCGAAGCCGGTTCGTCGCGTATATCAGGACCAGCGAATCGTTGACGACGACACCTGACAGGCCCACGATCCCGAAGAGGCTGACGAAGGTGATATCGAGTCCCATAATGAGGTGTCCAGCGGCGGCGCCGACGATGCCGAAAGGGATCGCCATCATGACCACAAACGGTTGTGTGAAAGACCTGAAGGGAATGGCCAGAAGCGCGTAGATACCGAAAAGGGCAAACAGAAAGCCCATTTTGATATCGTCAAGAGATTCTTTTTGTTCCTTGGCCTCTCCTTCCATGGAATATCTCAGGCCGGGGTAACGATACTTAAGGTCCTGGAGAAAACCTTTTTCAAGGGTTTGTCGCACTTCATTGGAATTGGTGACGGATTCATCTACATCTGCATAGATCTTGATAACGCGTTTTCTCTGACTATGTTCAATAGAAACGTAGCCCTGATCCATCTTGACGTCGGCCAGTAGACTAAGGGGAATCTCTGAGCCATCGGCGGTTCGAATGCGCATTTTTTCCACATACCCCAGCGACTTTCTCTCCTGTTCGGGGTAGCGCACCATGACCTTGACCTCGTCCTTTCCCCGCTGTATTCGAAGAGCTTCGGCGCCGTAAAAGGCGTGTCGCACCTGAGTGGCAATATCGCTGAGAGTCAGCCCCATACTCCGGGCGGCCGGCTTCAGATTGAGTTGCATCTCCTTTTTGCCTGGCAGAAAACTGTCACTGACATCGTATACGCCGGGGTAACTCTTCAGTTCCTCTTTCAGTTCCTCAGCGGAGGCCAACAGACGGTCGTGTTCGTCCAGTGACAGGTGGATTTCAACCGACTTCCCCGCACTGTGCAGAACGCTTTTGAAGGTCAATGATTCAACACCCGTAATTGTGCCCGCGTTTTTGCGCCAGAGGGCCGCAAGTCTGGCAGTGCTTGTTTTTCGTTTTTCTCCTTCCAGAATCTGGACCCATATATAGGCGAGGTGCCCTCCCGAATCGCTGAGCATTCCGCGATCTCCTACCTGTGCCCCGAGCAGGGCGAAGCTGTGCTGAAAAAGAGGAGCCGAGCCTTCGGGGGCTTCTTTGTCCGCGTTTGCCATGGTTTCCCGCGCAACCTCTTCAAGGTATCCGACCACCTCGGCAGTGCGCTCCAGAGGTGTTCCCGCGGGCATGGTGATCGAACATTCCAGCATGTCGCTTTCCACCTTTGGGAAAAAAGTAAATTCAAGGATTCCGCCCCGGAATACTCCCACAATTATAAACAGCAGAGCAATACCAAGCGCCACGGTGGCATACCGCCACTTTGCACAGAAACTTACCGCTTTCAGATATGGACCGTTGATAAATGCCCGCATCCATCGCGCCATCCGTTTTTCTTTCTTCGGACTGGAGTCCTGTCTGTGCCTGGCAGGTTTGCTCCTTGACAGGTGGCATGGCAGGATAAAGAGAGACTCGATCAGTGATCCGAACAGGACGACAATGATCACGATCGGTATACTGCGCATAAATTTTCCCATCATCCCTGTTGCCATCAGAAGCGGCGCGAAGGCCACCATGGTGGTGAGAACGGAGAAAATAACCGGTCGGCCCACTTCCACGGTGCCCTGAATTGCCGCGTTAAGGGGGGCCAATCCCTTTTCCTGTTTTTGAAATATATTTTCCCCGATGATAATAGCGTCGTCAACCACGATGCCGAGCACCATAATGAATGCAAAAAGGGAGATCATGTTGATGGTTACATCCAGATAGGGCAGCGTGGCCAGTCCGGCTAAAAAGGATATGGGAATCCCGAGTGTCACCCAGAATGAAAGCCTGATATTGAGGAACGCTCCGAGGATCAGAACCACCAGGACGAGACCGATGGCCATGTTTTTCAACAGGAGATCGAGGCGGCTGTGCAGCATTTCCGCCATGTCGGCAAAAAAGGCGATGCCGACCCCTTCAGGGAGAGAAGGGGCGACATCAATGATATATTGTTTTACCTTTTCGGCAACGTCGAGGGCACTCTGATCGGCTACTCGGAAAACCTGGATCATGGCCGCGGGTTTGCCTTGAAAACGCGCGAAAAGATCGACATCTTCAAAACCGTCACTAAGGGACGCGATCTGCCCGAGAGTTACTTTACTTCCGTCGGTACGTGTAATGACGGAGATATCTGCAAATTCGTCGGCGTAGTACAGGCGGCCCTTTGTGCGAATAAGTATCTCGCCACCTTTCGTCTTCACGCTTCCAGCGGGAAGGTCGAAACTTGCCAGTTTGATGGTATTGGCCACCTGCCCCAAAGTCAAACCGTAGCGGCGCAACGTCTCCTCGGAGATTTCAATATGGATTTCCCCATTGCGGACACCCAGGACATCGGCTGAAGTGACGCCCGGGAGACTGGTAATGTCGTCTTTGGCCTTTTCGGCAAGGTATTTGATTGTTGATTCCGGGGCATCGCCATAAATTCCAACGCTGATTACCTGTATACGCTGGGTCATCTCCTGTATAATGGGCTTTTCCGCTTCGTCCGGGAATGCGGTAATGCGGTCGATCTCAGACTTAACCTCATCCAGAAGTGTTTTAATGTTCCACCCCTTGATGATTTCCACTACAACGGTGCCTATGCCTTCTTTTGACGTGGAATCAATGCGTTTAATGCCGGATAATCCGGCCAGCCGTTCCTCTATACGGCCGATAATCGCTTCTTCCACCTCTGCGGGGGAAGCGCCCGGATAACTGGTGATTATGGATATCCGGTCCAGAGAGGTTTCAGGGAACACCTCCAGCTTTATCGTATAGAGTGTGAAGATTCCGGCCAGAACCAGAAATATCATAAGGAGATTTGCCGCGACGTGATTTTCAGCAAACCAGGAGATAATTCTTTTCATTGCTAATCCTTCTCTATTACTGTCCGGACGATCATGCCGTCTGTGGCGTCTTTGAGGGATGAGAAGACAACCATTTCACCGTCCCTGAGGCCGGTCTCGATGATGATTCCTTCGTCCTGATAGCGGGCTATTCTGACTGTCCTGAAATGCAGCACGCCTTCATTATTCACTGTCCACACGATATTGCCCTGGCGGAGGGCCGCCCGTGGGATGACGGCTGCACCGGGCAGAACCCGTCCCCTGATATCAACCGTTACAAAAAGGCCGATCGCGAGAGGGGGTTTTGTCGCGTATGGTTTATTAACCCGGACAATGATGGTTATCATCCGGGTTTTTTCATCCAGTTCGCCCTCAGCGCGGACTACTTTTCCCGAAAAGGTCAGTTCATGTCCCGCAATTTTTGCGTGGACTGTAGCAGGTGCCCCGGATGCGCCGCCCGGTGTAAACCCGGGGACATCAAACCAGAAGAGGTTTTTGTCTTCCAGTGACAGGGCGATCTCCGCTGTCTCTGTGGAGAATAGCCTTGCCAGGGGTTGTCCCGGTGTCACGTATTGACCGATGTCAATAGATTTTCTGCTGACGCGGCCGTTGAAAGGCGCCTTCAGAACCGTTCTCTCAAGGTTCAGGAGGGCCTTTTCCAGATCAGCACGATCGGCGTCAAGTCTGGCACGAGCTGCTGCCAGCTGTGGCTCTTTAGCCACCAGGGGGGGAGCCTTTTTACCGGCGTAAGAATTGTTCGAGTAGTGATTCTGCCATTCTTCTATCGCCACCAGTGCTTCTTCCTGGATAACCTTCAGTTTGCTTTCCGAATCTTTCACCTTTGCTTTTGCCAGTGTAACAGCCAGTTTATAATCAACGGGGTTTATTGAAAGTAATGGATCTCCCTCGTTGAACTCACCGCCGTTGACCAGGGAAGAAGAGATGTGGACGATCTTGCCGCCGACCTGTGGAACGAGATCGATTTCTCTCAGCGGGCGCACAGTTCCCTCTCCCCTGATAGTGATGGGTTGTGGTCCTGTTTTGATCTTTATCACTTGAACCATGGGCGCCGGAGCGGAGGGTTTTATCTTTTGCAGTTCGGGTTTGCCCGCTGTCAGCGCGATCATAACGATTACCCCCGAAATTACGAGTATTGCGCTTACGGTAATATGGATAATAGTTTTTCTTTTTCGGCTCATTGTCTTTTCCTTTTGGAAGATTAGTTGTCAGTTATCAGCCATCTTATTGCACCCGATTTCACGCTCCTTCGTTTTTTCTCACTCCATCTCGCCCCATCCACCGCCCAGAGCGCGGTGCAGTGTTACGCGGTTGCTGAGAATGGCCAGTTCCACCAGGACCACATTTTCTTCGGCCTGAAAACGGGCCTGCTGGGCGTCAAGCACGGTGAGGTAGTCGACCAGTCCCCGTTCGTATCGGTTTTCGGCCACCTTCTGCGTGGCCTTCGCTTCGGCAAGAAAGGTCAGCATTTTTCTTCTTTTTTCCAGTTGCTCCTTCCGTGTCAGGAGGGCGCTTTCCACCTCGGAAAAAGCGGTGAGGACCGTCTTGGCGTAATCGGCCAGTCCCTGTTGAAACTGCGCCTCCGCGGCTCGCTGGCCTGCCTTGAGCTTACCCGCATCAAAGATGGGTGAAAGCGCTCCAAAGGCTATATTCCACAGGCTGCTTCCCGGCATAATCAGTTGATTCAGCTCGCTGCTGGAATAGCCGAAGCTGCCCGTCAGTGTTATTCTCGGGAAACGGTTGCCCTTGGCAACGCCGATCTTCGCATTCAGCGCCCGCAGGGTTGCCTCGGCCGCTCTGATATCGGGCCGGAGCAGGAGGAGGTCGGATGGCAGACCCGGCGGTATGGGTGAGGGCAGCTTGAAATAGTCTTCCGGTTGTGTCCGGGCCGATCGGGTTTCCGGATATTGTCCTGAAAGAACGGCCAGTTTCTGCTGTTTGATGCCGAGCTCCTGTCGCAGCGAGGGAAGGGTGGATTCCGTCTGGGCAAGAATACGTCTTGCCTGCCGCAGATCCAGAATGGAAGTCAGTCCCCTTTCGTACCGTCTTTCCACAAATGCAAGATTTCGGCGGTAATTTTCTATGATTTGCGCTGTTATCTGAATCTTTCTCTCTAGAGATTCAATCTGAAAATATACCGTTATCGCTTCCGATACGATGGTCTGGGCAACAATGCGGGCATTCTCCTCCGTTTGTGTGAGGCTTGCCAGGGCGGCTTCCTCGGCGCGGGCCAGGCGGCCCCAGAGGTCGATCTCAAACGATGCCGGCAGAGAAAGGTTGTAAAGATCTGCTTCGATTCCCGGGAGAATGCGCTGTCGTCTCGCCTCACCCTTAAGGCTAAGGCTGGGGTAACGGTCTGCCTTGGATTGAACAAAATAAGCCCGCATCTCTGAAATTACGGCCAGGGCCTTTCTGATGTCCAGATTATTCGACAATACATTTTCTACGACCTGATCCAGCTCGGGTTTGTTGAAAGCGACCCACCACCGGTCGATACTTTTCCCCATTTCAACATCAGATGAAGTATGCTGATACGATTCCCTGACCTGTGAATCCATGTCGGGTTTTCTGAAATCGGGGCCCACCTTCATGCATCCCGCAAGGAGGATAATGGTAGAAAGAGCGATAGACACTATCCTGTATTTCACCGTGCGTTCTCCCTTACAGACAGCCCGGACAGGGAAAAATCGACAATGTGTTGAACCAGCCTATCCTTGAACGGTTGGTCGTAAGCATGCCCGATAATTTTCGATACCGGTAACCTGGCGAAATTGAAATAGAGAACCATCGAAAAAATGCTCAGGATGTTGAGAAGTGTACGTTCTTCATCTATGCTCTCCGGCAGATACGGTTGCAGTGCTTTTCCCAATCGTTCCATGTCTGGTTTTATGGTCTCTTCCAGCACGATTTCAAAGGCCTCTGTCGGTTTGGTCATCTCCCGTATCATCAGCTGAAAATGGCACAGGCGCTCTTCGTCCGTAAGGGGACCCTTGATGAGGGCCTCGGCCAGGGACTGGATCACAACCGCGGGCGACGTTTCGCCACAGCCGGCAAGGTTTTTTTTAAAACATGCATGGATGCGCTGTGCTCTGGGCATCCAGCATTCACGGAACATGTTCAGATAGAGGGTTTTCTTGTTGCCGAAATGATAGTTTACCGCGGCTAGGTTGCACTTTGCGACATTCGTAATCTCCCGCACGCTTACCGCATCGTAGCCTTTTTGAGCGAACAGCGTCTCGGCAGATTTCAACAAGCGATCCCGGGTTGTTTTGCTTCCGTCGTCTGGAGCCATGACCGATCTTCCTCCCCTCAAGAAATGCTTGTATCAAACGAACGTTTGAGTGTCAATGCTTTTTCGTGTTGTGTGTACGGAACGTGCCGGGCTGTCAGAAATCGAAGTGATGGTTCAGACTATGGGAGGGAAGAATGCGGATATCCCCAACGGGAAAGCCGTATCTTGGGGACAGAATATGTGAATGGTTATACGGTTATCGAGTTTTCAGGATGCTTCCTGAAAGCGCCCCGAGGGTATTGCCTGCGGGGCACCTTCAGTCTATCTGAGTATTTACGAATTGTTGAGTACGATCAGGGCATCAACGG
>CAYLXS010000005.1:0-29136 GCA_964387765.1 uncultured Syntrophaceae bacterium
AAAGAAAAAGATCGGACTTATTGAATACGCGAATGGAGGAACATTCCTCCTAGATGAAATCGGCGAAATGAGTACCTCGATACAGGCAAAATTTCTCAGGATCCTCGAAGACAAGCACATTCGCCGGCTTGGGAGTACAAAAGATATTCCCCTTGATGCTCGATTTATATTTTCTACAAACAGAGACCTGACTCAGATGGTAAGTGAAGGTACCTTCCGCGAAGATCTTTTCTACAGGATAAGCGTTGTCCCAATTACCATACCACCCCTCAGAGACAGAATCGAAGATATCATGCCACTCGCATATCATTATGTTGAAGAATTCAATACAAAACTGAACAAGAACGTGAAGGGCTTTACAACCGACGCGGAGAAAATTCTGAAAAAATATCACTGGCCTGGAAATGTACGTGAGCTGAAAAACATCATCGAGAGGATCCTGATCCTTCAAAGTGTAGGCATTCTTATCACAGCTGGTAATATTCCCACGGAGATCAAGGTTGCAACACCCCATATGCCAGCGATGCATATCGGCGAATTATCGCCCAGGGATTCTCTTTACCCGGCAGACTACAGAAATATGATAGATGGATTGACAAACAAGATCAAACAGGAGATTCTTGGAAAGGCACTCAAGATCAACCGCGGCAATAAGGCAGCTGCCGCAAGACAGCTCGGTATTTCACGTTATACCCTCATACGAGAACTCAAAAAACTGGAAAATAGCAATTTTTCAGATAATGTCCCCACATAAAAGTGCGATGTCCGAACGGTTCGTTCCGTATCTGCACGTTTTATGTATTTGTATCTTTTTCAACAGCCCCATGGACAATATATCGTGCGGAAATAGCACTTTTCACGTGGACTGTTGGCATAAATAATCATATAATCCCCATAATCAATATTACACAGCACCCCATTCCCTTAAACCAATCCCATAACCGGCTTATTTCTTTAACTAATTTGAGTATTCGATTTTCACCGCCCGATATTATTCTGGCATTCTTTTTGCTTATATATAATAGCGAGTTCCTTAAATTGTGTTGAATGGATGACCAGAACCGCATGTATTACAAACCGAAAAAAAGTACATCGAAACAGGTTGCTGAGGATAGTCGCTCAGTCCCTCTCGAAGCTGAGGAAGACCGGCATAAGGAATCTATTGCTTCAACGTTGTCGGACAAGAACAGGGAGCTTGCAGGCAAAAAACCACAAGATGGTGGTTTGAGCGAAAAATTTTTCCTCTCGGATTTTCCTGAAGATTAGAGCATTTGCCGGTGGGTGGTTTTATTTCCCTCCTTTCCGCTCACCGGCCCCCCCCCCCAATCCGGAGGACAGGATAATGGTTGTCGCTTTATAAGTCGGTGGGTGGTTTTATTCCCCTCCTTTCCATCCACCGACACCCCCTGTGAATCCGAAAGGTTCATCGTCTCTCTGTTTGTATGTCGGGTGGCTGGAAGTTTTGAAATCTTGCACAATTCATCATATCATTCTCCACAAAAGCACCTGCCTTCTTTCACCATCAGACATTAAACCTGAAGTACACTATATCTCCATCAAGAATAACGTGATCTCTCCCCTCTATCCGAACAAGCCCCTTCTCTTTTGCGGCGGATATGCTCTCTACTCTCACAAAATCTTCATAATTAAGAACCTCCGCTCTTATAAACCCTCTTTCCATATCAGTGTGTATCTTTCCGGCAGCCTGAGACGCCTTTGTGCCCGATGGAATTGTCCAGGCACGAAGCTCCGCTCCCGCCGCAGTATAAAAGGTGATCAGATCGAGCAGACGGTAACCGGCTCTGATCAGCTTCTGGAGCCCTGATTCATTCAAACCAAGGTCTTCAAGAAACTCCCGCCTGTCATCCTCTGGAAGATCCGCTATTTCTGCTTCCATATCACCGCAGATAACAACCATCTCAGATCCATTCGCGTTCGCTATCTTCTCTACCGTGTCGGTATATTCCCCCCCTTCTTTCAGTTCAGATTCACTGACATTGGCAACATACAGGACTTTCTTAGCCGTAATAAGGTTAAGTTCTCTCAGAATTGTTTTTTCTTCGGGACTAAGATCGATATTTCTTACAGGTATGTTTTTCCCCAGGGATTTCTGTATCGTGTGATAAAGCTCCTGTTCGGCACGATACAATTTATCCCCCTTCTTCGCCGATTTTTCCCCTTTGTCGATTCTCTTTTCAACGATTTCAAGATCTGCCAGAACCAGCTCCATCTTGACGACTTCAATGTCATCGGCAGGAGACACAACACCGTGGACATGTGACACATTAGGGTCGTCAAAACAACGCACGATATGTACGATCGCATCAACATCCCTTATATTTCCGAGAAATCTGTTTCCCAGGCCCTCTCCCCTGCTCGCGCCTTTCACCAGACCGGCAATGTCAAAAAACTCCATCGTTGTAAATGTAAACTTGGGGGGATTTATAATTCGGGCGATATTTTCAAGTCTGGGATCAGGAACAGGAACAACACCTATATTAGGATTAATCGTACAGAAGGGATAATTCGCAACCTCGGCACCTGCAGCGGTCAAAGCGTTGAATATGGTGGATTTACCAACATTTGGAAGACCTATAATACCACATCTGAAACCCATATCCGGCTCCTTCCATAAAAAAAGGGGGATGGATACATCCATCCCCCTTTGTAGCGTATCCCGGTTTTTCATTTTTGCCGATCATACGGCTAAAAACAATAATAGGGAGGAAGCGCCCATACCCTGAACGCTTCCTTTATGTTTGTACCTACAAACATTTCACCTTAGATCTCTTCTTCAGATATCCTTGATGAATAGAATGACCGATATACAAAGACAAGCGCGATCAAGAAGAACAGAATAGCAAGACTCATCTTCAGACCCGTGCTCTGCATTGATACGGCTATCTCAACGGCCAGCAGACCGAACAGGGTCGTGAACTTGATGACCGGATTCAGGGACACGGAAGATGTGTCTTTGTAAGGATCACCAACCGTATCACCAACTACAGCCGCTTCATGCAACGGAGTACCGGCTTCACCCATATCGACCTCAACTATCTTCTTGGCATTGTCCCACGCGCCACCGGCATTAGCCATGAATATGGCCTGATACAGACCGAAGAATGCGATGCCGATAAGATACCCTATGAAGAAATGGGCGTTAAAGAAGGCGAGGCTGAGAGCCATAAAGAAAATCACAATAAAGATGTTGATCATTCCTTTCTGCGCGGCAACCGTGCAGATCCTGACCACCTCTTTGCTGCTTTCGATTGACGCGGCTTCCGACTTCAGATCGGTATTGTTTTTAATAAAAACAACCGCGCTGTAAGAGCCCGTTACAACGGCCTGGATCGATGCCCCTGTAAACCAGTAAATAACGGCCCCACCCATGAGCAGGCCAAGGATTATCTGCGGTTGCACGAGGCTCAGGCTTGAGATGACATCCCCGTACACATGCTCCAGCAGGATAATAATACCAAATATCATGGTAGTTGCGCCCACCACCGCGGTCCCGATGAGTACCGGCTTGGCCGTTGCCTTGAATGTGTTTCCGGCACCGTCAGTCGACTCAAGGTAGTGCTTTGCCCTTTTCCAGTCCGGAGTAAAATCGAAGGTTTTCTTAATATCTTCATCGATATTATCAAGCTTTTCGATTCTCGAAAGCTCATAGATGGATTGTGCGTTATCCGCCACCGGGCCAAAGCTGTCCACGGCAATTGTGATAGGTCCCATCCCAAGAAAACCGAACGCGACCAGACCAAATGCGAACACTGGAGCGGCAAAGATAAATTCAGGGGGCATGAGGGCTATAATCGCCGGATTCTTTGACACCATATACGCGACAAACATCAGGATTATGATTATCAGGCCTTCCCAGAAGGCGGAGAAGTTCCCGGCTACCAGCCCCGAAAGGATGTTCAGGGAAGCACCACCCTGCTTGCTGCTGGTCACAACCTCTTTAACGTGACGCGAGTTGGTACTGGTAAACACCTTCGTCATCTCCGGAATGACTGCTCCCGCAATGGTCCCGCAGCTTATTATGGCGGACAGTGCCCACCACAATGATGAAAGCTCTCCAGGAAGTGTCGAGAGTAGAAAATAACTGGCGGCAAAAGTGACAACGATCGAGATCAAAGACGTTATCCATATCAGGTGTGTCATTGGGGCTTCGAAGTTGAAATCCTTTTTGTCGGCATACAGAGAATGGTTCAATCTTTCTGTTATGAAATATGATGCCAGCGCGGTAAGAATCATGAGGACACGCATTGCGAATATCCAGATGATAAGCTGTCCGCACAGAGCCGGCGCCCAAAGCATGGCAAGCGCCAGAAACGCTATCAGCGCGACACCGGTTACACCGTATGTCTCAAAGCCGTCAGCGGTAGGCCCTACACTGTCACCCGCATTATCGCCTGTACAGTCCGCGATAACACCGGGGTTTCTCGGGTCATCCTCAGGAAGTTTCATGAATATCTTCATAAGGTCAGATCCCAGATCGGCGATCTTGGTGAAGATACCACCACAGATCCTCAATGCGGTTGCGCCCAGGGATTCACCGATTGCAAATCCCACAAAAGAAGGACCAGCCAATTCTTTAGGGATAAAGCTCAGGATACAAATCATGAAGAAAAGTTCAACGCTGACAAGGAGAAGCCCCACGCTCATTCCTGATCTTAAGGGGATTGCTATAACATTCATGGGATTGCCGCGAAGTGATTCAAACGCGGTTCTGGAATTGGCAACCGTGTTGATCCTGATACCGAACCAGGCAACGGCGTAAGAACCGAGGATTCCAAAAATTGAGCAGACCAGAATGACGAGAACTCCTCCCATTGCCATATGCTGCAGGCCGGCAAAGTAATACGTCATACAGATCCCGATAAGGATCCACAGGGCGATAAGGAATTTGCCCTGTTGAAAGAGATAGGTCTTACATGTCTGCCAGATTATCTCTGAGACGTCAAGCATTGCCTTGTGGGCAGGCAGGTTTTTTGTCTGGACATATTGAATGGCCCCGAAGACCATTCCAATTACACAAACTAACAACCCCCAGTACATCAGCGAGAGACCGCCGACCGTACCGCCTAAGACATTAAACGTAATCTGAGACAAATCAGGCAGGTTAATGTCCGCTTCTCCTGCCAGCGCCACAGGCGCAAATAAAAAGAGCGTCGTGAAGATGATTGATAAAAGATACCAGAATTTCTTAAACATTTTGTCTAAACCTCCTCTTTAAAATTATTACTGTCCCAAAATTACTCAAATAAGTCTAAATAAAATTAAACACACAGAAGGGGCAGTGTTTGGTTTTGTATAACCGTTACTCACAACTGCCTGTAAATCAGTTGTTTTTCAGAAAGCGTGACGCTCAAAAGATGAAATACTGACCAGGCATAATTCACCAGAATTTTATCGTTCCTTTTATACCTCCTCTAAATTTTGTGTGATTCTTACATTAAACTTATTCATAGCCGCCTGAACGCCGGATGAAATAACGTCAATCACTGCGTTATACGCCCTTTCAACGGCATGGGGCAAAACCTGCATTTCACGTTCGGAAAACCGCTTAAGCACATAATCCTCAGCCATTATACCTGCAACCGGCTTGCCTATCCCCAACCGAATCCTGACAAACTCCGGTCCTCCAAGATGATCAATAACAGATAGCAGCCCTTTGTGCCCTCCAGCACCGCCACCCGTCTTTATCCGAATATCACCAATCGGAAAATCCATATCATCATGAACAACTATTATATCTTCGGTGTTTATTCCAAAATACCCGGCCAGCTTACCTACTGCAACTCCGCTGAGGTTCATAAAGGTTTGAGGCTTCGCCAGAATAACCGGAACCCCGGAAATCACCCCTCTGCCGATACAAGAATCAAACTTCCTACGACTAATCTCTATATCTTCCATCCGAGCCAGGGCATCCAGAACCAGAAACCCTATATTATGCCTGCTGTAAGAATATCTGCTGCCGGGATTTCCAAGTCCAGCTATAAGTTTCACATGTCCCCCTGTTGGAGAACCACTATTGCTCTGCCTTTTTCTCTTCACCTTCCGATGCGGAAACTGCCTCTTCCGTGACTGCTTCTTCCTCTTCACCACCTTCTTCTTCCGTCATCAGGGTCATCCTTGCAGTCACCACAGACACAACTGCCACATCATCGAGGTCAAGAATCTGGACCCCATCTTTAATAGCAATATCTCTAACTTTGATGGAATCACCTATAGTAAGACCGCTGATATCTACCTCGAGAGATTCGGGAAGGTCAGAGGGAAGTCCCGATACCTTCAATACCCTCTTTATCTGTTGCAGCTCGCCACCCTCCTCTACTACACCAACCGGGTTACCCGTAAAAATGATGGGAACGTCTACAGTAAGGGTTCTATCCATTCTGATTTCATAGAAATCTACATGTACCGGTTTTCTGTGTATCGTGTCGATCTGCAGATCCTTGATAATCGACAGTTTTTCAACCTTACCGCCCTTGCCGGATTCTATGCCAAGCTTCACAAAGGATGTTTCTCCCCCTTCCCCGACCAGAACTTTGATCAGTTCGGAAGTATTCACCTTAACCGCCACCGACTCAGTCTCATAACCATAAAATATCGCGGGCACGAAACCTTCCGACCGCAATCTTCTTGAATTACCTTTTCCTCGCCCTTCTCGCACCTGAGCACTTAATGCAATTGTTTTCATTCGTAACTCCTAAATAAAAAGTGAACTTATAGATTCATTATAATATATTCTTTTTATCGATTCACTCAGCACACCAGTCATCGAAAGGACCTTGATCTTTTCGCAGGCCTGAGCCTTTTCATTCAGTGAAATTGTATCCGTCACAATAACCTCTTTTAGCACGGAAGCGCTTATCCGTTCTATCGCAGGCCCCGATAAGACAGGGTGGGTACAGCATGCGGAAACCTCTATCGCTCCCTCATTCTTTATAGCCTCTGCGGCCTGAACAACCGTACCGGTCGTATCGATCATATCATCGAGAATGATTGCGTATTTATCTTTCACATCACCAATAACATTCATCACTTGTGATTCATTGGGGGCATCTCTCCGCTTATCGACGATCGCCAGTGTGGCACCCAATCTCTTCGCAAAGGCCCTCGCCCTTACAACACCCCCTGTATCAGGGGAAACAATAATAAGTTTATCGGGATAATTACGTTTTACGTATTCCAGGAGGATCGGGGTTGCATAGAGATTGTCGACCGGAATATTGAAAAATCCCTGGATCTGACCGGCATGGAGATCAACCGCTATAACGCGGCTTGCTCCGGCTACCGTAAGGAGATCCGCCACCAGTTTCGCCGTGATAGGAGCCCTCGGAGCGGCCTTCCTGTCCTGCCTGGCATAACCATAATAGGGTATAACAGCGGTTATTCTGTCGGCAGACGCCCTCTTCAAGGCGTCTATCATAATGAGGAGTTCCATCAGACTGTTATTCACCGGTGTGGAAGTGGACTGCACAATAAATACATCCATCCCCCTCACATTCTCATCGATTTCAACACTTGTTTCACCATCGCTAAAGGTGGAAACAGTGGCCCTGCCCAGAGATATTCCCAGTTTCTTGCAGATACCCTCCGCAAGAATTCGGCTGGAATTACCGGGAAAAATCCTCATTCTCTCTAACATCGGCTCTCCTCTTTTTTACAAACTGGTTGGGGCGGGAGGATTCGAACCTCCGGATGCAGGAATCAAAGTCCTGTGTCTTACCGCTTGACGACGCCCCATTATATTGAACACGCTCGGAATACCGATCCGACTCGAGCTTCCCTTAAATTATATTCGGCTCTCTTCGCGTCCGCCTCGCTCCTGAAAATACCAAAGATCGTGGGGCCACTTCCCGACATTAGAGAACCCAGAGCTCCGTTTGCCGTCAAGAGCTTTTTGATATCCGACAATATGGGGTAAGATTGCAGGGATACCCTCTCTAAATCGTTGTAAAGCCCTTGTGCAACATGGGACATCGTCATAAAACGCGCCATCCTATATTTTATTGGTTCTTTTGTCAATCCCAATTTTAAATTTCCATAGACATCCCCGGTAGAAACCCCAAAACCAGGATTAACTAATAGAAACCATATGTTAGGGATACCATTCACTGGTTTGAGATGATCACCTATCCCGGAAGCCAGGGCGGTTTTCCCAAAAATAAAAAAGGGGACATCCGCTCCGAGCCTGGCCCCCATTCGCATAAGTTCTTTTGTAGTGTACTTTGCTCCCGTCATCTCGTTAAGAGTAACAAGGGTAGTCGCAGCGTTCGAGCTTCCACCACCAAGTCCCGCTGCTACAGGAATCTTTTTATTTATCGTGATTTCTACGCCCGAATGAAAGGAAATATTAGAAAGAATAGCTTCAGCCGCCGTGTAGACTATATTATTTTTGTTTTCCGGGACCACTCCCCCCGGACATATTATTTTTATTCCATTGCCTTTCAGGGCAAAACTCATTTTATCGCAAAGGCTTATCCTTTGCATAAGACTCAGTATATCGTGGTAACCGTCACTTCTCTTTCCCAAGACCCTGAGAAAAAGATTCACCTTCGCCGGAGATTGCCTGATAATCACAACTTCTCCGATTCTTTCACATATCTCATCCTTGATTCGGACAGTATACCATTTAACAGCTCTTTCTCGCTGCTATCAAGATTCCCCCCTGTCTTTTCCTTCAACATACCCAGAATATCTATTGTTTGTTTCGCCGCTTTGAGATCTTTCTCTTTCTTGTTCGAGACAGGATCGGCCAGTTCTCCAAGGTTGAAAATCACAGAGGTATACAGGGAAAGTATGAAATTATGAAAATTTATCTCGGGTAACTGGTAGCTTTTCTCTTCCTTTTCCGCTGTTTCTTCCTTCTCCTTGATATTTTCATCCACTGTTTCGGGCTTCTGCTCAGACTTTTTCTCCTCGTTCTCCTTTATCGTATCTGCACGAGCTTCTCCACCTTCACCAAATAATCTTCTGTCTTTTATAACAAAACCCTTTTCGCCGTTATTTTCAGTCATGTTCTCCTCCAGAATGATACTTTTGATCTCGTCTTATCGAGAATAATACATAGCACAGAGATTCGAATTTTTCCAAATGAAACCGACAGAACCCTTGCCAGACATTTAACTCTTTTCAGCTCTTAACTATTCTCCTTGAATCCTTATAATCCTGCCAACTCTTTTGGAGATGATCCTTTATGAAAGACTATCTCGCCGTTCTCACCCATATCGGCTATTATATCGTCACCCTCTACAATATCTCCCTCCAGTATCTTTGTGGCCAGGCCATCCTCTATAATCCTCTGAAGCGCTCTTTTCAGGGGTCTCGCGCCATAAATCGGGCTGTATCCTTTCTCCGATATGTATTCCCTGGCCTTCTTCGTTAGTTCAAGGTGGATCTTCCTGGTCTGGAGCCGCTTTTGTATCAGCCTGATCTGAATGTTGATTATGTTGCGGATATCACTTATGGTAAGTGCCTTGAAATTAATTATATCATCGACCCTATTCAGAAACTCCGGTCTGAAGGTCTCCCTCAGCACCTCCATGGTCTTTTGTTGTCTTTCTTTTTCCCCCAATGACAGATCCTGCATCCACTGACTGCCTATATTGGATGTCATAATAATTATCGTGTTCCTGAAATCAACCGTCCGGCCATGTCCATCTGTAAGTCTTCCGTCATCGAGTATCTGGAGGAGTATATTGAATACATCCCGATGCGCCTTTTCTATCTCGTCGAACAGGATTACCGAATATGATTTCCTCCTGACTGCCTCGGTAAGGTATCCTCCTTCATCATACCCCACATAACCGGGAGGAGCACCTATCAATCTGGAAACAGAATGCTTTTCCATAAATTCGGACATATCCACTCTGATCATTGCCCGTTCATCATCAAATATAAATTCCGCAAGTGCCTTGGCCAGTTCGGTCTTTCCCACTCCCGTCGGTCCCATAAAAATAAACGATCCGATAGGCCTGTCGGGATCCTGCAGCCCGGATCTGGCTCTTCTCAGGGCATTGGAGATATCATGAACGGCCTCATCCTGACCGACAACCCTCTGTTTTAACAGCTCTTCCATGTGGATTAGTTTGTCCACATCGCTTTCCAGCATCCTGGCCACGGGAATGCCTGTCCAGCTTTCAACAACTGCCGCGACATCATCCTCATCAACTTCTTCTTTCAGCGTCTTTTTATCCTTCTGAAGGTCTTCAAGACTCGCGGTTTTTTCCTCCAGATCTCTGTTCAGTTTTATCAATACACCGTAGCGAATTTCCGCCGCCTTTGCCAGATCGCCTTCTCTCTGGGCATTCTGTTCCGACGTCTTGTATTCCTCTGTCTTTTCTTTGATCGACTGGATTTCCTTGATAACCTTTTTCTCGGCAAACCAGTGCTCCTTCATTTCATCCCCGGACACTCTCAACTGTTCCAGTTCTTTTTTTATGCCGTCAGATCTCTCTTTTGATGTCTTGTCATCCTCTTTTTTCAGGGATTCCTTTTCAATTTCAAGCTGCATAATCTTTCTTTCCACCACATCTATTTCAGACGGGAGACTGTCCAGTTCAATCCTGAGACAGGAAGCCGATTCATCTATTAGATCCACCGCCTTGTCGGGCAAAAACCGGCCGCTTATATAACGGTTTGAAAGTGTGGCGGCGGCAATAATTGCTGAATCCTTGATCCTCACCCCGTGGTGTACCTCATATCGCTCTTTCAACCCCCTGAGTATGGCAATGGTATCTTCCACCGTGGGTTCTGCCACGACGATCGGTTGAAATCTTCTCTCAAGCGCAGCATCTTTTTCAATATATTTTTTGTATTCGTTCAGAGTAGTAGCGCCTATGCAATGCAGCTCACCCCTTGCGAGAGCAGGCTTTAACATATTCGAGGCATCGACGGAACCTTCAGTGGCGCCGGCCCCTATCATTGTATGCAACTCGTCAATGAACAGGATTATTTCTCCGTTAGCCTTTGTTACTTCTTTAAGCACTGCCTTCAGACGATCCTCAAACTCACCTCTGTATTTAGCTCCTGCCACCAGGGAACCTATGTCCAGGCCGACTACCCTTTTGTTCTTCAGGCTATCGGGTACGTCACCGTCGACTATACGCTGGGCAAGCCCCTCCACAATTGCTGTCTTACCCACACCGGGCTCACCGATAAGCACAGGATTATTCTTCGTTCTCCGTGACAGCACCTGCATTATTCTTCGTATTTCAGCATTTCTTCCTATTACCGGATCAAACTTTCCCTGCAACGCCAGTTCATTGAAATCTATGGAGAAACGTTTAAGGGCCTGGTATTTGTCCTCCGGATTCGGATCGGTAATCCTCTGGTTACCCCTTATATCCACCAACACCTTCAGGATATTATCTCTGGTCACGCCACTGTCCCGAAGTACCCCTCCGGCAGGGCCTGGCTTATCATCAGCAATCGAAACCAGAACATGTTCAACACTTACGTACTCGTCCTTCAACCTTGCCGCCTCGGTAAGGGCCTTGTCCAATGCATCTTTTAATCTTGCGGTCATGTAACCTTGGCCGGTGCCCGAGACCTTCGGAAGACCATCTAGAATTTTCTCAATTTTACTATCAATCCGCTTCTGCTCACTGCCAAGTTTCTTTAATATCTCGGATATAGTTCCATCAGGCTGCCTTATAAGAGCCAGAAGCATATGCTCAACATCAATTCCCTGGTGGCCGCCGCTGTTTGCCAGTCCTTCGGCATCCTGGAGGGCCTCCTGGAGTTTTAAAGTAAATTTGTCAAATCTCATAACCGTTATTCCATGCTCTTCTCAATATCGACAAAGATCTTTCCTTTCTTAAAAATTCGTACGGTGCCTGTAGACTCGGAAATGGCAATTGCAATCGCGCCAGTGACACTTGTGATACCTGCCGCGGCTATATGTCTGCTGCCCAGTCCCTGGGGGAAATCCTTGCCTTCCAGGGCGGCACTGAGATGTCTTCCCGCCGTCACAAGAACACCATCTCCCCTTACCACAAATGCCCCATCCAGAGCTGAAAACTCCTTGATGGTATCTCTCAGATTGCGGTCCAGGATGTTTTTCTCCTCTTCCCTGTATCCCATGAACGGATTGATTATCATCTGTCTGGACAGCTCCAGCACCTTCTCATGATTTCCAAGGACAAAGATGGTGCCTATCGGACGGCCTTCCCTTCCCTGGGCGGCAAGTTCCAATGCAATATTTAACACCGTCTCGAATACCTCGGGATAGATATCTTCAAAGATATCAGAGATATTTTCTGATGTAAGGATCCCAAATTCTCTGCCCACGTCGATAACAAACATACTGTCTATATATCCAAATTTCGGAACACCTGTAAGACAAACAAGTTTGTCGCCTTTTGTGAATAATCCGGTGGCAAGTCCCTTCGTTATGACGATTTTTATCTGACCCAGACGTGTGACATTCACATTGGGAATATTGATAACACTTTGGAAGAACTCCACATTATGCGGCACATTGCTATCCTCTCTCGTTATCAGGATAGTGTCGAAACAGGCTTTGTGGTTTTTCTGCGCAAGGAGGTCCTGAGCCACTTCACCATACAGCAGAATTGCCTTCGCATTTATTTCTTCTGCAAACTTGCACGCAAATTCCATAATCGACTCATTCTGAGAACTCATAATAACCCCTTTCTGCTGTTTTATTCATAAGATAAACACAAATCAGAATAATGTCAAGTCAGGAAAAATAATCATATTGCAGCAACAAAAAAGCATCAAAAATCTTGACTATTGAGAGAAATATATTTATATTGAGATGTTAAGTAACTGTTACAGTTTTTCGAGGGATTTAAAGTGAACCTGCCTGCAGTAACCGATTCGGTGGACATTTATATAGCGGAGATAAACCGTTTCCCCCTCCTGAAAGCCGAGGAAGAATTCAAGCTGGCGGTGAGGTTTGCAAAATATAACGACATGCAGGCAGCCGAAAAACTGGTTACTTCCAATCTTCGGTTTGTAGTCAAAATCGCCCACGAATATAAGAAGTATAGTGTAAAGCTCATAGACCTGATCCAGGAGGGTAATATCGGGCTTATGCATGCAGTTAAAAAGTTCGACCCCTATAAGGGATACAGGCTCATATCTTATGCGGTATGGTGGATAAGGGCATACATGCAGAACTTTGTTATAAAATCGTGGAGCCTCGTCAAGATAGGCACTACCCAGGCACAGAGAAAACTGTTTTTTAAACTGAACCAAGCTAAAAAAAAGCTGCAGGCTATATCGCAAAAAAGCCCGGAATTCAAAGAAATCGCGGAGATGCTCAACGTTAAAGAAACTGAGATAGAGGAGATGAACCTCCGTCTCAACAACCGCGATGTCTCACTCAATGCCACTATAGACGATGAAGGAGAATCAACCTATATTGATAATCTCGTATACAAAGGTAAAAGTCAGGAAGATGCGCTGATAAAAAAAGAAGAAACGGCCCTGGTAAAGAGAAACATAGCGGGAGCCCTGGAAAAACTCAACGAGAGAGAAGGTTACATTATAAGACACAGAATAATGGCGGATGATCCCGAAACCCTTCAGAAAATCGGTGACAGATTTCACGTAACAAGGGAACGTGCAAGACAGATCGAGAAAGATGCCCTGAAGAAGCTGAGAGTGGCGATACCCTATCTGACTGATGAACCCAAGCTTATCGAGAATTAAAGGACTGTCCGAATATACCCTAAAACTCCTCACGGTCATAGGCTAAATTTTCAAAACATGTGTATTCCTTCAGGAAAGTCATATTAGCCACGCCGGTGGGACCATTTCTCTGTTTCCCGATGATAATCTCCGCCTTGCCTTTTTCCGGATTGTCTTCCGACTTGTTGTATACCTCATCTCTGTATATAAACATTATCACATCGGCATCCTGTTCGATCGCCCCGGATTCCCTCAGATCGGCAAGCTGAGGGCGTTTATCGGTTCTTGATTCAACCTGCCGGTTCAACTGCGACAGCGCTACGACCGGAACGTTGAGTTCCTTGGCCAGGGCCTTGAGTGAACGACTTATTTCAGATATCTCCTGTTCCCTCGGTGAGGAAGAATCCCTCCCCCTCATCAGCTGGAGGTAATCAACCATAATCAGATCAAGCCCTGATTCCGCCTTTAATCTCCTTGCTTTTGCCTTTATTTCGAGAACGGATATCGCTGGTGTATCATCTATAAAAATAGGTGCCTCTGAAAGCCTTCCCGCTGCGGCGGTCAATTTTGGCCAGTCCATATCACCGATAAATCCCCTTCTTATACGCTGTGAATCTACTTTCCCATCTGAGGAAAGCATGCGGAGCGCGAGTTGTTCTTTTGACATCTCTAAGGAAAATATGGCCACCGACACACCATCCTCAATCGCCGCGTGTTGCATAATGTTTATGGCAAAGGCTGTTTTTCCCATACTGGGACGCCCCGCTACTATTATCAAATCGGATTTCTGGAGTCCGGATGTAATTTCATCAACCTTTTGAAATCCCGTGGGAACGCCAGTGATGAGGGCCTTCTTTTCGTAAAGTTCTTCTATGTTTTTGAAAGTATCCTTTACTATCTCCCTGATGGTAGAAAAGGCAGGTCTTATCTTGTTCTCCGATATCTCGAAGACCGCATGCTCAGCCTCGTCGAGAACAGCGTCTATGTCGGAGCCAGCATCATAACTCTTATTCAATATATCGGTTGCAGCGCCTATTAATCCGCGTAAGATGGCTTTTTCCTTAACTATTTTTGAGTAGTAGGATATATTAGCAGCGGAGGGCACACCATCGACAAGCGATGTCAGATATACCTCTCCACCCACGCCTTCAAGGTGACCCCTGTTACGCAGTATGTTGCTCAGGGTAATAAGATCGCTTGGCTCATTCTTCTCGTACAGATCAAGGATTGCCGAAAATATCTTTCTATGTGCCTCGCTGTAGAAATCGCCCATACCCAATATTTCCAGAACATTGTTCAGGGCATTATTATCCAACAGTATACCGCCAAGGATTGACTGCTCCGCTTCCAGGTTTTGCGGGGGCACCTTGTGAAGCGAATAATCTATATCCTTCATTCTATACCTCACCGGTAACAGCAACCTTGATATCTACAGATATCCCGGAATACAATTTTACCTTTACTGAAAATTCCCCAAGACTTTTTATGGGTTCTTTAAGAACGATACTTCTCTTATCAATCTCTATCCCCTGTTCACGCAGGGCATCGCCTATGTCTTTCGTCGTAACAGATCCAAACAATTTACCGTGCTGGCCTACCTTTCTGGATATACTACAGGTTACACTTCCAAGCCGTTCGGCCATGGACTGTGCAGTTTCTTTCTCCTTCATGACTCTTCTCGCCGCGGTTTCCACTTCATTCTTCATAGCTTTCATGTTTTTGCTGCTGGCCTCTATACCCAATCCTCTTGGAATCAGGAAATTCCTGGCATAGCCATCAGAAGCACTTACAAGATCTCCTGCCTTACCTACAGATTCAACATCCTTTTTTAAAATAATCTTCATAAAATTCCTCCAATCCGAAGCTTGATAGCTTCGGATGAGTGCACCAAGCTTGATGGCTTCAATTCTGTGGATTTTTCAGACATCTATCAAACTTTGAAAGACAACCAGCCAATCCTATTTTTTGCCAAGTTTTCTGAAATCGGTCCAGGTATCGATCAAGCCCAATCCGGCAACTATAAAAATCAGGAACTGTTGAGCAAAAATTAAGAAATATCCGAAGGCCCTCAGGATTACAGGCACGTTTTTTCTCTTAAAGAAGAAACTTACTATCGCCAGGCCCTGTAGCATATATATAAAAAGGAGAACAATCATTATGTTCAACCCCAGAATGCGAAATCCTTGAGAGGGGATCAGGATAAAGACACCCGCGATTACAACAAGCCATACCGTTTTATCAAAGGTCTTCCAGAGGGACAGATCACCAAACTCAGGATACCACATTCCCCTCTTTCTGAACAACCATTTTCCCCCCAGGAGATTCAGCCATATAAAAAAAGCTGCGCCCACAAGAATAAAGGAAGGCAACAAACCGGTTAGGATACGCGTTATCTGGTCAGAGTTTCCCTTCATGAGTTCGATATATTGCGTTGGAACACCAGTGCGGGAGTACAAATCGATGTTTTCCCGTACTATTGCGGACATATGGGCCCCAATGATGCCCCATGGTGCTTTTCCGGAAATCAGGCTTATGTAAAGAAGGATGGCAAGGCTTAGAGCCAGAAGGATCCCTGCAGAATAGATAACCGTCTTTTCTATGGACCAATTTCTTCTCAACACTTCCGAAAGAACAGGCCCCAGAGAACCCAGGAGGAAAAGGTAGCCAACACTGGTCTGGAAGCCCAGCGCACGCAGTGTGATCATCGCAATTATCAGAGACAGGATAAAAACCAGGAGACCGTACAATCTGTCTAACCTGGAGTAATAATATAATATCGGCACCGGCACAAGTACCGCGCCAAATACACCAAGCACCGGATTCACGGCTACCGCAATGAAAACAATGGAGATGATCACAACAGCAAGGACAAAGTCTTTATAGAGGGCATTCCTCTCCGACAGACCAAACATACCCCACCTGTTAGCCTAACCCCGATAAACGGGATAAGTGCGTTAACGAAATTATTTTCTGCCAAAAAAACGCAGAAAATAATTTCTAACTTACTAAAAGATTGGGAGATGCCTGCTTAACCGGCAGACATCTCAAAATTTACTGGAGGTGAACCTGGATGAAATTAATTGTTGGCAGTTACATAGGGTAACAACGCCAGTGTCCTGGCCCTTTTGATCGCCACCGCTAATGCTCTCTGATGTCTGGCGCAGGTCCCGGTAATTCTTCTCGGCATAATCTTGCCTCTTTCCGTTAAAAAGCCTCTCAAGACAGCCGGATTCTTATAATCAATCTTTATATTTGAATCTACACAAAACCTGCAAACCTTCCTTTTATGAAAAAACTTGGGCTTGGGACGTCTTGTACTTGTACGATTAGTTGCTGCACGGTTATTCGGTGTATATGCCATTTCTTATTCCTCCTCCGCCTTTTTTTCATCTGTCTTAGCAGATGAAGTTTCCTGCACAACCTTCTCATCGTCCGTTTCAACCTCTTTACTATCAGGTTCTTCGGCAACGGCTTCGGAAACAGCAGGCTCGGAAATAACTTCTCCTTTTCCCGGTTCTTCGGCAACGGCTTCGGAAACAGGTTCCTTCTTTTTCAGTTCTTCTTCCTTTTTCAGTTCTTCTTTTCTCTGTTTTTCTTTTTCCAGTTCTTCTTCTTTTTTCAGAGTGTCCGCTATCTCGCGCTCAATCTCTTCCAGGTCAACCTTGTCACTCAGTTTTACAGTCTGAAATCTCAGTACATTGTCATCAATCTTAAAGTTTCTCTCTGCCTCCGTGACAACCTTGTACTGTGCAGCAAAGTCAATCCTTACATAAACGCCCTCTCGCCTCTTTTCAATGGGATAAGCCAGCCTCCGCTTACCCCAGTTCTCAACCTTGATTATCTTACCATCCATGTCTGTAATAATTCCGGTATAACGGTCAATCAGGTTGCCCATCTCATCCGACTGCAAGTCGGCCCTCGTAATAAATATTGTTTCGTACCTTCTCAACATAAATCCTCCTCACGGCTCTATAGCCCGAACGCCGGGTCCGGGCAAGGAGTCCTTTTTTGTATTCAGTTTCCATTCTGCTGAAAAATCTGTTCCTGAATGGACACTGTCTGGGAAAAATTGTGTTTTCACTATAATATACTTCTACATAAATCAAGCTATTTTTCTTATTATACCTCAAAGATTCACTCTGCACAATTGATGGCTTCGTAAAAAGTCCCTGGTCCTGGATCTCTGGTTTCTAAAACCATGGATTATGAACCATGATATATCACCAGATTAATTTATCATGATACGCCATAATGCCGGCAAGTCTTCGGGTTTTTTACTTTAGAATTAAGATGTTAGACATTTTAATCAAAAGAACTCAGAAAACTTCATATTTCTTGAAAATAGTAAAAAAATAATGTATGGTGCTTCCGGTTCCCGGCATATGGTCTGGTCCCGTGAGAGATCAGACATCAGCAACCGGAATACAATTTCAAGCAGGTGAAGTCTGAAAAACAGCTCAGAGGCAAATTCTCTGCAAAAGCGGGATTGCCACTGTTATAAATACAGAGGTAGAGTAAAGGAGTACAAAATGGATCAAAACATTTCTTTAACCATTGATGGCAAAAAGCTGGAGGCATCTCCGGGACAGACTATTCTCGAAGTAGCAAGAGAAAACGGCATACACATCCCCACACTCTGCTATTACAAGGGAACCACTAATGTAGGCGCCTGCAGGGTATGTGTTGTGGAAGTGGAGAATGCCCGGACTCTTGTGGCGTCATGCTGCATGCCCGCAAGCAAGGGAATGGTAGTGAGGACCAATACGGAGAGGGTGATGAATGCCAGAAAACTGGTGGTAGAGCTTCTGTGGTCTTCCGGAGATCATAATTGTCTCCAGTGTGAAAAGAACGGAAGCTGCGAACTTCAGGACCTTGTGTATGAACTTGGTATTGAAAAACCCCGTTTTGATATTAAGTCCCCGGGATATGAAATAGAAGACACAAACTCCATGATACAGCGGGACCTCAACAAATGTATCCTCTGTGGAAGATGCATCCGGGTCTGCAACGAGATACAGGTTCACGAGGTTCTCGACTTCTCGATGCGCGGCTCCAGCGCCAAGGTTGGCCCCGCATTCGACGCGGATTACATAGATTCCGAGTGTGTATTCTGCGGCGCATGTGTCGATGCGTGTCCCGTCGGCGCCCTGACATTCAAACAGGCAAGATTCAAAGGGCGTCCGTGGGAAATAGAAAAGGTGCACACGACTTGCCCCTATTGTGGAGTGGGATGCCAGATGGAGCTGAATGTCAGCGATGGAAAAGTTATTAAAGTCACAGCGAACAGGGATTATGGCAAGCCCAATGAAGGAATGCTCTGCTCAAAGGGCAGATTCGGAATGAACTTCATAGACAGCCCCGATCGCCTGAAAATGCCCCTTATTCGAAGGGATGGTGAGCTGAAGGAGGCGAGCTGGGAAGAGGCCTACAGCTACATCGCAGAAAAATTTGCCTCCATAAAAGAGAAAAACGGCCCCGACAGCATTGCGGGGCTCTCCTCGGCACGCTGTACCAACGAGGAAAATTACCTTTTCCAGAAATTCATGAGAGCGGTGATTGGGACAAACAACGTCGATCACTGCGCCCGTCTCTGACACTCCGTCACGGTAGCCGGTCTGGCTGCCACATTCGGATCAGGAGCAATGACCAATTCCATCGAAGAGATAGAATTCACAGATGCGATTCTCGCGATAGGAACGAATACTACAGAAAATCACCCGGTGATAGGATCGTGCGTGAAGAGGGCTGTCCGCCGGCATGGCGCCAAGCTGATCGTGATCGATCCCAGAAAAATCGGCCTTGTGAACTATGCCGATATATGGCTGCGCCCCAGACCCGGCACAAACGTGGCCGTCCTCAATGGTCTGATGAACGTGATCATCGATGAAGGTCTCTACGCAAAGGAATATGTGGCAAATCGCACCGAGGGTTTCGAGGCTATGAAAGAGACCGTCGCAAAATATACACCCGATTATGTCGAAGAAATCACGGGGATACCGGCCGATGATCTGAGAACTGCCGCGCACATATACGCGGAGGCAAACCGTGCGTCCATTCTCTATGCCATGGGTATTACCCAGCATTCGCACGGCACCGACAATGTAAAATCCTGTGCTAGTCTGTCAATGCTGTGCGGCAACGTCGGCGTTGAAGGCGGCGGAGTCAATCCACTCAGGGGTCAGAATAATGTTCAGGGCGCCTGTGACATGGGTGCACTTCCCAATGTGTTCCCCGCATATCAGCAGGTTGCCAGCGATGACGCCAGGGCAAAGTTTGAAAAGGCATGGGATGTTTCACTGCCTGCAAAACCGGGTCTGACAATCATGGAGATCATGGATGCGGCTCATGATGGAGACATCAAAGGCCTCTACATCATGGGCGAAAACCCGATGATCTCGGATCCCGATCTCACCCATGTTGAAGCATCTCTTAGAAACCTCGACATCCTTATTGTACAAGATATTTTCCTGAATGAGACAGGGAGGCTGGCCGATGTAGTATTGCCCTCCGCCTGTTTCGCCGAGAAGGACGGTACTTTTTCAAACACGGAAAGAAGGGTTCAGCGCATAAGAAAGGCCGTTGACGCACCCGGCGAGGCGAAGGCCGATTGGGAGATCATCTCCGAACTGGCGACAAAGATGGGCTACACCATGGACTACTCTTCAGCTAAAGAGATCATGGACGAGATAAACGGCCTGACCCCGAGCTACGCAGGTATTACCTATGAGCGGATAGAAGAGGAAGGGCTCCAGTGGCCCTGCCCCAGTACGGAACATCCTGGCACGAAATATCTGCACAAAGATAAGTTCTCCAGGGGATTGGGACTTTTTACCGCGATAGATTACAGGCCTTCGGAGGAACTGCCGGATGAAAAATATCCGTTTATCCTCACGACCGGGCGTGTCCTCTACCACTTCCACACGGCAACCATGACCCGGAGGAGTGAGGGCCTCGTTGAGAAATACCCGGAGAGCCTGGCTGAGGTAAATCCCAATGATGCGGAAAAGCTGGGAATCAAAGACAGAGATTTCATAACCGTCACTTCGCGGCGAGGCAGTCTTCAAGTAAAGGCCAGCGTGATTGACACCCCGCCTGAGGGCACGATCTTTATGAATTTCCATTTCAGTGAGGCTGCTGTCAATCTTCTTACCAATCCGGCACTCGATCCTGTGGGAAAGATTCCGGAATACAAGGTCTGCGCGGTAAAGATTGAAGCAGCATGATTGAAAATATAAATGGTCCACAGGGGGCCATATTAAAATTTATTTAAATGAAGGAGGTACTAATCTATGGCTTTTAACACCCCGGCAAAAATGGTCGCTCTTGTTGGCAATGCTGGTGCCGGCAAAGCAAAACTCTCAATCTCTAACCTGCTTCTCCGAGGCTTTATGGCAGGCGCCTACATCGCCATTGGAGGAGCGCTCTGCACGGTATGCGTAACGGGCGTGGCAGCACATCTGGGTCCGGGAATTGCCAAGCTCATCGGCGGTTCCGTATTCCCGGTAGGCTTGATCGCTATTGTCCTTACCGGCATGGAACTCTTTACCGGGGACTGCATGATCGTTCCCATGGCCGCAATGATGAAAAAGATCACCTGGGGAGCGGTCTTCAGAAACTGGACGTGGGTCTACATAGGAAATCTGATAGGATCACTTGCCTATGCGTACCTTATGGCAGTCGGTCCGTTTGTAAGCGGCCAGGCCGATGGCAGCATGGCAGTTAACGCCTTTGGCATGTCAGCGGTTGGCATCGCAGCTGGAAAGATCCTGGGATACAAGGCCGTTGGGGCCGCGGGTCTATGGTCCTGTTTCATGAAGGCCATTGGATGTAATTTCCTAGTTAACATTGCCATCCTTCTCGCCATTACGGCAGACAATGTGGTCGGCAAATTCTTCGGAGTCTGGTTTCCGATCATGGCATTCGTATCGTCCGGCTTTGAGCATGTCGTGGCCAATATGTACTTTCTGCCTGCAGGAAAATTCCTCACCGACTGGTATCCGGCCGTAATAGCAAAGAAGGGCGGCATGCTGCTTGCCAACGGGGGGCTTAGCTGGTCCGATATATGGCTCTGGAATCTTATCCCTGTTACGATAGGGAATATATTCGGTGGTTTTCTCTTCATCGGGGTTGCATACTTCCTGATGTTCAGAAAAGAACTGCCGGCTGATTAAAGGCCCTACGATAAAATGTCAGTATTAACCTGGGTGGCATTTATTATATGTGCGGCGGCTGTAGTCTTGCACTACACCTCGACGGGAGATTCGCGATTTTTGTTGTATGCCATCCCCGGCCTGATCATGTTGCTTATCATTCCCATGACTCTGGCATGGATGAGTCGCAGGAGTTTTGTGCAGGCAAATGAACAATTTGGTTCAAAAGCACGCGCCTGCAAGATTGGAAAGATAGACCAGAGAATGATCGGAGATGTTGTCAGGATATCGGGTGAGGTTCAGAAAATAAGTTTCAGATGGCTGAACAGACCTCACTTTCATATTAAAGATGAAACGGCAGGTATACGAGTAATCATGTTTACTGCACCTTCCAATAAAATATTTGTGGGAGACGTGGTAGAAGCGGTTGGAATTGTAATGAAACATCTGCTGACAAGAAACAGGCTCATCATATCAGCCGTAAGTGTTAAAAGGATTGAAGACTAAGGAGAACATTATGGATTCAAGAGAAGCAAGATGCGTGTTTGGATTTCTTCTGTTAGGGATAACCCCCATTCTGGCTACAGCTGGAGGAGCGGGGTTGGGCGCTGTCGTTTTTGCAGCAGGGTTGCTGATAGCAACCTCCGCGGCATTTGCCTGAGAAAAAGCATTTCCGCACGAACAAAAAAGGGGGGACTAAAGATCAATTATCATCTTTAGTCCCCCTTTACCACATTGCCCTTCCATGGTCTTGTATTATCGAGACAATATTCAGACATCTTGTCCACCATACAGTCAGGACACAGATGCACCATCTTCATACTTGCGAGATGCCGAACTACAAACAACTTTTCAGACTTTTCTCCGCATATGAAACACTCGTCCATCACATCGTCTTCGTGCCATTCATAATCGTTATCATAACACTTCATAATTCATTCCACGAATACGCACCCATCTGAATCAGCAGGAAAATTCACTCAAACAGGAGATGTTCCCTCTCAATATTACCGGTGAAATTTCAGCATGAAGGTAGTTCCTTTCCCCTCTTCTGATGAAACATCTATTTTGCCACCATGAGCCTCCATTATTCTCTTGCAGAAGGAAAGCCCCAACCCGGAACCCTTCTGTCGGTCGTCTTTTCCCTTTCCCCTGAAAAACGGATCGAAGATGAAGGGAAGCTTATCGTGGGGGATGCCCGCACCCGTATCCGATATACTGATTGTTACGTCTAGGTCATCATATTCCGCAGCGATATGTATCCTGCCGCCACTCGGCGTATATTTTGTTGCGTTTCCTATAATATTGATTAAGACTCTTACCAGACTCTCTTCATCCCCGATGACAGAGGGCAGATCCCCGGGGAGTTCCTTTTCCATTTCAAGACCCCTCCGCTGGCAGAGAGGAGTCATTTCATCCATGCTTCTCGCTATGATCGCGGCAAGATTGACCGGTTCCTTTTTTTGTGTAAGTGTACCGTTTTCTATCCTGCTCATATCCAGCCAGTGTTCCACAAGATCCTCCAGGTTCCGGATACGCTTATCACACCGCCCTATAATATCCATGGCCTCGTCGCTCAGACAGCCGCCCGCAATAACCTTGAGGGCTTCCATATATTGTTGAATGGTAACAAGGGGAGAACGCATCTCGTGACTTACAAAGGTAATAAAGTCCTTTTCCACCTGATCCTTCGCATCTCTTAACATTTTCGCCTCTATCCTGAGATTGCGATGTTCAAGTCCTCTTTTCGTGACAGCTCTCAGTTGATCAGGGTTAAAGGGCTTCGGCAGGTAGTCATATGCCCCCCTTTTCATGGATTCCACCGCAGAAACGATAGACGCATAGCCTGTAATTACAACCAGTACAATATAAGGAATATCTTCTAATAAAATATCAATTATCTCCAGGCCCGACATACCTGGCATCTTTAGATCCACGAAAACCAGATCCGGGTGTTTTTCTCTGGCAATTCTAATGCCGTCCAGTCCATTCCCAGCTGTAATTATAGAATACCTGGACTTCTCCAGTACCTGGCTGCAGCCATCCCTTATGGTTTCTTCATCATCAATTATAAGTATGGGCCCTCTGGAAACTTCTTCTGACATGGACATTTACCCTATCAGCTGTCCTACATATTTTATGAGATCATCGGCCTTGACAGGTTTGTGTAATACCATGTTTACCTTCGGGGATTCGTCAGAAGGCTCAAAGGACTGGTACGGACCCTGAAGATCGACAGCACTGAGCACAATAAGGGGTATATCCTTCCCCTGTTCCATAGAGCGAACCTTTGAAACGACATCAAAACCCTCCCCCCATGTTTCCATCATAATATCCACAATAGCCAGATCTGGAGCAACGGATTTTACCATATCAACCCCACTCTTCCCATCCTCTGCGAGAAATATTTCATACCCGCTTTTTTCAAGTATAAGTCTGGTCGCCATCAGGAAATCCTTGTCATCATCTATCAGAAGTACCTTTTTCTTTGCAGTCATAATTTGTTTACCCCCTTATCGATTTTAATCAATACTACAGCAAGACCAGTGCCAAAATATAACGACGTGAGTTGTATAACACATTTTATCCATTTTTCCCGATAAGTTTATTCACCCTCGATAAAAGCTCCGCAACCGGCACCGGTTTGGATACATAGTCATCCGCCTCCAGATATTCACCGTCCGTCTCGGGAGAAAACTTAAACCCTGTCTTCTCCGTTACAGCGGTCACCATCATTACGGGAATCATTCTACACGCCTCATCGTTTTTCAGGTCAGAACAGAGCTCGAACCCGTCAGTATGTTTCTCCATCATAACGTCAAGAATGATGAGTTCAGGAAGCACCCTGTCAATCGCCTCGCGACCATCTTTAATATTCAAGGCCTGCTCCACCTTGTAACCGCTATTTTCAAGCACTATACTAAGTGCGTTTCCGTAATCCTCGTCATCATCAATAATAAGTATTCTCTTTCCCTCGGACATTACTTCCTCCTAGGTCTGCTTTTTTAATCATCGTGCCTCAGCGATTGCCTTTACAACCTCCAGGGTGCCTATGTGAACGGGACAATAATCGGAACACCTGCCACACCCTACACAACCACATAACCCGTCCTGAATATCGGTTTCATTGTAGTACAGGAGCTTATGCTCGTGACGTCTTTTCAGCCTCAGTGCCTGGCTACCCCTTGGATTATGTCCAGAGGTCTCCCTGGTGAATCCTCCGAAGAGACAGGCATCCCATGAGCGTACTCTCAAACCCTCGCCCGGTTTTGTTACGTAATCAGAAACGTTAAAGCAGGTACAGGTGGGACAGACAAAGGCACACCCCCCGCATACGATACATTTACGGCCGAAGTGCTCCCATACCTCCTCGCTCACTGAGCCATCACGAAGTCTGTTCATCGCCTCTTTGAGGGCCGGCATCTCCTCCACGGAGTTCGATGCCTTTATCTTAAATTCATCTATCCTCGTCCTGGCCTCAGCATCATCAATCTCTAGAAAGGGGCCTTTAACTATTAAATTTCCCCCCCTCTCGCTTCCGGCTTCGACAAGAAATTCATCCCCCATATCGTAAAACTGGAGATCAAATCCCTTTTCGGCAAAGGGACCGCTTCCGACGGTGGTGCAGAAACAGGTCTCACTCTGTGGGCCCGCACAGGCCATGATAACCTTAAGGACTCCTTCTTCCTTAGATTTACAATAGGGGTCCGTCACATCGCCGCGAGTCATGAAGCTACTCGCCTGTCTCATGCCCATTACGTCACATGCCCTCATTCCGAAGATCATTTTTTCGTTGCCGGTAATCACCTCCCTGTACTCCCCGTTTTTCAGTTCGAATATTATCTCGTTCTGAGGGAAAACCTCTGACTTCTGCGGAAGTGGGGGCTTTCCATAATCAAGAGTAAAGGTGCTCTCATCAAAACAATCGAATATGGTATCACCTGTCTCCTTTATACCGGGCGCAAACACATCGTAAGAACCCGACCAGTTTTTTAAGACATTCAAAAGATCTTTCTTAGCTAAAATCTTCATGCACACCTCCTTACTCTGACTGCACAGCCCTTATACTCGGGTATTCCAGAATCCGGATCGAAAACGGGATTTGTAAGCAGATTGACCGGCGCCTCGTGAAAATGAAAGGTGGAAAATACCACCCGCTTAGGTACACGCTCTGTCACCTCTGCCTTCAGTTTTATGGAACCACGCCTCGATATCAGCTCTACCTCATCACTATTCTTTATGCCGAGTCGTCCGGCATCATCGGGGTTTATTTCCACCAGGGGCTCCGGAGCTTCTCTCTCGAGTATGCTGATGCGTCTCGTCATGGTACCGGTATGATACTGGTAAGAAATCCGCCCCGTGGTAAGGAGAAAGTCATACTCCTCGTCCGGTACTTCGGAAACGGGCTTGAAATCGCAGGGCAGAAATGAGCCGAGTCCCTTCGTAAACTTGTCCTTATGGAGAAAGGGTGTCCCGGGATGCTCCTCACTGGGGCAGGGCCACTGGAGACCGTAACCTTTTACAAGCCTCTCGCGGGTAATTCCTGCGTAGGAAGGTGTAAGCTCATTTATCTCTTTCAGTATATCAGCCGTGGATCTGTAGTCCATCGGGTATCCGGAGCGCCTGCCCACCTCACAGATGATATCCCAGTCATCCCTCGCCGATCCCGGAGGATTAATTGCTTTATGAGCAATCTGCACCCTTCTCTCTGTATTGGTATAGGTACCCGACTTTTCGGCAAAGGATGTAGCGGGCAGCACCACATCGGCAAGACGGGCTGTCTCCGACATGAAGATGTCCTGAACAACGAGAAAATCGAGATTTGAGAGCGCCAGTTCTATATGGGAGGAATCGGGATCACTCATCATGGGGTTTTCTCCCATGATATAGAGGGCATTCAGGTCCCCCCTCTGCGCCGCCGCCATCATCTCTGTAATTGTAAGCCCCACCTTTCCGTCAAGTTTTCCCACACTCCAGGCATGCTCAAACTTTTTCCTCACCTCTTCGTTCGCCACCTGCTGATAGCCGGAAAAGACATTCGGCAGGGCTCCCATATCACAGGCACCCTGTACATTGTTCTGTCCCCTCAGGGGATTTACGCCGGTGGAGGGCCTTCCCACATGACCGGTGAGCATGGCAAGATTCGCACAGGTCTTTACATTGTCGGTCCCGGTGGCATGCTGCGTAATACCCATGGCATAGAAAAGCATAGACTTCCCCGTTGTCGCATAGGCACGCGCCGCATCTTCGAGGTCGGAGACTCGAACACTCGTTATCTGCTCAACTACACGTGGTGTATAGCGACTCACCACAGCCTTTAGCTGATCAAAGTTTTCGGTTCTTTCTTCCACATACTGCTGGTCGTATATATCCTCCTCAATGATTATGTTCATCATGCCGTTGAGAAGCGCCACATCGGTGCCGATATTATGTCTGAGATGAATATCGGCATAATCGGCAAGCTGTATTTTGCGGGGGTCGGCAAGTACAATCTTCGCGCCCCGCTCCTTCGCGTTAATAATCCGTGACCCAATGAGGGGATGCTGTGACGTTGTATTGGTACCTATGATAAAGAAAAGGTCAGCTTCTTCCACTTCAACTATGGAATTGGTCATCGCTCCAGAACCAAAGGTGGCGGCCAGACCGGCCACCGTCGCGCTATGTCAGAGCCGCGCACAATGATCGATGTTGTTTGTACCGAAAACAGCGCGGGCCATCTTCATGAAGGCATAATTCTCCTCATTGGTCACTTTGGCCGAGGCGAGGAAGGCAAGCGAATCTGGCCCGTGTTCCTTTTTTATATCATTCAACCTTCCGGCAACGACATCGAGCGCTTCGTCCCAGGTAGTCTCGGTGAGTTCCCCGTCTTTCCTTACAAGGGGCACCGTTAATCTGTCGGGAGAATGAATGAATTCATAGGAATTCCATCCTTTTGCACAGAGCATCCCCTTGTTAATGGGATTTCCGGGGCTCGGCTCGACGCCGACCACCCTTTCACCTCTCGTAACAATATAGAAGCTACAGCCGCAACCACAAAATGGACATACGGAAAGAGTCTTCGCCATGGTCAGATTGCCTCCTTTATTTTCTCAAGCTCCGTGAAGGGAAAAACCGGCCCGTCGGTGCAGCAGTATTTGTCCCCGATGGCACAGTGCCCGCATTTTCCGACGCCGCACTTCATCATTCTTTCAAGCGACATATATATATGGTCTTTGGGAAAGCCCAGAGAAAGCAGTCTTTTAAGAACAAATTTGTACATGATAGGCGGCCCGCACAAAACGGCGTAGGTATCATGGGGCGAAAGTTCTGCCTGATCAAAGAGCCCCGTCACAACACCCACATACTGCTTCCAAATACCCTCCTCGTCCCTGTCGACACTATAGAGATATTTGATATCGTCCCGGTCAAAAAACCCGAGAAGTTCGTACTTGAAGAGCACGTTGTTGGGATTGTTTGTCCCATACATAAGGGTAATTTCGTCAAATTCATCACGTTTATCGAGGAGGTACAGGAGAAGCGATCTCAGGGGGGCAAGACCTAAACCGCCTGCGATGAGGAGTACCTTGTGCCCTTTAAGGGTCTCAACAGGGAAGCCTTTGCCATAGGGTCCGCGGATATACAGATGAGATCCTTTTCCCATTTCGAAGAGCGCATTAGTTACCTTCCCGGCACGACGTACACAAATTTCAAGGGCATCAGATCTCGTAGGCGGAGACGAAATACTTATTGGTGCTTCTCCCTTGCCGAAAATAGAAACTTCAATAAACTGCCCCGGCTGATGGCCAAAATCTTTCCACGAACTCCCGTCTTCAAGCTTCAGCTGAAATAGCCTGTGCTCATCTATTTGAGGCAGCGTTCTAATGATTGACACGGGGCGCGGCTGATAGGAATTGCCGAAATTGTTCCCCATTTTTAACCCTCCTTATCCCGGTTTAGTCTTTTGTTTAAGTCATAGCGCAATTTTGGTGCCATCGTCATAACTATTTGATATAACGTGAAATGTAATACAAGGTGGGGGAATTTTATGGCTCATTGCCGGGTAATATTGCCCCAATTGTGGGGCAATATTACCCCCACAACTCAAGATCGGGTAGTGTTGTCGCACCTTCAGAAAATTCTTGTCTATCTGCAATCCAGAATTAACAACTTCGCAGTTCAGGCACCATATCAGAATTTTAAGCTTGATTTTCAGAGTTAATCATCTTATCGTTTGACATGATTATGAAGGAGGGCGCAATGGACACATCAGCAGCTTGGAAAACACAATTCCCGATCAAGGAACCGGGCAATCTCTCTCCAAGGATCGAATGGCTCAGGA
>CAYLXS010000006.1:0-28678 GCA_964387765.1 uncultured Syntrophaceae bacterium
AAGACACAACTGGATCAAAATGGCGCCTATTACAACATACCAGCGATTCATTACTTTTTCTTTTGTCATTAAATTCCTCCAGACCTTTTAATAATATTGAAACACTTAGTTAATCATAATTTAAGCGAATTGTTCAGATTTTTATCGGGAATCTGAGCAATTGTCAAATAAAAAAAGTAAACAAAAATCGACAGTGCCGAATGGTTTTGTTGACATATTTCGACTAATCTCATATGCTTCGCACATATGTAATATAGGATTCAGACGTAAGTCTTTTATGACAGAACCCTTACTGATAAATTTATGGTAAAACCCTTGCGGGTATGGAGGTTAATCATGAAACTGTTAAAAGGAATCATTTGGTTAGTGTTTATCGTAATCGTTATTGGTGTTATTGCTGCCGGAGTCATTATAAATCCATTTGGCTCTTCTCCCCTGAACAAATTCACAAAGAATGGCAATCTGACTATTCCCGGGCTAAATGCTCCGGTCACTGTTCTCCGTGATGAAAAGGGCATGGCCTATATCTATGCCCAGAATATGGATGATCTTAATCTGGCTCAGGGTTTTGTCGCTGCACAGGACAGGCTTTTCCAGATGGAATTGACAAAACTCTTCGCGTCCGGAAGGATTACAGAGCTTGTCGGGGAGAAGGCCCGGGGTCTGGACATTCGTATGAGAACGCTGGGCTTCCATCGCAACGCGGAGAAACACGTTGAATTGCTCAATGATGAAACGCGAAATTACCTCCAGAAATATGTAGATGGTGTCAATGCCTTCATCACCACGAGGCCCGGCAACATACATCTGGAATTCAAACTGGCCGGGTTAAAACCCACGCTCTGGACCATTGTGGATTCATTGACTATTCTTTATTACATGGGATGGAACAGCGCGGCCAATGCCGGCAGCGAGATAATCGCCCAGATGCTGATTGAAAAAGTTGGACCGGACATGGCCGCTGAAATCTTTCCCATCACTATCAATCCTGACGACACTACCCGGCAAGAAATAAATGCCCAGGATTTATCCTTTAAAATCGCCCGCTCGAATATTGTAGTTGATAAGACAATGCTCTCCTGCTTTCGTGACAGTTCATTGAAGATTGGGAGCAACAACTGGGCTGTAAGCTCGAGGCTTTCAACCGGTGAGAAACCTGTCGTTGCCAATGACCCGCACCTGGATGCTACAATCCTGCCGGGCCCCTGGTACCCCTGCGGGCTTATAACCCCGGCGACACGATCCGTGGGAGTAACCATTCCCGGATTAGGCGGGATGATCATTGGCCGGACCAGCCAATTTGCCATCGGGGTAACTAATGCCTACAGTGACACCCAGGATCTTTACATCGAAACGGTAGATCCGGATAATCCGGGCAATTATCTTGAAGGTAACACCTCACTGCCATTTGAAGTGATTGAAGAGACACTGAAGATAAAAGACAAGGCAGCGCCTGATGGATTCCGGAAAGAAACAATCAAAATCCGGTGTACGAAAAGAGGGCCCGTCATCTCCAGTGTCATGCCCGGTCTGAAAACCGACAAGGTCATAACGGTGCGCTGGTCGGGTTTTGAGGCCATGGCCCCCACCATCGGCTTTGAGCAATTACAGAGTGCCAGGACGGTGACAGAGATTCGCCAGGCCCTGAGGGGTGTAAACCAGGTTCCTCTGAATTTTGTTTTTGCCGACAGCGAGGGAAATTTCGGGTGGCAGACAACAGGCAGGGTTCCTGTTCGCACCCAGAAAGAAGGTCTGGTACCCTATGTAGTTCATGATGGCCAGGACAACTGGACAGGCTGGATTCCCTGGGAGGATATGCCCCATGCCATCAATCCGAATCGGGGATGGATCGGCACCTGCAACCACATGGTTGTGGGAAAGGATTACCCCTATTATTATACCTCCTGGGCGTCTCCTTCCTACAGGTATCGGAGACTGGCCGAGCTGATGGACAGCCCCGGGGAGAAATCGGTGGACGACCACTGGAAGTTTCAGAGAGACACGGTCAATCTCATGGCGAAAAAAATAGCGCCGGTCATGTGCCGGGCGCTGAAAAACCATGATGACACCAGAGCGCTGGGACAGATACTTTCAGACTGGGACTATGTCGATTCTCCGGATAGCGCCGCTCCTACCGTATTCCAGTCCGTCTATCACGAATTCGCCCTGCTGGTGTATAGCGATGAACTGGGAGACGAACTCGCCCGGAAAATGCTGGACAACTGGTATTTCTGGGAAGAACGGCTTCAAAAAATGGTGATTGACGGAAATTCTTCCTGGTTTGATAATGTAGATACCGGTAACAAAAAAGAGGGACGGGACGATCTCTTCCATCAGGCTGCCCTGAATGTATCCAAAAAACTTCAGCCGACCCTGGGAGATGATCCAGCCGGATGGCTCTGGGGGAAGGTACATACGCATGAATTTCTCAGCCCCATCATGCGATCTGGACCCGGGAAGGAATTGCTGGGTGGAGGATCACATCCCGCTGCGGGTTCTGGAGAAACGCTGTACCGCGGCATGTACGATTTTAATAAGCCCTTTAACGTTACCATCTCCGCTTCTCTCAGGATGGTGGCGGATTTAGGGGATCAGGATAAGATCCTCGCAGTCCTGCCGGGAGGTATCGCCGGACGCCAGTTCGACCCACACACCACCGATCAAATCAAGCCCTTTATGGGTGGAGAAAAGGTCTATTGGTGGTTCAGTGACGAGGCGATTAAGGAGCACACGAAAAATACACTGACACTGAACCCGGAATAAAGCCCTTGAGATTTGCATTAATTTTCACTGTGCAGTCTGGTTCTCGTCTGAGTGTCGACGGTGATCACACTGCACCTTTCCGCGGGGGATCGTTTAACCGGCTTCAGGTTATCCCTGCCCTTTGTCATGTTGTATACTTCCTGTGTTCAATATGTATGCTATAAATCGTGATAAAAATAACGCGGCAGACGGTAGTTTGTCATCATCTATCTTTGCACTTCAACGCGATTTCGCTCTCTTTGCTTTACACGTTTCCAGAGACAGACACGCTTTCTTGATTTATATAATAAATATACGATTATTTCAAAACATTAATTCTGTTTCAGTTCAATTAGTTATGCAAGGTTCATCTGTTCACAACGGCATACAAAATCTTCGATGCCGTCTGCTGAATGTCATTGATGTTTTTTCGCCCATCTGATACAGAGGAAACCCAATAACGTGGATAATTTGATGGCTCTCAATATGAAAACAAAACTGCTTTATCTGTTTATATTCTTCCTGGCGGGTTGTGCTGTGGTAGCGCCGGAGAGGGTAGAGATCCCGTCCCTTGTCCACGTTGCTTCGCGCGAGCTGCCCACCCTGGAGGATGATCTTGACCAGCCGTCTCTGGAGCTCGCAGTTTACAGAAGCATGAAGTATTATAACAGGTTGCCTGAGACACGGGAGTTTCTGTTCGGAGATCGTGTATGCACGGCGGGAGAATTGAAAGAGTCCCTTCGCGAGTTTCTGAAAATTATCAGGATGCCGGGTTCAAACAGTGACAGGACCAGGAGGATAAAACAGGCCTTTGACATATACAAAAGTGTTGGGAGGCGCGGCGGCGGAGAGGTATTGTTTACCGGATATTATGAACCGATCCTTGCCGGGTCCTTTGACGCGACGCAGGAGTATTGCTATCCCATCTACCGGACGCCTGATGACCACGTTGTCGTGGACCTTGGTAAATTCAGGGAAAAATACAGAGGGGAGCGCGTCGTTGCACGTATTGAAGATGGCAGGGTTGTTCCCTACTACACTCGCGGGGATATAGACATAAAGGGATCTCTTAAGGGGAGGGGGCTTGAGCTCCTCTGGCTTTCCGATCCCGTTGATATTTTTTTCCTGCAGATTCAGGGATCCGGAGTTGTGGTCCTTCCCGGAGGAGGTCTTGTTCAGGTAGGTTATGAGCAGAGTAACGGTCATCCATACCGGAGTGTTGGCAGATTGCTTGTGAAGCAGGGGAAAATGTCCCTTGGAGAGGTGTCTCTAAAGGGCATCAAGAGGTATCTGAGGGCGCGTCCTGACGAAATGTTTGACATATTGAGCCGTAATGAGAGTTATGTATTTTTCCGAATCGTTGAAGAGGGACCTGTAGGGAGTCTTAATGTCCCCGTGACATCGGGTAGATCGATAGCCACGGACGCGAGTATGTTTCCCAGGGGAGCGCTCGCTTTTATCAGAGTGAAAAAACCAGTTATAGACAAAGATGGCAATATCGTATCATGGGGACCTTTTTCCCGGTTTGTCCTCAATCAGGATGCCGGAGGGGCGATCAAGGGGCCGGGAAGGGTGGATCTGTTCTGCGGAAGGGGAAGGAACGCGGAGATTATGGCCGGTCATCTGAAAGAGGAAGGAGACCTGTATTTCCTTGTGAAAAAGAAATGATGACTGTTCAGATAGTTTTTATCGGTTTCCTGCAGTTTTTTGCTTGATTGTTGATTTTCTTTATGCTACGTCAGAGTTCGACTGCTTCTGTTATTGTACCGGCGTGAGTTTGCGGTTTGTGGACGTTATCAATCTGACGAAGTAGTGTTCAGAGAGATTACGTATGGATTATATTTCAGGTGCTTTGTTTATAAATGTTAATGTTACAACAACAGTGAAAAGGAGGGAGAGAGATATGACGAAAGCTGAATTGATAGCAGCTATTGCGGGAGATGCGGGGATAACGAAGGTACAGGCTTCAGGCGCTCTGGATTCGTACATTAATAACGTAACTGCCGAACTGAAGAAAAACGGCAAGCTCGGTCTCGTCGGTTTCGGCACATTCTCAGTGGTGAAAAGAAAAGCAAGGACAGGTCGGAATCCGCAGACTGGAGAAACGATCCAGATAAAGGCAAAAAATGTCGTTAAGTTTAAAGCGGGCAAGACGCTTGCCGAAAAGGTTTAATAGGAATTAGAGATCATACCGGCCCCTGGTCTTAGTAGAGCCAGGGGCCATTTTTTTTGTTTGGCGGCTTTGTAAATCCCGATTTATCGGGACTGCCTTCCGCGCCGTCCAATCTTTACTTTCTGCGAGTGCATTTTGTTTGCCTCTCTGTCTTCTTTTAATCCGCAGTCTTTCCAGAATATGTAGAAAATGCTTATGAATATTAGTGAATTACTTAGCAAGCTTCCTTTGCGTGTCCTGAATCTGTTGAGGGATACAGGCATCTGTGCGGAAGAGATGGGGTTTTACGCGTATGCTGTGGGAGGTCTTGTCCGCGACCTGTTTCTGCGGCGTGATAATCTTGATGTTGATGTGGTCGTAGAGGGAGACGGCATCCCCTTTGCGTCCGGATTTTCTGCTGGTCATAACGCGCGTCTTCTTACATATGAAAAGTTCGGAACAGCAAATATTGTGTTACCTGATGGTTTCAAGATTGATGTGGCGACGGCGAGGACTGAAACCTATGAACACCCTGCCGCGCTTCCCTTTGTGACCCCCGGTTCCATAAGGGATGATATGTTCAGGCGGGACTTTTCGATCAACACGCTCGCGGTTGGCCTGAATCCCGACCGGTTTGGGGAATTGCTCGATCTATTCCATGCAAGGAATGATATAAAGAAAAGATTGATAAGGGTTCTGCATGAAAGAAGTTTTATGGATGATCCCACAAGAATATTCCGTGCAGTCAGATTTGAGAAGAGGTTTGGTTTCAGGATTGATGACGTTACGGAAAAACTCATTCAGGATGCCGTCTCCGCCGGTCTTATAGAGAGACTGTCGGGGTACAGGATTTCTTCGGAACTGAGGCTTATATTAAAAGAAGAGATGCCCCTGCTGTCTGTAGAGCGTCTTAGTGAGCTTGGTGTGCTTTCCGCTGCCGGCAGAAAAGGGAAAAAGCATAAAGAGGTAAAAAGACTGTTGCACAGGATAGATGAAATGAAACTGATGGTTTGACACAGGACAGTCTTTTTTGTTATACGAGCGCTCTTAAATAATAATGGTTTACGGTTGTCGGTTTACTGTTGACAGTTTTTCCAATAAACTATGCAATGCCCGGCTTTGCTGGATAGACGGCAAGCGATGTCCAACAATTAAAGCATTTTGAATATTGATTTCAATTCTATGGTTTTTTAACCGTGAACCGATAACTGTAAACTGTTACTTGCTGAGGCGATACGATGAAAAAACGAATCTTGAGTGGTATGCGTCCCACCGGGAGACTGCATCTGGGAAATCTTCACGGGGCGCTCGCAAACTGGGTGAATATCCAGAATGAAGACATATATGATTGTTTTTACTTTGTCGCCGACTGGCACGCGCTGACGAGTGACTATAAAGACACCGATCTTATAAAAGCAAATTCCCTGGACATGGTTGTGGACTGGCTGAGCGTAGGACTGGACCCTGCCAGAAGCACACTGTTTATACAGTCGGAGGTAAAGGAACATGCCGAACTGTTCCTGATACTCTCCATGATAACGCCTCTCTCATGGCTGGAGAGGAATCCGACCTATAAGGAGATGAAGGAGGAGTTGTCCGACAGGGATATATCGACGTTCGGTTTCCTTGGATATCCCGTTCTCCAGGCCGCGGACATCATAATGTACAAGGCCTATGGCGTACCCGTCGGGGTGGACCAGCTTCCACATGTGGAACTCACACGCGAAATAGCGAGGCGGTTCAACTTTCTGTACAAAGATGTATTTCCTGTTCCCGAACCTCTGCTGACGGAAGTTCCGAAACTTCTCGGGATTGATGGAAGAAAGATGAGCAAATCGTACAATAATTCCATCTATCTTCGTGATCGGGGTGATGTGCTGAGGCAGAAGATTTCTTCCATGTTTACCGATCCGCAGAGGATGCGGAGAAAAGATCCGGGGAGACCGGAGATCTGCAACGCCTTCGCGTTTCACCAGATATATTCGCCTTCTTCAGAGGTGGATGAGATATCGGATGGGTGCAAAAAGGCCAATGTCGGATGTGTTGAATGCAAAAAGCGTCTCGCACAGCGGATACTGGATAAGATGGCGCCCATACATGAACGGCAGGATTATTACCTGAACCACCTGGAGGATGTAAGGGGCATAATAGCCGACGGCGTACAGAAAGCCTCGAAGATAGCGCGTCTCACCATGGAGCAGGTAAGGGAAGCAGTTAAGATATGACGACCGGGGCTTATGAGGTCAAGCTGGATATATTTGAAGGCCCTCTGGACCTGCTGCTCTACCTGATCAGAAAGAACGAAGTCGATATATACGATATCCCCATTGCCCTTATCACCAGACAGTATATGAAATATATCGACGAGATGAAGTCTCTCAATCTTGACCTTGCAGGGGAATATCTTGTGCTCGCCGCCACGTTGACACATATCAAATCGCGGATGCTTCTGCCCGCCAGCGAGGAAGATGAGGAAGAAGAGGGTGTAGATCCGCGTGAAGAACTTGTTAAACAGCTTCTGGAGTATAAGGCATTCAAGGAAGCAGCTCTGGGTCTGGACAGGATGAACATTCTTGGCCGGGATGTATTCAGCAGGGATCATACCGGGGAAGAGATTGAAAAAGATGAGCAGCCTCTCAGGGAAATCGGAATATTTGAACTTGTAGAGGCCTTTCGGAGGATAAGTTTCGATACAGGTCAGAAAGATTTGATGGAGATAGATGTCGAAAAGATGTCTCTTTCCGACAGGATAAATGATATAGTGGATGAACTGGAAAAAAGGGGTGAGCTTACTTTTACCGATCTTCTGGGGGACGCTGACAACCGCATGGGGTTGATATATACCTTTCTGGCCATTCTGGAACTTATGAAACTTAGAATAATCAGAGCATACCAGGCAGTTCCATACGGAACTATAAGGATATGCCTTGCGGGAAGATAGATGGATAACCTGAAGGCCATAATTGAAGCTCTTATCTTTGTTTCTGATACACCGATAACCTCTTCAAAGATAATGGGAATTCTGGAAGATGTGAAGGAAAAGGAGATTCTTTCCGCGATTGATGATCTCGTAAGAGAATATGAAAAGAGAAATGAAGGCATATTTCTGAGGGAGGTTGCCGGGGGATACCAGTTCAGAACCGGTGAAGCGGTGGGGTCATGGGTGCATAAGCTGAAGAATCAGAAGGTGGCAGCTTTAAGCCCGGCTGCCATGGAAACACTTGCGGTGGTTGCTTACAGGCAGCCTGTCATGAGGTCTGAGATAGAAAAAGTGCGGGGAGTGGACATTAGTGGCACCCTGAGGGGATTGTTAGAGAAAAATCTCGTAAGAATAGTAGGGAGAAAGGATGTTCCTGGCAGACCGATGATCTATGGAACCACTAGGAAATTTCTTGAGACATTCGGACTCAAGACCCTTTCAGACCTGCCCACGCTCAGAGAATTCAGAGAGCTGGAGGAATGATCTCTATGGAAGAGCGCATCCAGAAGATAATAGCCAAATGCGGTATAGCGTCCCGGCGCGCCGCGGAACAGATGATGCGGGATGGCCGGGTCAGCGTTAATGGCGTGATAATAACTCAGCCGGGGATGAAGGCTGATGCCTCACGGGATACAATACGTGTTGACGGGGGACTTATATCCGGAGACGCGGTGAGCCCGGTATATCTTATGTTGAACAAGCCGACAGGATATGTTGTTACCCTGAAAGATCCACAGAACAGGCCGATTGTTACCGACCTGTTAAGGGGTGTTTCTGAGAGGGTATTCCCTGTCGGAAGGCTTGATTACGATTCGGAAGGGTTGCTCCTGATGTCCAATGACGGTGATTTTTCAAATATGGTGCAGCATCCGTCATTCAAAATACCCAAGACTTATATGGTAAAAGTCAAAGGTAACCTTACGAAGCGTGATATCGAGGCCATCAGGAAGGGCGCTATGCTGGAAGATGGCAGCTTTAAACCGATCTGGGCGGCTATGGAAAAGAGCAACAAAAAAAGCTGCTGGGTAGAATTGACAATACTTGAGGGGAGAAACAGAATAATAAGAAGATTTTTCGATTCGATAGATCATCCTGTGGCGAGGCTGATAAGAACAGCTCTTGGTGATATCAGTATAGGAAATCTCAGGACCGGAGAATACAGGTATATGCAGAAAAAAGAGGTAAAAGGCCTGATTGAACTCTCGGGATCGCGGGATAAAAAGAGATTGATCTGAAAAACAACGAAAATTATCTTGACTTTAATAATAAAACAAATAATATCTGAAAGAAATTCTCTGCTGAAGATGTAGAGGAGTTTTTAAGTTTATCTTGCATAAGTAGATAGGGGGTCTTATGAATAAATCTGAATTGATAGATGCCTTGAGTAAAAAAGAAAGCCTTACGGAAAGACAGGCTGCAGATGTCGTCAATCTGGTCTTTAAGGAGTTTGGCAATCAGCTCAAGCGCGGGGGCAGGATAGAGATCAGGGGATTCGGGAGTTTTGTCGTAAGGAACTACGATTCTTACACAGGAAGAAATCCCAAAACAGGAGAGACTATACATGTGGCTCCCAAAAAACTGCCCTTTTTCAAGGTAGGTAAAGAGCTTAAAGAAAGAGTAAATTCCGGGAAATAAACAGGGCAATATCTTTAATCTTTTGTAAACAAATCAGGGAAATCAAGCCGCAGACATATATTCCAGTCAAAAAAAAAAGGGGGGGGGTAATGCCCCCTCTTTTTGATTTTGAGAACCGAAGGTATTATCATAAAGTGTTGGTATCTATATTTCCCCAGATCTTTCTTCCAGCATTAATTCTTGCTAACATACGCGGGTATTTTTTATGTCCATAAGAAAATTTCATATCCGTACCTTTGGCTGTCAGATGAATGTTCATGACTCGGAACAGATGGCTCAGATTCTCAGTAATGCGGGATATGTGGAAACGGATGAAGTCGACAGAGCGGATGTTGTCATCGTCAACACATGCAGCGTTAGGGAGAAAGCAGCCCAGAAGGCGTACAGTCAGCTTGGAAGGTTAAAAGGGTTAAGGGAAAAGAGGCCCGGTCTCGTTATCGGTGTAGCAGGATGTCTTGCCCAGGAACATGGGGCCGGATTTTTCAGGAGAGCCCCATATCTTGATCTTGTCCTTGGCACGCATAACATACACCGCCTTCCAGAAATGATAGAGGAGATTACCAATACCGGATCACGGGTTGTAGACACCTCTTTCCGCGAATCGGTAAGATCTCTGGGCATCCGAACCCTGCCTCCTGATGGGAATGTGAGTGCCTACGTAACAATTATGCAGGGATGTAACAATTTCTGTTCCTACTGCATTGTGCCTTATGTAAGAGGGAGGGAAGAGAGCAGGACCAGTGGGGACATAGTTGACGAAGTCAGGTTTCTTACTGATAATGGCATCAGGGAGGTGACTCTCCTGGGGCAAAACGTCAATTCATACGGCAACACCCTTACCAGAGACGCGGATTTTCCTGCATTATTGAGAATGGTCAGCAAAATAGAAGGAATAGACAGGCTCCGTTTTACCACATCTCACCCGAAAGACCTTTCAGAGAGGCTTGCCGGCTGTTTTGCTGATCTTGATAACCTGTGTGAGCACATTCACCTGCCGGTACAATCCGGTTCTGATTATGTGTTGAAAAGAATGAAAAGGGGATACACTTCGGGGGAGTATCTGAAAAAGATTGACATATTAAGGAATGCGTGCCCGGATATAACCATAACGTCAGATATCATCATCGGATTTCCCGGAGAGACAGACAGTGATTTTCAAAAAACTATTGACCTTATGAAAAAAGTAAGGTTTGATAATATTTTTTCCTTTAAATATTCTGACAGGAGTGGCACAGCTTCGGAAGAGTATGACGGAAAAGTTGAAGAAGGGGTCAAGAGCGAGAGATTATACGAGCTCCAGGCACTCCAGGAAAACCACAGCCTGGAAAAGAACAGATGGCTTGAGGGAATGGTGACGGATGTGCTTATAGAGGGTGTCAGCAAGAATAGCGATGCTGATGTCACCGGCAGGACGAGAGGCAATAAAATTGTTAATCTCGCGGGTAACACCAGCCTGAGGGGGAAAACCGTGCGCGTGAGGATTGCCCATGCCTATACGCACTCTTTGAGAGGAGAGATGATTTAGGGAGGGGGAGATGCTTGTAGAGGTAAAGGTATTTGGACTTGCCATGGATCCTATAACAAATACACCCATAGTGATATTGAAGGATCTGCAGGGGAAAAGGGCTATTCCCATATGGATAGGTCTGTTTGAGGCAAGTGCCATAGCCACACAGATGGAGAAAATAAATCTGGCGAGGCCTATGACGCATGACCTCATGAACGAGATGCTGAAAATACTTGAGGTTAAGGTTCTGCAAATTGTTATCAATGATTTGAAAGACAACACTTTCTTTGCCACTATACATATTCTGAAGGATGATGTTCCAATCACGGTTGACGCGCGTCCAAGCGACGCGATTGCCCTTGCGCTCCGGGCCGGGGCACCCATTTTTGTGGATGAAAAGGTTGTTGGAAAATCAACAAATATCGATTTTGGCAGAAAAACGGCTGACTTGAATAAATATACAAAGGAAGAGTTAGAGGAGTTTCTGGAGAATCTCTCTTCTGAAGATTTTGGGAAGTATAAGATGTAGCTCCGAATCGTCGGAGGTTTGAATGATGGTAGAAAAGCATGCCCGGATGGGGGATGCCGTCAGAGATTTCGGTATTCACATTGATGTTGAAAGAAACCTGTCTTATCATACAAGAAGAAACTATCTGTCCGACCTGAGACAATTCAGAGAATTTCTTCTGAAGAACGGAGTGGACAAGCCCTCCGATGTTGATCAGACGGTGATAAGGGCGTTTCTTGCGTCTCTCTACCGGAGCAAGATAAAAAAGGTTACTGTGTCGAGGAAAGTGGCCAGCCTCAGGGCGTTCTTTAAATTTCTTCTTCGAGAGGGAAAGATCGGGTATAATCCCGCTCAGATGGTCCAGGCGCCGAAGGCAGATAAGTACCTGCCTTCCTTTCTGAGTATAGATGAAATGTTCTCTCTCTTGAAAGTGAAGTTCAAACCGGATGTATCAGGTCTGCGGGACAAAGCCATAATCGAATTCCTGTATTCAACCGGTGTACGCGTTGGTGAGCTCACCGGTCTTAATGTGGCCAATGTCGATTTCTCGAACAGTCTGGTAAAGGTAAGAGGAAAAGGCAGGAAAGAAAGAATAGTCCCTGTCGGCAGTCCCGCATTATTCGCCCTGAAAGATTATATTGGCAGCAGACCCGGAGCAGAGGAAGGTAAGACCGGGAGTTATGCCGGATCACCACTCTTTATGAACAGATCCGGTTTGAGATTGACTCCGAGAAGTATAAGGAGAATTATAGACAAGTATATAGCCCTGAGTGGTATCGGCAGGAAGATCAGTCCTCATACGCTCAGACACACATTTGCGACCCATCTCATGGATGCGGGCGCCGATCTGAGAGTTATACAGGAACTGCTGGGTCATGAAAGCCTTTCCACCACACAGAGATATACTTCCGTCAGTGTGACAAGATTGATGGAGGTTTACGACAGGAGCCATCCAAGGGCCGGAGGAGAACAAAAGACATGAACAAGATGAGAGGAACAACCATAGTGGCGGTAAGGCACAAGGGAAAAGTGGCTGTCGCTGGTGACGGTCAGGTGACCCTTGATACGATAGCCCTGAAGCACAATGCCAGAAAAGTCCGAAGGCTGTATCATGACAAGGTAATCGTAGGTTTCGCGGGTGCGACCGCGGACGCGTTTACCCTCTTTGACAGGTTCGATCAGAAACTGGAACAGTATGGCGGCAACCTTTTGAGGGCCGCTGTTGAACTGACCAAGGACTGGAGAACAGACAGGGTCTTGCGGCACCTTGAAGCCCTGATGATAGCAGTCAGTGACGTGGACTTTCTTATAATATCAGGTAATGGAGATGTGATAGAGTCAGATGATGAGGTCCTGGCAATCGGCTCCGGCGGCCCATATGCCCAAGCGGCGGCAAGGGCGCTTATAAAGCACTCTACACTCGACGCGAGGGAGATTGTCGAAGAGGCCATGCACATAGCCGCCGATATATGTATATTCACGAACGACAGGATAAAAATAGAGGAACTGGATGTGGCTGAGGAAACTCAGAATTAACCATTGAAAATCAAGGAGTAGAAATTTTATGTCATCCACGAATTTGACACCGAGAGAGATTGTGTCCCAGCTGGACAAGTATATTATAGGGCAGCATGACGCCAAGAGAGCGGTTGCCGTAGCCCTTCGGAACAGGTGGAGGCGCCAGAATGTGCCGGAAGAACTCAGGGAAGAAATAGCACCCAAAAATATCATAATGATAGGTCCCACAGGAGTGGGAAAGACGGAAATTGCGCGCAGACTTGCCAAACTTGATAAGTCTCCCTTTCTGAAGATAGAGGCCTCCAAATTTACAGAGGTGGGTTATGTGGGCAGGGATGTTGAGTCAATGGTCAGGGACCTTGTAGAGCTTGCGATAAACATGCTTAAATCGGAGGAACAGGAGAATGTAAAGGCCAGGGCGATGGAGATTGCCGAGGAAAGGATACTTGATATCCTCCTTCCCCTTAAGCGCAGAAATCAGAAACAGACAGAGGCAGCGAGAGAGGGAGAGGGAGAGGGACAGACGGAGGCAGCGAGAGAGGGAGAGGAGAGCATGCTTCTGGATATGCCTGAGGATAATACAGAGGTCCAGGAGGATATTCATCACAATGAAACGCGCGAAAAGTTGCGGCGCCTGTTTCGTAGCGGGAAGCTGGACGATCGGATTGTAGAGATTGAAGTTGTAGACAGCCCCACCAGTCCCATGATAGAAATTTTTTCCACCTCCGGTGTTGAAGATATGGGAATGAATATCAAAGAAATGTTCGGAAATATATTTCCACAGAAGAAGAAAGAAAGGAAAATCAAGGTCTCTGAAGCGGTAGGCATACTGGCCGATGAAGAAGCCCAGAGGCTTGTTGATATGGAAAAGGTCACCAGGGCGGCGATGGAAAAGGTTGAGCATTCGGGGATCATATTTCTTGACGAAATAGACAAGATCGTAGGTGGCGATTCCTCTCAGGGCCCTGATGTATCCAGGGAGGGTGTACAGAGAGACCTCCTTCCAATTGTGGAAGGATCCAATGTGAATACCAAGTATGGTATGGTAAAGACGGATCACATACTCTTTATCGCGGCGGGAGCGTTCAGTATTTCCAAGCCGTCCGATCTTATCCCAGAGTTGCAGGGAAGATTTCCCATACGAGTGGAACTGGATTCACTTGAAAAGGAAGATTTTATAAGGATTCTGACGGAACCCCATAATGCCCTGGTGAAACAATATGTGGAAATGATGGCTACTGAAGATATAAGCCTTATATTCCGGGAAGACGCCATAGAGGAGATCGCGGAGGTAGCAGCACTCGTAAATGGGAAGATGGAAAATATAGGTGCCAGAAGACTCTACACTGTCATGGAGATACTCCTCGAGGAGATATCTTTTGACGCACCGGATATCGCGGTTGCGAAGAAAAAAATAAATATTGATGGCGATTATGTCAGGGATAAGCTGAAGGATGTAGTTGAAGATGAAGACCTGAGCAGATATGTCCTGTAGGAGATTTTAAATCATGAACTCGGATAATCTGAAAAAATCTATGGAAAAGGCGGACATACTCCTGGAGGTCCTGCCTTATATAAAGCGGTTTTATGACAAGACCATAGTTATTAAATATGGTGGCCATGCCATGGGGGACGACGATCTGAAAGAAATGTTCGCCATGAACGTTGTCATGATGAAGTATATCGGAATCAACCCGGTGGTAGTGCATGGTGGTGGTCCTCAGATCGGCGCCTTTCTCAAGAAACTGGGCAAGGATTCAAAATTCGTCAGGGGGATGAGGGTAACGGACGAAGAGACTATGGATATAGTCGAGATGGTCCTCACCGGTAAGGTTAACAAGGAGATAGTGGGGCTGATTAACAGTCATGGCGGCAAGGCTGTCGGATTGAGTGGCAAGGATGGGAATATCATAGAAGCGGAAAAATATATTCTGAGCACCGAAAAAGCGAAGGATATCCCTCCGGAGATAATAGATATAGGAATGGTGGGTCGGGTGAGGAAGATCAACTCCGGACTTATCGAATCGCTGATATTAGATGGGTTTATCCCCGTTATTGCGCCTACCGGCGCCGGAGACGGAGGTGAAACGTATAATATCAATGCGGATGTAGTTGCGGGTGAGGTGGCGGCTGCCCTCGGGGCGGAGAAGCTTATTCTCCTGACCGACGTGGAGGGAATTCTGGATGAAAAAGGCCGGCTGATAAACTCCATCAACAATATAGAGGCCAAAGAACTGATCGAAGATGGCACAATAAGTGGAGGCATGTATCCCAAGGTAAAATGCTGCATAAAGGCCCTCAGAAATGGTGTGGGGAAAACGCATATAATTGATGGACGTCTGGATCACGCGGTCCTCCTGGAGATATTCACAGACAGTGGTATCGGCACGGAAGTGGTGAAAGACTGAATTAAAGGAGAATGGAGACAGGAGACGGGAACTGAAGAATGGTTTACGGTTTACGGTTCACGGTTAAAAAGCTGATAACCGATAATCGATAACTCGAAGGATCGATGCAATATGACAACAGAAGAGCTTATCTCTAATTCGAACAGATATATCATGAACACTTACTCTCACCTGCCGATTGTTCTGGTAAGGGGCGAAGGGGTACATGTGTGGGACTCTGATGGAAAGGAGTATCTCGATTTCTTGGCGGGTATCGCCGTGTGCGGTCTTGGTCATGCCAATCCATCAGTATCCGGGGCAATCAGCAAACAGGCCGAAACGCTGATGCACGTATCCAATATATACCATATTGAACCACAGATCCGGCTGGCCGGCCTTCTGGTGGAGAATTCTTTTGCGGACAAGGTGTTTTTCTGTAACAGCGGGGCGGAAGCGAACGAGGCGGCCATTAAACTGGCGCGAAAATACGCCCATGAAAACATGGATGAAGGCAGATATCGTATAGTGACCATGAAAGATTCTTTCCACGGACGAACGCTTGCCACTGTTACGGCAACCGGACAGGAGAGATTTCAGAAGGGCTTTGATCCTCTGCCGGCTGGCTTCGGATATGTTCCCTTCGACGATCTTGCCTCACTTGAACGGGCCGTTGCGGAAGATACTTGCGCCGTTATGGTGGAAGCCATACAGGGTGAGGGGGGGGTCAGAGTTCCGTCAGAGAGTTATCTTAAAGGTGTAAGAAAGATATGTGATGACAGGGGTATCCTTCTGATACTGGATGAAGTCCAGACAGGTATGGGGCGCACGGGTAACCTGTTCGCGTATGAGGCGAGCGGTATAAAACCCGATATCATGACTCTGGCCAAGGCCCTCGGTAATGGTTTTCCCGTCGGGGCCATGCTGGCGTCCGATAAGGTGGCGGCATCTTTTACGCCGGGAAGCCATGCGTCCACTTTTGGAGGAAACCCGCTCGCCATGGCCGCAGGGATCTCTGTGATGGAGGAGTTGTTGCATGGAGGAGTGTTGGATAACTGTAGAAAGATGGGAGGCTACTTCCGCAAAAAACTCGACGAATTGAATGAACATCATGCCTTTATTAAAGAAGTCAGGGGAAGGGGCCTTATGCTTGGCATGAAACTTTCCATAGAGGGCGCGGATATAGTAAATGGGTGCATGAATAAAGGATTGCTCATAAACTGCACATGCGGCAATGTACTGCGGTTTGTTCCGCCCCTGATTATTACGAAAGGGGATATAGACCGCGCGGTTGATATCCTGGATGAGGTGATGAGAAGCCTGTGAAGAAAGATATGCTGACAATCCATGATCTTGATGTAAATGGATTTAATGAGATATTCGATACCGCAAAAAAGTTAAAGGATCTGTTGTACCGTGGCGAGGTGCATGATTCCCTGAGGGGGAAAGCGCTTGGTATGCTATTCGACAAATCGTCCACGAGGACAAGACTGTCCTTTGAGGTGGGCATCCATCAGCTGGGCGGAACCGGCATATTTCTGAGCCGGCGCGATATACAGCTCGGGAGGGGAGAAAGCATCGCTGATACGGCAAGGGTGATGTCGAGATATATCGATGGTATCATGATAAGGACATTCGAGCAGGACCTGATCGAAGAATTTGCTGAGTATGCGACAATACCCGTTATTAACGGACTGACGGATCTGTTGCACCCATGCCAGGTGCTGAGCGATATATTCACCATAATAGAAAAAAAAGGCGGGTATGAAGGCCTGAAGATAGCCTATATCGGCGACGGGAATAACATGACTAATTCCTGGATAAATGCCGCGGCCATACTTCCCTTTCATCTGGCCATTGCCTGTCCTGAAGGATACGATCCCGATAAGGCCATATTGGAAAGAGGGATCGGGGAATCGAAGGCGGGGATAGAGCTCTTGCGGATTCCCGCCGATGCGGCCTCCGGCGCCGATGTGATATATACAGATGTGTGGTCCAGTATGGGTCAGGAGGATGAGCAGGAAGAGAGGGTGGCGGCGTTCCGGGATTATCAGGTGGATGAAAAGCTGGTTGATTGCGCGGAGGATGACGCCATCATTATGCACTGTCTCCCCGCACACCGCGGGGAAGAGATAGCGGCAGGTGTGATAGACGGATCGCAGTCTGTAATCATTGACCAGGCGGAAAATCGTCTGCATGTGCAGAAGGCGATTATGGAAATACTTATGTCTGGAGGAGAAAAGTGAGCAGCAAGGTAAAGAAGGTAGTTTTGGCATATTCCGGGGGTCTTGATTCTTCCGTGATTGTCAGGTGGTTGATTGAGACGTATGGATGTGAAGTTATTACACTTACGGGAGACGTTGGGCAGAAACAGGAGCTTGAAGGCCTGGAGAAAAAAGCGCTTGCCACAGGCGCGGTCAAGGCATATGTGGAAGACTTGAAAGAGGAATTCGTGAGAGATTTTGTCTTCCCGGCCCTGCGGGCCAATGCGGTATATGAGGGGACATATCTTCTCGGCACCTCTCTCGCAAGGCCGATAGTGGCCAAACGGCAGATTGAGATCGCGCACAAAGAGGGCGCGGATGCTGTCTGTCACGGTGCTACCGGTAAGGGCAACGACCAGGTGAGATTTGAGATGACCTACATGGCTCTTGATCCGGACATAAAGATTATATCGGCATGGAAGGATGAACACTGGAACCTTAATTCAAGGGAAGCCATGATAGATTATGCTGAAAAATACAATATCCCAATAAGATCAACGAAGAAAAGTCCTTACAGCGAAGACAGAAATCTTCTGCATATCTCTCATGAAGGGGGAATCCTTGAAGACTTGTGGACGGAGCCCCCCGAGGACATGTTTGTGATGAGCGTGTCCCCTGAGGATGCACCCGATCGCGCGACATATATGGAAATTACCTTTGAAAAGGGAACCCCTGTGGCTGTTGACGGGGAAGAGATGGGCCCTGCGCAGCTCCTGGATTACATGAATACGATTGCAGGAAAAAACGGTATTGGCAGGGTGAATATGGTGGAAAACCGCTTTGTGGGTATGAAATCAAGGGGAATTTACGAGACTCCGGGCGGCACCGCACTCTGGTCTGCCCACCGGGCGATGGAAACGATTACCATGGACAGAGAAGTCATGCTTATAAGAGATTCCATGATGCCGAGGTATGCGCAGATTATATATAACGGTTTCTGGTACTCACCTGAGAGAGAAATGATACAAAAGATGGTGGATGAGTCACAGAAGGATGTTACCGGAACAGTCCGCCTTAAACTATACAAGGGGAACTGTACACCGGTGGGTGTCAAAGCACCTGTATCGCTCTACAGTGAGGATCTGGCCACCTTTGAAAAGGATGAAGTCTATAACCAGAAGGACGCAACAGGGTTTATCAGGTTGAACGCGCTCAGATTGAAAATGCAGGCATTACTGAAGAAATAATAACACCAGGATTGGCCTATGACCGGACATGAAAAACCGTGGGGAGGACGATTCTCCAAACCCACTGACAAAGGGGTAGAGGAGTTCACATCTTCCCTCCATTTTGATAAAAGACTGTATCCTTATGATATTGAGGGGAGCATTGCTCATTGCCGTATGCTCGCCATGCAGGAGATTATCTCTCCTGAGAATGCCGAAAAGATAATATCAGGTCTTCGGGATATACTGCAGAGTATGGAAAAGGGTGAATTTTCCTATTCTGCCGAGATGGAAGATATACACATGGCCATAGAAAAGTCACTGATAGATCGTATCGGAGAGGTGGGGGGGAAACTTCACACAGCAAGAAGCAGAAACGACCAGATATCCCTTGACATGAGGCTTTATCTCAGGGATGAGGTGAAAAATATCCTTGACCTTGTGGCAGGGCTTCAGGCAGCTCTCGTTGATGTGGCGAAGGGAGAGGTTGATACCATACTGCCCGGTTACACACATATGCAGAAGGCACAGCCGGTGATTCTGGCCCATTATCTTCTTGCCTACTGGGAGATGCTGGACAGGGATATGAGCCGCCTGAAGGAGTGCAGGGGAAGGATAAATGTCATGCCTCTGGGATCGGCGGCCCTGGCAGGCACAGGGTTTCCAATAGACCGGGAATATGTGGCAGAACTGCTTGATTTTCCGAAGATTTCAGAAAACAGCATGGACGCGGTTTCAGACAGAGATTTTGTCGCTGAATTTATTTTCGATGCAAGCCTGGTGATGATGCATATGAGCCGTTTCTGTGAGGACCTCGTTATCTGGTCCGGCGGGGAGTTCGGATTTGTTGATATATCCGATGCGTTTACCACCGGCAGCAGTATCATGCCCCAGAAAAAGAATCCCGATGTGGCTGAATTAATAAGAGGAAAGACAGGACGTGTCTATGGAAATCTAATGACGATATTGACCATCATGAAGGGTCTTCCCATGACGTATGACAGGGATCTTCAGGAAGACAAGGAACCTCTGTTTGACGCGGTTGACACGGTGAAGACTTGTCTGGCCGTTCTTTCGGATATGACGAGGACTCTGAAATTCAACAGGAACAGGATGCTGGAAAGCACCGAGGAAGGTTTTTCCACGGCGACTGACGTGGCTGACTACCTGGTAATGAAAGGCATCCCATTCAGAGATGCTCACGGCATAGTGGGCCGTCTTGTTGGATACTGCATTGAAAAACAGAAGGATATGCAATCGCTTGATATAGAGGAAATACGCCTGTTCTGGAAGGATGCCAATGATGATATTTATACGTGCATGAGTGTGGAAGGTTCGGTTAGCGCGAGAAATATTGTCGGCGGAACGGCCAGAGAAGCGATATTAAAGCGAATAGAGGAGATAGAATCCGGGAAGATTGGGTAAGACTGCCAGGAAGGTGCACGTGTGATGAAAAGAGATAAATTATTGACAATCTTGGTAGTGGTGGCATTTTTTCTGACCATATTCTGCCTGGGCTGTGGGAAAAAGGCCGATCCGCGTTACCTCCACGTCAATTATCCCGGAGAAGTTTCAGACCTTGATGTGTCTATCGATAAAGATGGAGCTGCTCTGAAGTGGAGCATCCCCGGAGAACGTGGATGTGCGGGATATGTCAGGATCTTGAAGAGCGCGTTAAAGACTGATGACAGTTATTGTCCGAATTGCCCGCGTATATATGTTATTGCCGGAGAATTTCCTCTTCGTGATTTAAGAATGGATGAAAAGGGAAGGTTTGTGTATCTGGATCGAAACACAAGAAGTGGTTTTCTCTATTCTTACAGGGTTGTGCTATGTGATTCCTCCGGTATGTGTGGGGGGCAGTCCAATGCCGCACAGGTAGAAATACCCTGAGCCTGAAGATCGGGATTTACTAATATATTATGAATTTTTTTCATTATGTAGACAATAAACTCTGGTGTGAGGAAGTTCCGGTCTTCGAAGTGGCAAAGGCCGTAGGGACCCCCTTTTATCTTTACAGCCACAGGACGCTGAAGAGACATTTCAGGGTTTTTGACTCGGCATTTGAGGATATTCCCCATATTGTCTGTTTTTCCGCGAAGGCCAATTCCAACGCGGCCATCCTCAAGATATTCATTAATGAGGGAAGCGGCATGGACATTGTTTCCGGAGGAGAGCTTTACAGGGCTCTCAATGCGGGAGCAGATCCCGGAAAGATAGTCTATTCCGGAGTCGGAAAAAGGGAGGAGGAGATAAGATATGCGCTGGAAAGCGACATACTTATGTTTAATATCGAGTCTTCCCAGGAGCTTGAGGTAATAAATACATGCGCCGGAAAGATGAACAGAGTGGCAAGAATATCGCTGCGTGTGAATCCTGATGTGGATCCTATGACACATCCCCATATATCTACCGGCATGAAGGAAAATAAATTCGGAATAGATATAGAGAAATCTCTGGATGAATACCGGCATGCCGCAAGACTGGACCATATAGATATTGTAGGGGTGGATTGCCATATAGGGTCACAGATCACAGAAATATCCCCCTTTATCGATGCGCTGGATCGTCTGAAGGAACTGATATCCTCCCTCAGAAATGAAGGCATAACCATAAAATATCTGGATCTGGGCGGGGGCCTGGGGATCACCTATGATAATGAAACCCCGCCTAACCCGCAGGATTACGCGAAGGCTATTATAGACAGGGTGAGAGATATTGATTGTACCATCATATTTGAACCGGGAAGGGTAATTGTCGGGAATGCCGGTATCTTGGTTTCCGAGGTGCTTTATACAAAAACCAGTGCGGGCAAGCGGTTCGTTATAGTTGATGCCGGGATGAATGACCTAATAAGACCCAGTCTGTACGATTCGTATCACAATATCCAGCCTGTTGAACTCAGGGAGAGGGGGAATATCCTGTCTGATGTGGTTGGCCCCGTCTGTGAGTCGGGTGACTATCTTGCCAGAGGCAGGCTTATACCCGAACTGGAACGGGGAGAGCTCATAGCTGTTATGAGTGCCGGAGCGTACGGTTTTTCCATGTCTTCAAGTTACAACTCAAGGCCGAGAAGCCCGGAGGTGCTTGTCAGAGACGGGGAATTTTACGTGATAAGATCCGGGGAAACCCGCGCGGACCTGACAAGAGGCGAAAAGATTCCGGATTTTCTGCAATAAAAGCAATGGTTCAAGGATTCCAGAGATCGAGGTGCAGGGTAAAAGGGGTGTCGGATAAGGGGAAAATCAAACTTTCAACAGGAGGAAAGGTCATGTTTAGAGGAGCGATAGTCGCGATTGTAACACCCTTCAAAGATGGAAGGGTGGATGAAGAGGCGTTGAGGGAGCTTATCGAATTTCAGATAAAGTCTGGAACCGATGGGATCGTTCCCTGCGGCACCACGGGAGAGAGCGCGACACTGTCCCATGAGGAGCACGACAGGGTTATTGAGATTACAGTGGATGCCGTTAAAAAGAGAGTTCCTGTAATCGCGGGTACCGGTTCCAACAATACGAAAGAGGCCATAAGGCTTACCGAGCATGCGTATAAAGTGGGAGCGGATGGGGTGCTGATGGTTACTCCATACTATAACAAACCTACGCAGGAAGGACTTTATCAGCACTATAAGGCGGTGGCGGAAGCTGTTCCTGTGCCGATTATCCTCTACAATGTACCCGGCAGGACGGGAGGAAATCTTCTGCCGGAGACCGATGCAAGACTTGCAAAGATCAGTAATATCGTTGGTATAAAAGAGGCTTCTGCGGATCTGAAGCAGATAAGCAGGGTTCTGGAACTCTGTGGAGACGATTTTACTGTCCTGTCCGGTGATGACTTTACCGTTCTGCCAATTCTTGCTGTGGGGGGCAGGGGGGTTATCTCCGTTGTCTCTAATATTATTCCCGAAGATATGGCGACGATGATAGATGCTTTTGATGACGGTGATCTGGACAAGGCTCGTGGGCTTCATCACAGGATGAGGCCAGTGATGAACGCGTGTTTTCTGGAAACTAATCCGATTCCGGTAAAGGCCGCCCTGGCAATGATGGGTAAGATAGAATATGAATTGAGGCTTCCACTTTGCAGTATGTCGGATGCAAATTATGAACAATTAAAACAAGTTATAACTGATTATGGCCTGATCTGGTAATGGTGAATAAAGTGATAAAAGTAATAGTTACCGGTGCTGCCGGAAGGATGGGGGGGCGTATAATAACGCTTGTCCATGATGACAATAGAGTAGAGCTTGTAGGAGCGCTGGAGAGAGAGGGTCATCAACTCGTTGGCAGTGATGTAGGCGCGTATCTGGGATTAGGCAAAACGGGTGTGATCCTGGAAGATGATCTGAACGATTGCATTGAACGGGGTGATGTTGTTATCGATTTCAGCAGTCACGCCGCTTCTGTGGTACATCTCAGAATAGCTGCGGAGAATGACAAGGCTATTGTGATAGGCTCCACAGGACTTACGCCGGACGAAATGGACCAGGTGGAGAAGATCTCGAGGGAGACAAGGTGTGTCCATGCCCCCAACATGAGTGTAGGTGTAAATGTAATGTTCAAGGTGCTGAAAGATGTGGCCGGGATCCTGGGTGACGGGTACGATGTGGAGATTATCGAGGCGCATCACAATCAGAAAAAGGACGCGCCCAGCGGAACCGCTGTAAAAATGGCCGGGATCATAGCGAAGAGCCTTGGCAGAGACATTGATAAGGTCGGTGTATATGGGCGCAAGGGTATAACAGGAGCGAGGCCGGAGACCGACATTGGCGTGCATGCCGTGAGAGCGGGCGATATTGTTGGCGAACATACGGTGATTTTTGGTGGTATGGGTGAGAGGCTGGAGTTTATCCACAGGGCCCACAGCCGCGATAATTTTGCCAGGGGGGCGATCAGGGCAGCTGTCTGGATTGTGGACAGGGAAAAAGGACTTTATGATATGCAGGATGTTCTGGGATTGAAGAATTAAGACAGGGACATCACCATGAAAGATGGCGTTATCTGTTTTCTGGGGATAGGTTCCAATATCGGGGATGCCGCTGCTAATTGCGCCGCTGCTGTAAAACGTATATCTGATGTGGATGGTGTCAGGGCATTGAGATGCTCATCGTTATATAAGACCCAGCCGGTCGGATTTGAGGAACAGGACTGGTTCGTAAATGGAGTCGTCGAGATAAGAACCATGCTCGGGCCTCTCTCCCTCATGAATGCCATGCAGCACGTGGAGGAGGAGATGGGGAGAGTCAGGAACGAGAGATGGGGTCCGCGGATCATAGATATCGATATTCTCCTCTACGGACAGGCCATTATAGAAGAGGAAGGACTTGTCATACCGCACGCGGAGCTTCATAAAAGACGTTTTGTGCTTGTTCCATTGAATGAAATAGCTTCCTGTGCTATACACCCTGTATTCGGAGTTTCTGCAAAGGGATTGTTGGACAGGCTTCAAGACAAAAATAAGGTTGAATGGCTGAGCGGTGCGGGCCGCCCGTTTATTTGAGATGATTCGTTTAGTAATTGCAGGCATTATTGTATATGTAATATACCGCTTTTCAAGGTTTCTGTTCAGCCCGGCGGGGAAGATATCGAAGGATCGTTCCGGGGAGCAGTCTCGTATCGAGGGAGAAGATCTTGTGAAAGATCCATACTGTGGCACATATGTACCGATAAACAGTGCTCACAAGACTACTATGGATGGCAAAACTCTGTATTTTTGCAGCAGGGAATGTCTTGAAAAATACATGAAAGAAAACAGTTAAGGAGATTGTATGAAGTTTTTTATAGACACAGGGAATATTGATGAAATCAAAGAAGGCCTCGAACTGGGGATGGTTGATGGTGTAACCACAAATCCCTCACTTGTAGCAAAGGAAAATAAAGATTTTGACACAGTAGTCAGAGAAATACTGGAGATAGTAAAGGGTCCCGTGAGTCTTGAGGTGATAAGTGAAGACGCGGAGGGTATGGTTGTTGAAGGGAAAAAGCTGGCGAAGCTGGCGGAGAATGTTGTTGTGAAGATTCCGATGACAACAGAGGGCTTGAAGGCAACGCGGATATTGTCCGACCTGGGAATCAGTGTGAACCAGACGCTGATTTTTTCCCCGATGCAGGCACTTCTGGCCGCCAAGGCGGGTGCTGATTATGTCAGTCCCTTCATCGGGAGGCTTGACGATATTTCTCACAACGGGATGGACCTTGTAGAACAGATACTGACTATCATCGATAACTACGGGTTTGACTGTGAGGTTATTGTTGCCAGCGTCAGACACCCTCTTCATGTACTTGACGCGGCACTTCTCGGGGCCGATATTGCCACGATTCCATTTAAGGTTATAAAGCAGCTGGCCGGTCATCCGCTCACGGATGTGGGTCTTAAGAAATTTCTGGACGATTGGCGTAGTGTTCCAAAGGGATAATATGATAGAGTTTCTGAAAAAATCCTTTGACAAGCTGACAACATCAGAGGATGGAAACGAGATCTTCAATCTTCCGAACTGTATCACCCTTCTCAGGCTCGCGGTGATCCCGGTATTGTTCCTGCTTCTTCTTTCTCCCGGCAGAATCCTGAGTATGATCATTGCCGTACTGTTTATTATAGCTTCGATTACAGATCTGATAGACGGGTACGTAGCGAGAAAGTACAATATCGTGACTACGATGGGAAAGTTTCTGGATCCCGTGGCGGACAAGCTTATAGTGAGTACCGCCATGATCATGATGATTCCCATCGGCAGAATTCCGGCGTGGATAGTTGCTGTTATTATCATGAGAGATTTATTTGTGGATGGCCTGAGAAGTGTTGCTTCGGCGGAGGGCCTTGTAATCGACGCAAGCAGGCTGGGCAAACAGAAAACCCTGTGCCAGATCGTAGCGGTGTCGGCGTTGTTGATACACTATGACACCGTTTTTGGCCTTAATGCGCACGCGGTTGGTATGGTTATTCTCTATCTCGCCCTTGTTTTGACGGTATGGTCAGGAGCAGATTATTTCGAGAAGTTTTATGACGCAAAAATAAGGAAATAGGAGGCTGTCCGAAAATAGCTTTGTCACGAGGGCGAGTGAAACTTTCTCGGGCAAGACGGCGAGGCCAAAAGCACCGGAAGTGCAGTTGTGCCTGTGGTGAGGAGGTTTTTGTTTTGCCAACGCAGCACGTAAAATTTGCAGCCACCCGCAGTAGAAGAGTATTCTCGGACAGCCTCCTATCATAGGTTCCGAAAGTTTTTATTGACAACGAGGGTGTATTTTATTAATAGAGTTTCTCGAAAATCAAGCGGGCGTAACTCAGTGGTAGAGTGCAACCTTGCCAAGGTTGACGTCGACGGTTCAAATCCGTTCGCCCGCTCCAGTTTTTGGCGGCATAGCCAAGTGGCTAAGGCAGCGGTCTGCAAAACCGTTATTCACCGGTTCAAGTCCGGTTGCCGCCTCCAATAAGAAGTGGGGGATAGGCCTTTGGCTTATCCCCCGTTTTTGTTATGTGTGTCTTCGCTCTTTTTTGTCGCTGTCCATACGAGTTTACAGGAGAGAAATATGGCTTTTGAAAAAAACATTCTATGTATCGGGGCGGGTTATGTGGGCGGTCCCACGATGGCAATGATTGCCCATAAATGCCCCCAATACAGAGTTACGATAGTTGACATCAATCCGAAGCGCATCGCCGAGTGGAATTCGAATAATCTTCCCATATACGAACCGGGTCTTGATGAGATTGTAAAAGTGGTTCGTGGCAGGAACCTGTTTTTCAGCACGGAAATTGAAGAAGGAATTAAAGAAGCAGATATAATCTTTGTCAGTGTGAACACCCCGACCAAGACCTTCGGCGCTGGCGCCGGGATGGCCGCCGATCTTCAATACTGGGAGAAGACGGCCCGGCAGATACGCGAGGCCTCACACTCGCATAAGATAATTGTTGAAAAGAGCACACTCCCCGTAAAAACCGCCCTTGCGATGGAACGGATACTTACCTCCACCGCCAATGGAATTCACTTTGACATCCTCTCCAATCCGGAATTTCTGGCTGAGGGGACTGGAATCAAGGATTTGGAGAACCCGGACAGGGTTCTTATAGGCTCGCGCGAAACGCCCGACGGTCTTAAGGCGAGAGATGAGCTGGTTGAGATATATGCCAACTGGGTACCACGGAAACTTATAATAACCTCCAATATCTGGAGTAGTGAGTTGTCAAAACTCGTCTCTAATGCCTTTCTGGCACAAAGAATATCCTCGATAAACTCCATTTCATCCCTGTGCGAAAAAACCGAAGCAGACATAACCGAAGTTGCCCGGGCGGTCGGGATGGACAGCCGTGTGGGAAACAAATTTCTGAATGCCAGCATCGGCTTTGGTGGGTCGTGCTTCAAAAAGGATATATTGAATCTGGTCTATCTGTGCCGGCATTACGGTCTTGATGAGGTGGCTGACTACTGGGAAGGGGTGGTAAGGATAAATGACTACCAGAAGGAGCGCTTCATTCTGAATATGCTCAGCGCCATGTTCAATACGCTGGCCGGTAAGAAGATATGTCTCTTTGGATTCGCCTTTAAGGCCAATACAGGTGATACAAGAGAAAGCCCCGCGATATCGGTGTCCAGAAGGCTTATCGAAGAAAGGGCCGAAGTTGTGATTACCGATCCCAGGGCACTGATAAATGCTGAGACCGATCTGGCGGACATAAAGGAGAAGATAACTTTTATCGAAGATCCCTATAAGGCAGCTGCAGGTTGCGACGCCATTGCCGTTATGACAGAGTGGGATATATATACCGGCCTCGATTTTGAAAAAATATATGAAAGCATGCGAAACCCCGCCTTTGTCTTTGACGGCAGGAATATTCTTGACCACAGTAGCCTGTTCAAGATCGGGTTCAATGTCTTTCCTGTCGGTAAGTCTCCACTGACGCATTTTTAACGAATTCCGATTCTTGAGGTCTGATGCTGACTGCGGGCGGAATTTCTTGAACTTATTCGCAATAATTCGTCTGCTTCTAATCAGGGTTTGAATTTGTGGCCCTTTGACAGGTACAACCCCATAAGATATGGTTTCTGAGATAGAAACGCCTGCGATTGATTTCTTACCTCCGCTTCCGCGAAATTGACGCTGTATCGAAAGGTTGTGTAGTCGAAAGTAATACTGCGCGCAAAATAGAGAGCTTTGAGGGCATCAATAATTTCCTGTTTTGTTTCTTCTTCGGCGCCGTCAAACAGGAAGAGGAACTTGTATACAATTTGTGACCAGATCATTGTGTCCAGATCATAATCGTCGATCATGAACATATAATGGATCCTGTTGTAGCAGTACGAACTAAGATATCGTTTTATCAAATGCTGATACTTTTCGTATTCGTTCCGGCACTGTTTCTTCAACCCTATAATGTCTATTGACAGATCCTGTGGTTCCATCATCTTTTCAAGGCCGTATCGGTTTATTCTATGTTCAGGACGATATATATCGGGTAAATTCTCCAGCAGCGGAGCCTCCAGCCACATATGGCGGTATCGGAGAAGTGTCGAGAAAAGCGTATAGACCACCTCTTCAAACATCCTTCCAAGCTTCGGAGAGCTTGCATTATGGATCTTATTGCCAAGGCCCGACTCACAGATTTTAAATCCCCCGAAAACCGCGTTAAGCGACATGAAGATGTCGATACCATACTGCCTTGTCATATCGGTCCATTTCTGGTCGAGCCAGTAGGAACAGAGCCTTGGCGAGAAGGCGAAATCTCCCCCTATCGGCTGCCGGACATCAAATCTTGCCAGAGATAATACGAGTGGATAGCACAGATGATTCGTGATGGTGGCGTCAAACTGATGTCTCGAATAAAGGGGGGTGA
>CAYLXS010000007.1:0-27733 GCA_964387765.1 uncultured Syntrophaceae bacterium
CCGTGGACGAGGTAAACTCCGCCCTGAAATCCGCATCTGATGGGAAACTCAAAGGGATCATGGCATTTTGCGAGGAAGAGCTGGTCTCTGTAGATTTTACCAGTGATTCTCATTCATCCATTGTGGACGCGCCCCTGACGAAAGTTATCGGCAACAATCTCGTCAAGGTCTTCTCGTGGTATGATAATGAAAGCGGTTATGCATGCAGGATGAGAGACCTTGCCATCTATATCGGGAAGAAGTTATAGCCAGATCAGATTCGAAGGACAGACAATATGATAAAACCTATTATAGCCGCGAACTGGAAGATGCACAAAACCATTCCCGAGGCGGTCGCGTTAGCGAAGCAACTGAAAGAAGAATTTTCCAAACCCGATACCGTGGACATAGTTATCGCACCCCCCTTTACGGCGCTGCGCTCTGTCATGGAAGTTCTGAAAGATTCTCCCATCCACATATCGGCTCAGAATATGCACTGGGAAGGGGAGGGCGCCTACACCGGGGAGATTTCCGCCGCCATGCTCATTGATGCGGGCTGCGAATTCGTAATAATAGGTCATTCGGAACGGCGCGCCCTGTTCGGCGAAACAGGTGGAATGCTGAACAGAAAGGTACGCGCGGCCCTGAAATCCGGTCTGAAACCCATATTCTGCATAGGAGAAACCCTGGAAGAACGGGAATCGGGGGCAACTTTCAGGATTATTCAAAAACAGATAAAAGAAGGATTGAATAATATGACTTCTGATGATATAAAACGCACTGTTCTTGCGTATGAACCCATATGGGCAATCGGTACCGGGAAAACGGCAACTCCCCTTCAGGCGCAGGAAGTACACAAGTTCATCAGGAAAACAATAGCTGATGATCTTGAGTATGCTCATGCCTCAGAAACAATAATCATTTACGGAGGCAGTGTTAAGCCTGAAAACACAGGCAGCCTGATGGACCAGCCCGATATAAACGGTGCGCTGGTGGGAGGAGCAGGCCTGGATTTCGAGTCATTTGCGGGCATTATCAGAATTTCAGAGAGATAAGGAGACTAACAAAATTGCATACAGTCATAGTGATTTTTCACATCGTAATGTGTATAGCGATGATTTTAACTGTACTTTTGCAAACCGGAAAGGGCGCAGATATGGGGGCGGCTTTCGGCGGCTCCAGCCAGACAGTTTTTGGAAGCAGCGGCCCGGGAACATTCCTCGGGAAAATGACCACCTTTATAGCAATATTTTTTATGCTGACATCCCTGTGGCTTGCTTACTCCTCGACACATAAGATCAGTTCCATAATGGAAGGCTCCTCCCCGCCCGGAGTCGAAAGAACCATACCGACAGACGAAGGAAACAACGCGGCGGCCGGTGGCGCGGTTCCTTTGTCGGAGCCGGCCAAAGAAAAGGCCGATTGATTTTTGTATTGATAAAAACATAGAGAAAACAGTTTTTGATGGAACGCCGAAGTGGTGGAATATGGTAGACACGCTACCTTGAGGGGGTAGTGGCTTACGGCCATCCGGGTTCAAGTCCCGGCTTCGGCACCATAAATAATAAAGGGGTTGGTCTGACTATGGCTAACCTCTTTTCTTTTCAACCAAATGAATGGTTAATGAAAGCAGACTTTTTCCGACTTCATTTATTTTTTCTTTCTTTTGAATCATCTCCCATTTATAGCTGCACGCTACAATCAGCATCTCGAAACCCCAAAAAATTACTTGTATAAAGTCAATCTCCCTGTTAGAAATCTTAGAAGAATCTTCTCCGAAAGGATTGTTATGGAAAATATATCTGATGCCACCAAACATTTTATTGATTTGAGACAGCACATGTGGATGGCCGGCATTGATGTGGACCTGCGCAGGCTCATCTGGCAGATAGCGGTAACAGGGAAATATATCTCCTCCAAGATCCAGGAATCCAACCGGAAGCTGGCAGGCTTTGAAAATATTTATGGAGAAGAACAACTCGCCCTGGACAGGAGTTCCGACGAAATTATCAAACGCCAGCTCGAGTTCTCAGGCTTTGTCAGCCAATACGCCTCGGAAGAACAGGATTCCATAATCCAGGTGGGCAAAGGCGGAGAAAAGTACAGCGTAACCGCGGATCCTCTGGACGGGTCTTCTCTGGTGGATACAAATCTCGCAATTGGAACCATCATCGGTATCCACAGGGAATCCATTCTGACGGGGGGTGATAAAAGTCTCGTAGCCGCAATGTATGTAACCTACGGGCCTTTGATTACGATGATCTATTCGGCAGGTAATGGGACTCATGAATTTGTACTTAACAGAGAGGGGGAATATGTGCTCTCCGAAGAAAACATAACCCTCGGGGAAAGAGGAAATATATACAGTATCGGAGGGCTGAGAAGAAACTGGATGCAGAAGCACCTCGACTATATAAGGTACTTGGAAAAAGAAGGTTACAAATTGCGTTACAGTGGTGGATTTGTCCCGGATATCAATCAGATACTGATAAAGAGAGGGGGCGTCTTTACATATCCGGCAGTGAAGGAACACCCCAACGGCAAGCTGCGCCTTATTTTTGAGCTGCAGCCCATGGCATTTCTTATGGAACAGGCCGGAGGAATGGCCACAGATGGAATACAAAGCATCCTTTCAATAAAACCGGAATCGCTTGATCAAAGGTGCCCGATATATATAGGAAGTAAATACGAAGTGAAAACAGCAAAATCGTTTTTAGAGGGAGATACAATAACAATATAACCACGACAAAGGAACCCACTATGATTTACCAGACCATTGACCAGCTGAGGCAAAACATTATCGATGTACTGACGATTGACAAAGGGGACATTGTTATATCGGACGAGAAGCGCCTGCGAGATGTCCTTATCGATGACCTGATCTATTCCGCTATATTCAGCACTGACGATGAAGTAAAATTATCCGCGCGATGGTTGATCCGGAGAGCCGGCGCAAGGATGGGGTGCATAGTCTCCTCGATCCAGTCCCTGTACGACGCTATGGGGAACAATCAGGTCTCGGGGTTCACGGTACCGGCAATCAATCTTCGCGGGATCACGTATTACAGCGCCCAGGCGGTATTTCGCGCGGCCCTGAAAGACAAAGTGGGGGCATTTATCTTTGAGATTGCCCGCTCGGAGATCGGTTATACCGACCAGCGCCCCTCGGAATATGTCGCGGTAATAACTGCAGCCGCCATAAAGACCGGCTACAGCGGCCCGCTATTCCTGCAGGGCGACCACTTTCAGATCAACGCAAAAAAATATCTTGAAGATCCGAATGCTGAAACTCAGGCAATTAAATCCCTCATAAGGGAGGCAGTCGAGGCTGGGTTTTATAACATCGACATAGATGCCTCTACCGTGGTGGACCTGGACAGGCCCACCATTCAGGAGCAGCAGGAGGGTAATTATTCGATAACGGCGGACATGACCGCCATGATACGGGAAATAGAGCCGGAAGGAGTTACCGTGTCAGTGGGGGGAGAGATAGGGGAGATAGGAGACAAGAACACCACTGTCGAAGAATTTACCATATTTATGGACAATTATCTCAAAATTCTCCGGGAATATGGGCAGAATCTGAAGGGGATCAGTAAGATCAGTATTCAGACAGGAACCACCCACGGGGGTGTTCCATTGCCGGATGGCTCAATAGCAACGGTCAAGATAGATTTTGAAACCCTGGAAAAAATCTCTGAAGTGGCAAAAGCAGAGTATGGTCTGTCAGGAGCCGTTCAACACGGGGCATCAACTCTTCCGAACGAGGCATTCGATAAGTTTCCAAAAACCAGGGTTTCAGAGATACATCTGGCAACAGGATTTCAGAACATCATATATGACAGCAAAAATTTCCCCGCGGATCTGAGGGATAGAATATATGCCTACATCAACACAGAACTGAGGAGTGAGAAAAAAGAGAAAGACACTGAAGAACAGTTTATCTATAAAACAAGGAAAAAAGGATTCGGCCGCTTCAAGAAGGATATGTGGGGTCTTCCGTCCAACATACTGATGTCGATCGGTGCGGAACTGGAAGACCAGTTTTCATTTCTGTTCGACAAGCTCAACCTGTCAGGAACAAGAGATGTCGTAGATAGAATTGTAAAACCTGTTGATGCTGCTCCGGAGGTTCCCTTGTCATTGAAAAAATGAACTACTAACGCAGCCAGTCTGAAGCTATCTATGCTGAAGGCTGTTAGCTTATTGTAATCTAAACGCCTTTCGCCTGCAATCTAAGCAACCTGAGTAGCTCTTTCGCCCGACGTTTAGAGATAAGATCTGGCACCGGCATATCGTTTCTTGTAGTATTGGTTTGAAAGTGAGCTTGTGCACACCGTTCTACCCGTTCGTGGCGCATGGATAAATTTATTCCGGCCGGCATATATTCCCACATGGGAGATCTTTCCACTGCCGCGGGTATCAAAGAACACCAGATCACCCTTTGCCAGTTTTTTCCGGCTGACCCAGGTACCTGTTTTATACTGCTCTCCTGACGTGCGTGGGAGCTTCAGACCATTCAGCCTGTAAACAGCCATCGCAAGCCCGCTGCAGTCAAATCCTTTCTCAGTGGAAGAACCGCCCCATCGATATGGAACGCCGATAAAATTCCCGGCCGTCTTAACTATCTCATTTCTGAAATATGTTTCACCATATTGCTGACTCTTTGTTATGGAATAATCGTCCGGACGAACGATGTAGAATTCATCTATGACACCCATTGCCCTGAGGATTTCTGCCTCTTTACAGGCAAGTTCCCTGGATTCAAAACTACCGAAGCGAACCTTGTACAAGCCTTTTTTGTAAAGGAAATAATATGCATCCAGATTGTCGCTGTTCAGACAATTGACAAGCCGGGCGGCATTTTCAACCTTTGAAAAGGCGCCAACCTGAATAGTGTAGCCCATCCGATTCAATTTTCTTTCTTCTGTAACCGGATGATAGTTATGGGAAGGGATTTGTTGCAGGCCGCACCCCGTTGTAAGAAACAGGGTGAGAAGAAGAACGATGGCCGGGATGCCCGGTAATCTACATGACTTCATAGTTCCCGAATATAAAAAGGAATCGGTGTGATATGTCTATGTTTACCGCCACAGGGAACAGATGTATCAACCTACCTTTGCGCCAACATCGGCATCGCCATCGAAGGACACCAGAGAAACTCTGTCTCCCGCATCTGCCGCCAGAAGCATGCCGTGTGACTCCACTCCCATTAGTTTCACCGGTTTCAGGTTGAGTATGACGGTTATCTTTTTTCCTATAAGGTCTTCAGGCTTGTAGCTCTTGCCGATCCCCGCGACGATGGTTCTCTCTTCGCCAACATCTATTTTCAACTTCAGCAGCTTGTCTGATTTCTTGACCCTTTCAGCCTCGACCACCCGCGCCACTCGCAGGTCGATTTTCTCAAAATCCTGGAAGGATATCTCTTCTTTTATCTCTGCAAGTCTTGCAATGGGCGCATCCTCCGGCTTTTCATGTTCCACGCGGGGAAACAGGGATTTACCGCGAGTAAGGACATTGCCCTTCGGAAGGCCGCCCCATGTACGGATGCTGTCGAAGTTCTGAGATTCAATATCCTCTATACCGAGTCTCGTCAGGATATCCCCGGCAGAATCGGGCATAAAGGGGAGAAGCAGGATGGCGATAACACGAAGCGCCTCCAGTATATTATATATAACAGTGTCCAACCTTGCTTTTGAAGAAGGGTCTTTGGCCAGGGCCCAGGGCTCCTGCTCTACTATGTACCTGTTTGTCATGTTGATAAAGTCCCATATGGAAATCAGGGTCTTATGAAATGCCAGGGACTGGAAAGATCTTTCCACTTCCGGAAAGAGTCCTGCTGCCCTTTCGATCAGGGGAGCATCATCCGGATAGTTGCCCGTCTCGGGCACCCGGCCGTCACAGTATTTCACTGCCATTGAGAGTGACCTGCTGACCAGGTTCCCCAGGTCATTTGCCAGATCGGAGTTTATCCTCTGGACAAAGGCATCCTCGCTGAAGTTCGAATCAAGACCGAAGACCATATCTCTCATTAGAAAATATCGAAACGCATCCAGACCATACTTATCCTTCAAATCGAGGGGTTTCACTACGGTCCCGCGGCTTTTCGACATCTTGTTCCGGTCAATGTTCCAGTATCCATGCACATTCAGATGCTGATAAGTCTCTATCCCCGCCCCTTTCAGCATGGTGGGCCAGTAGATACCATGCGGCTTCAGAATGTCCTTCGCTATAAGGTGCTGAGAGACAGGCCAGAAGGTTTTAAACTTTTCACTCTCGGGATATCCTATCCCCGTCAGATAATTTATCAGTGCATCAAACCATACATAGGTCACATAATTTTCATCAAAGGGAAGCGTTATACCCCATGTCAGTCTTGTCTTGGGCCTTGATATACAGAGGTCTTCGAGCGGTTCTCTCAAAAAGGCGAGTACCTCATTTCTGTATCTTTCAGGTCTGATAAACTCAGGATTATCCTTGATATGCCCGATCAGCCAGTCCTGGTATTTACTCATCCTGAAAAAATAATTACTTTCTTTTCTGATCTCGGGAACTATCCGGTGATCAGGACACATGCCATCCACCAGTTCGCTCTCCCTGTAGAACCGCTCACATCCCACGCAATAATATCCCTCATACTCTCCGAAATAGATGTCTCCCGCGTCATATACCTTCTGCAGTATCGACCTGACCACCTCTATATGATCTTCATCCGTTGTTCTGACAAAATAGTCATTGGTTATTGCAAGCTTTGGCCAAAGGGCACTGAATTGCCCGCTTATCCTGTCCACATAATCCTGAGTGGTTTCACCTGCTTCCCGCGCGGCCTCTGCGACCTTGTCTCCATGTTCGTCGGTACCGGTCAGGAAATAGGCATGGTACCCGGCCATTCGGTGAAACCGTGCCATGACATCAGCCACTATGGTGGTATATGCGTGTCCTATATGCGGAGACGCGTTCACGTAATATATGGGTGTAGTAATGTAAAAATTCTTCATGTCTTTCTCCAAAATTATTCTTTCCTTTTCGCTGTCGCCGGTTTTCGGTTTCTGTCTTTCCTCTGAATTTCGTCTACCGAGACCTCTATTTCTTTTCCGTCACCGAGATCCACAACGACCATTCTCTTAAGTATGTTCTGCCTCAGCACCTTGCCTTCTCCTTCCGGAGTAATTATACTCCTTCCGCACTTAGGCATATTCTTTTTTGCTCTCGCGTAAGTTTCATACTCAAACGCAAGACAGCACATAAGCCTGCCGCAAAGGCCGGATATTTTCTCTGGATTAAGTAGCATATTTTGCTCCTTAGCCATCTTGATCGATACCGGTGCAAAATTGTTAAGAAAGCTGGAGCAGCATAGTTCTCTGCCGCACATGCCTATGCCTCCATATATGCGAGCCTCACTCCTGACCCAGATCTGTCTCAGTTCAATCTTTACCTTATACTTCTGCACAAGATCTTTTACCAGTTCCCTGAAATCAACCCTGTTTTCCGCGGTGAAATAAAACACCAGTTTGCTTTTATCGAAGAGAAATTCAACATCCACCAGTTTCATGGAAAGATTTTTTGCTCTGACTCTCTCCATGCAAAAATCCAGCGCTTCTTTCTCGGTCTTCAGATTCCCCTCATGGACTTTCTGATCCTCGTCGGTGGCCCTGCGCACGACCTTTCGGAGATTATGAGGTAATTTGTCATAGGTAAGGACTCGAATACCACTCGCTACAACTCCCATCGCCAATCCCGATTCGGTATCGACAATAACCATGTCTCCCTCTTCCAAGACAACTTCGGTGGCGTCAAATGAATATACCTTCCCTTTGTCTTTAAATCTGATGCCTGTAATATTTTTTAGAGTATTCCGATTGTTGTGTTCCATAATTTTAGACCTTTATGACAGGCCCTTCAGCCGGAATGCCATGGATTCTAATATCAATTGTCTGTTGGCGTTCCGGTCAACGGCGTCATACGCGTCACTTATAGTTTTTATATTTTCCAGAATATCAGCCCCTGCCATTTTTTCTGAAAGTTTTTTCGTGGTGTCGGCAACGTCCCGGTGAATCAGCTTGTCGACGTCGTGTGTTTCCCGGTACACCAGCATATCCCTGTACCACCCCCTGAATATATTCAGTCTTTGCAGTGCAGAATCCCTGTCCTTGCCAAAGCTGTCGGCAAGAAAGAACAACTGGATTCCCCGATAATCGGGGGACTGCCTATCGGTGGAAAATATCTTTATCACGTCATTTTTGAAGTCAAAAAATGATTCCTTTTTTATCTCCAGCGCCCTGCCTATACTGCCTCCAGCCGATGAAGCAATTATCAGCGCCGATTTTTCATCCATAGACAGCTTGTCTGTAAGAAAAGAGCTTATTACCTCCGGCCGCACAGGATTAAATCTTATTTTCTGACACCGTGATACGATTGTTTGAGGAAGCTTATGGGCACGAGACGTAGTCAATATCAAGATATTGGATGGTCTCGGTTCTTCAAGAGTTTTCAGAAGGGCATTGGCCGCCGGATCGTTCATCCTGTCCGCGTCTGTTATTATAAAAACTCTCTTCCTGCCCTCGAATGGTCGGAACTTTATTTGATCCTGCAACTCTCTGATTTTATCGATTTTTATAAAAATACCCTCGGGCTTTATAAAGACAATATCGGGATGATTGCCATGCTCTATCTTCAGACATGAAGGGCACCTGCCACAGGAATCATTTTCTTCCTCTTCACAATTCAGGGCTTTTGCAAGGATTTTAGCCGTGGCTTTCTTACCAACACCTTTTATCCCATGGAAAAGATACGCATGCGGAACACGGTCATTTTTCATGGCGCCCTGCAGTACGTTTACCTGCTTGTCCTGACCATAAATATCGCTGAACGGCATAAGCCCTATCTCTTAATCAATTCCTCCAGATGAGCACACACTTCCCGATGCACTGAAGCAACATCCCTGGAAGCGTCTATTATTCTGAACCTGTCAGAGTCCTCTTCAGCCAGTACAAGATACCCGCTTCTGATCACCTCGTGGAATTTCAGAGGTTCTCTCTCGAAACGGTCTTCGAGTGGAACATTCCCCTCACTGCGCGCGCGGTCTATTATCCTGTCGAGCCCCTTATCAGCGGAGATATCAAAAAGAAGCGTCATGTCGGGAACCAGAGATCCAGACGCAAAATCGCATATTGCCCGGACAGATGTTATATCCTGTTTTCTTCCATAGCCCTGGTAAACAATAGTAGCATCAGAAAAGCGATCGCACAGAACTACTTCCCCCCTTTGCATTGCGGGTACTATAATTTCTTCAACATGCTGAGCCCTGTCCGCTGCAAAGAGCAACAACTCTGTTCTACCGGACAGAGCGAGGGCCGTTCTGTCGAGCAGGATTTTTCTCAGTTCGTTTCCTGCAGGAGTGCCTCCAGGCTCGCCTGTTAATATAAAAGGCACGCCTTTTTTCTTCAGATAATCTCCTGCCATCCTGAGCTGGGTTGTTTTCCCGGAGCCTTCGATTCCTTCAAATGTAACAAACAATCCCATGTCCCCCGGACTCGCAAACAAGAAATAAAAACGCCGGTCATCGGCTGCTATTTGCTCTTTTCCTCACCGGGTTCTATAGCTTCCACCGGGCACACCTCGGCACAGGAGCCACAGTCGGTACAAGTTTCAGGATTGATTACATACTTGTCTTCCCCCTCACTTATCGCACCAACAGGGCACTCATCCTCACAGCTTCCACAACCAATACACTCATCAGTAATTACATAAGCCATTCTATTCTATCCTCCAAAAAATATTTATCCCGGTTTATCGGGATTAAACTGCCACAATCTCAACAACCTTGGAGATCTTCTCCTTAAGATATTTTTCGATACCCCTGCGCCAACACCAGCACATGTGCGGAAACGATGTGAGTAAACGTGTTAGTGAGGCATATGAGAGATCATCTCCCCTGCAATTTTTTCTGCAAAATCAGCCAAATCAGGCTTGAACCACTTGTAGCCTGTTGTATCGTAGTGTTTTACCCTCCACATAATTTTCCCTGTTTGTGCCTCTACCAGGTCCATGCCGAAACCGACCTTGGCGAGCTTATCCTTCCCCTGTGTTGTATAATTCCAGAAATCCACACCCACAACAAGGAAGGCATCGGCATCGCATGTTTCGCCTATATATCTGCTCATATCACTATCGGAAAAGTTTACCTTTTTCAACTTTTCAAGGTAACCAGTAACTGTATGCTTCAGATTGTCGTTGTCTTCCATCAGTTTCTTCATATCCCCCGGTGAAATAACGCTTGAAAAACACCCTCGTTTACGAACGGCATCCGCGATAAGGTTATCGACCCCCTCAGTCACATCCGCATAAGCGCCTGTATCAACCGGAAGCACGCATATCTTTTCAGGATGGAACTCTCCAATGCCTGGAGCAACCTGGGAAAAGCGCAACCCTCCACAAGCTGGAATCATTGCAAAGAGTAAAGCGAAAAAGAGTGTTCTTCGTAACAACTTCATATACATGGCGATCCCTCTTTCAAAGGTCTTGCTATATTTTTGTTGCGATAAGCCACAGACAAGCACTCAATCCGGCAATTACATAGTTTATTCCCAGCAATCCCTCCAGCGCCATCCTGGAAAACCGCACTTTTCTATCACAAAGTCTTAGACAAATCCATATATAAAACAGTGGCACCAGCAGCACCAGGCATAAACTCAGGGAATGAAGACATCCGGCCGGTATTGCGGCAATAAGCACAATGCCTGCAAAAATCGATATGCCCTTCAGCAGGTTTCTGGCATGTGTTTCCCCCATAATGACAGGTATCGTTTCATGCCCGATCAGGCGGTCACTCTGAATATCTATCGTATCTGAGAGCACTGATTTTGAAAAGACAAGAACAAACACAAACATAAACGCCACCACCATCTCGCAGGTTATCTCCAGGCTGACGCTCACTTGCGGAACCACAACAGCCACGACAGCCCATCCCATAGCGGTAAAAATATTCTTGGAACCGGGCACATCCTCCAGCCTTCTACCCCATAGAGTGACATTATAGAGCACGCCGGAAAGTGAAATAATCCCGACCAGAATAAAAGGAGCCGGACCTGCCACAAAGGAAAGCACGGATGCGAGCACAAGAGAGACCATGGCAACTGTCATGTAGATACCTCTGTGTTGTATATAAGATTTTTCTCTGAAGCTTCCCCTTATCCTTCCAAAGCTTTTTTTCTGCAGTCGGTTTATGGTATGTATCGCGTATACACATAAAGCGGCAATCAGGATGTTTGACAAATTTACACTGAGTCCCTGGAGCAACATGCTGACAAGGGAAAGGCATCCGGCACCAATGGCGGAAGAAATATCTGTTCTAACGAGAAATATCCCGAGGTTGTAAAAAAATCTCAGCTTCCCCGGCACCGCTTCTCTCTGATTGTGGGTAAGATAATCTATCACGCTTTCTGTTATCCAGTTGGGTGTGGATGCCCCGGCAGACACACCTATGTTTTTACACCCACTGAGATCTATATCGTCAAGCTCCTCAGCCGTCTCGATATGACACGTTCGAGTCCCGCACCCTTCAGATATCTGGGCAAGTCTCTGGGTATTCGCGCTGTTCCTGCCGCCCACAATTATGATTCCATCCATTTCAGAGGACAGATCTCTGACCTCAGCCTGTCTCTTCTCGGTCGAATCACATATAGTATTAAAAATTATGGCTTCTGGAAATTTCTGTGTAATTTCTTTCGTTATTTTTTTGTATCTCACAGAATCCTGCGTAGTTTGGGCAACAACACACACTTTGTCGTACAGAGGAAGATTGCTGACATCCTCTTCGCTATTAATAACGATTCCATTATCTGAGGAATATCCGAGGAGACTTGTGACCTCGGGATGCTCTTTGTCTCCGGCTATGATAATCTTATAACCAAGCGAGCTATGCTTTTTAATTATCGCCTGGACCCTTGCAACCCTGGGACATGTGGCATCTACAATTTTTACTCCTTTTTCACTGATTTCTTTCTTTTCCCGGGGCGATATTCCATGAGCTCTTATAACAACGATCCCATCCTGAATCGCCTCGATACTATTCACGGGAACAACGCCCCGTTTCCTGAGAAGTTCAACTGTTTGAGGATTGTGTATAAGTGGACCATATGTATACACCTTCTTGTCCTCTTTATTACGGGCTATCTCAAGGACCATGTCGACTGCCCTCTTTACACCCATGCAGAAGCCTGCTGTCTCGGCAAGTTTAATTCCCATAGTTCATTCCCGCATTATTTTCCGCATGTTTTCTGGCGTACAGGAAAAATTCCCTGTTTCCGGCCGGACCGGTAATCGGTGACTCGCAGGTCCCCACTGTTTCGAGACCCAGTTCCTCCGAAAATCTTACAATTTCCTCAACAACTCTTTGGTGCAGTCTGGGATCTCTTATGACCCCCTTGCCTACTTCATCTCTGCCCACCTCAAACTGTGGCTTGATCAAAGCAAGAATGGCGGCATTTTCACCTGTGAGTTTAAATGCGACGGGCAACACCAGTTTCAGGGAAATAAAGGAGACATCTATAACGGCCATGTCGATTCTGTCCTCTATTGCCTCCCCTGAAAAATACCTGATATTGGTCTTCTCAAAAAGTATTACCCTGCTGTCTGTCCTGAGTTTCCAGTCGAACTGGCCATATCCTACATCTACCGCATACACCTTTTTTGCCCCCTCCTGAAGGAGACAATCGGTAAATCCACCAGTGGAGGCGCCTATATCCAGGGCCACAATATCTTTCACATCGATATCAAAGGATAGCAGAGCCCCTTTGAGCTTTAATCCTCCTCTGCTGACATAGGGATTTCCTCCGCCCTTTATCCTTATCCCGGCATCATGGCGTACAAGAGTTCCCGCCTTGTCGATTCTTTCCTCTCCCACCACAACCAGACCTGACATTATAAGGGCTTTGGCTTTCTCGCGAGTCACCGCAATGCCCCTGTCGACCAGGAGCCTGTCCAGTCTGATTTTTGATTTTCGAGTTGCAAGTTTCAAGTTTCAAATTCCGGATTTGTAAAAAGTTTTTAAGCCCTGAGTCTCAAATCAACTCAGCAGATCTGCCATTTCTCATTGTAATACCGATCAGGATTCCATAATCTCCCGGATGGCACTTGCTATGCCCTCTGCGTCGATGCCATGTTTTTTCCTCAACTGGGCCTGTGTTCCATGCTCCACGAATTCGTCCCCGATGCCGAGCCTCTTTATGGTAACATCTGTAATTCCCGCCTCTTCAAACAATTCAAGAACCGCGCTGCCGAAACCACCCATAAGGGCATTTTCTTCAACTGTGATAACTTTCTTGAACGAAGATGCTACCTCGCATAAGAGAGTTCTATCGAGGGGTTTTACGAAACGGCTGTTGACAACAGTTACCTGGATATTTTCATCCACGAGTTTCTGTGCAGCCTCAAGGGAAGGATATACCGTGGAACCTATGGCTATTACAGCCACATCTTTACCCTCGCGGACAATCTGGGCCTTCCCTATCTCAATACTTTCCAGTGTCCGATCAAGAGAGACGCCCACTCCTCCGCCCCGGGGGTACCTTATTGAAACGGGCCCTCCGCATTCCACAGCTGTCTTGAGCATATGCTGCAGCTCATTCTCGTCCTTGGGGGCCATGACAACAATATTGGGAATCACTCGAAGGTAAGAATAATCAAAAAGCCCGTGGTGAGTTGGGCCATCGTCTCCCACGATCCCCCCCCTGTCGAGGGCGAAAACAACAGGCAGGTTCTGAAGGCAGACGTCATGAATCACCTGGTCATAGGCCCTCTGCAGGAAAGTGGAATATATGGCAACAACAGGTATAAACCCCTCTGTGGCCAGTCCCGCGGCAAATGTCACACCGTGCTGCTCGGCAATGCCGACATCATAGAACCTTTCGGGGATATCCTTTGCGAACTGCTCAAGACCGGTACCACCTGTCATGGCAGCTGTTATCGCGACAATTGAAGGATTTTCGCGCGCCAGTTGCACCATCACGCGGCCGAACACCTCCATGTAAGACGGTATGGAATTATCTGAGGTGACCGTTTCCCCAGTGGCGATATCAAAAGGTCCTACGCCATGGAATCTGGACGGTTCCTCTTCGGCAAATCTGTAACCCTTTCCTTTTTTGGTAATAACATGAACCAGGACAGGTCTCTCCATGGCCTTCACATTCCGGAGATTTTTTATCAGGTGATCCAGACTGTGCCCTTCAAGTGGTCCAATATACTTGAATCCCAGCTCTTCAAACAACAGGCCGGGAACAATGAATGCTTTTAATGACTCTTCCACCTGTCTGGCAAACTTGATTACATGTTCTCCTACACCTGGCACGGTCTTCAAAAAATCACGAATTTTTGCCCTCAGTTTCGTAATCTGCTGCCCTGTCATAATGCGGTTCAGGTATGACGACATGGCTCCCACGTTGGGCGAGATGGACATCTCATTATCATTCAGTATAACGATCATGTCCTTTTCCCTTCCTCCAGACCAGTTGAGCCCTTCAAATGCCATTCCGGCAGTCATTGAACCATCTCCAATGACCGCGATTACCTTCGAATTGCCGGCCTCAAGACACCTTGCCTCGGCAATGCCGGAAGCGGCGGATATGGAAGTGCTGCTGTGCCCCACTCCAAAGGTGTCATAAACACTCTCGCTTCTCCTGGGGAAACCACTTATGCCTCCCATCTTTCTGAGTGTATGAAACTCATCTCTCCTGCCGGTAATGATTTTGTGAGCATACGCCTGATGTCCCACATCCCAGACGACCTTGTCCCGGGGCGTGTCGAAGACGTAATGAATAGCGAGGGTAAGTTCCACAGTCCCCAGAGAGGGCGCAAGATGGCCGCCGTTTCTGGAAACCACCTCCAGTATCGCCTGTCTGATTTCCCCGGCCAGAATGTTTAAATCCTCGATACTCAGACCCCTGATATCTTCAGGGCTGTTTATGCCCTCCAATATGGTTGTTTTTTCATCCATAAAAACCTTCTCCAGTTCTCTGAAAGAGTAGCGCTGATTCGCGCTTAAGTTTTCGCTCTTATTTACTTGATCTCAACTTTTTGTATATTCTGTCAAAGTTTTTTTTCAAAAAAAATATACGCACAGTATAAACTGTCAAGGATAAAGATTTGACCTCATTTTCTTCGAAATTCCATCTGCCTAGCAATTTTCTTCTCGATCTCATCCACAAAGTTGGAACTGCCGGTCAACTGTTCCCGTTGTAACAATTAGAGGATTAAACTCCATTCCCCTTCGGGGATTGTTCCCTTTATCCACACTCAAGGATAAAAATAAATCTGTCCCCTTTCCCCCCTGTGATTTAAGGGTTTCCCCCTTCTATAGTCATCATTGTCCATCAGTGTAAAATGGTGGCAGGGACTATTTATTTTCTCCCCACTCAATTTCTATATACATCTTTTCTGTGTTGAATTCGGAGAACCAATGCGGAATCATCAATGATTGCGTAAACAACACGATAATTCCCAACTCTATATTTTCGTAAACCTGTAAATTCGCCTTGTAATTCAGGGAAATCATCAGCTTTTACAGAAAGTTCTGAGGTCAATTTCTGCAGAATTTTATCTGCGTCAGAGCGATTTATTTTGTTCAAGTCTTTTGCAACGGACTTTTTGAATTTGATTTTATAAGTCAATCTCTTGTCTCATTTCTTCAATCGATATTATGGAATCAGATGTATCTCGGAGTCGATCAAGACTAACTTGTAAATCTGCCTGGTCTTGCAAATAACTTTCAAGAGCCTTTTGCACAAGAAAGGATTTAGACCTTTCAGTAGCTAAAGCGATGCTGTTAAGTTCTTTTGCCAGATAATCGGGCAATCTGACTGACAGTGCAGTGCTCATATTTCATTGCCTCCTTTGTACTTCTATGTATTACAATGTAACTCTTATTTATTTATAAGTCAATAGAAGCATATGCTGGTTGAAGAGAGAACGTAAAGCTAAGCGGGCACGCACAGGCGGGTCGGAATGACGGAAAAAAGCATTTCGGGAATCTTTCACTCAACCACGCGAATCCTCGAACCCTTGGCCCCCCAGGCGCTATGATTTTCGCTCGGCGATAAACCTTGCTATCATTCTCAGGGGCTGAGCCTTTTCATCAAAACGGTCTATGTCTGATAACGCATCTTCCACAAGTTTTCGTGTTCTCTCTTTGGATTTTTCAAGGCCGATCAGGGCGGGGTAGGTCGCTTTTTTGAGTTCCTCATCACTGCCGGTGTCTTTTCCCAGGATTTCTCTGCTGCTTTCAATATCCAGTATGTCGTCGGCTATCTGAAAGGCAAGTCCCGTTTTTCTCCCATATTCTGAAAGGGCATTCAGATCATCTTCGCCGGCACCGGCTGCTATTGCGCCCGCACGGATGGAAACCGTTATCAGTGCCTGTGTTTTATGAGTGTGTATGTAATTCACTCTTTCCATATCCACTTCCTTGCCCTCTGCCCTGAGATCCGCCACCTGGCCACCTATCATGCCCTGAAACCCTGCGGCTGTCGAGATTTCATGAATTATGGTTAGACTCTTTTCAGGGGATATCGCCGGAGTTCCACCGGACAGGAGACAAAAGGCCTCTGTGAGAAGGGCGTCTCCCGCGAGGACTGCCACGCCCTCTCCGAACACCTTATGATTCGAGGATTTTCCCCTCCGGTAGTCATCGTTATCCATTGCCGGCAGATCATCATGTATCAGGGAATAGGTATGGATCATCTCAATGGCGCATGCGATGGGCAACACTGTATCTGCTCTGCCGCCAACCACTTCCGCGGAAGCCATACACAGGACAGGCCTTATTCTTTTTCCGTCGGCAAACAGAGTATATCTCATGGATTCGGAGATCTCAGAAGAAAATCCATCCCTTTTCGGAAGGTATTTCTCAAGGGCCCTGTCAACAATCTTCTTTTTTGTCTCAAGATATTCTTCAAGCAACATCTTCCGGTTTTCCACCATCTTTTCCCTCAAACGGACTGAGATTTAATGAGCCTTCTTCCCTGAGGAGGATATTGACTTTTCTCTCCGCTTCATCCAGCTTATCAGCGCAAAGGCGGGAAAGTCTGGTTCCCTCTTCAAATGCTTTTAATGATTCTTCGAGGGACATATTTCCTTCTTCCATCTTTTTCACAATTTCTTCCAGCTTTTCCAAGGCCTTTTCAAACTTTTTCTCTGCCATTTCCCTACTCCTGTAAAATTTTGGTTACCTTTGCCTTGAAGCTTCCCGATGAAACCTTCACATCGACACTGCCGTCCACCGTGAGCATGTTCACATCTCTGGCGATGGTTCCGTCAGACAACCTTACTATAGCAAAGCCCCTCTTCAGAACGGAAAGAGGGCTGAGCGTATCGAGAAGAGAGATGTCTCTCTGAAGGATACCGCGAAGGGTATCGATACAAGACCGGGCCCGTGTCTCCAGTCTGGCATACCAGTCATCCAGCCTCATGCGCAGGTCCGAAATTTGTCTCCTCGGATCACGTAAACCCTTCACAGCAAAATCCAGCCTGCTTCCCAATCCATGCAAAAACACGCCACGGGCATTCATCAACCGTGATTTCAAGCTTTGTATTCCCTCGATCAAATCTTTCCTGTTTGGGACAACCAGCTCAGCGGCAGCGGAAGGGGTCGGCGCTCTGAGATCGGCCACAAAATCGGCGATGGTGAAATCAATCTCATGACCAACAGCCGAAATAACAGGGGTTTTCGAAGAGTAGATCGCCCGCGCGACCCTTTCATCGTTAAAACAAAACAGGTCCTCAAGCGATCCCCCTCCTCTGGTAACAATGATTACATCCACACCAATTGAGTTTAGATCCGATATGGCGTCACATATCTCCATGGGTGCTTCCGTCCCCTGCACGACCGTGGGGGCAATAATGATGTTAACGGATGGGAATCTTCTTCCTGTGATATTCAATATGTCCCTGATAGCCGCGCCCGAAGGGGATGTGACTATACCGATTTTCCCGGGCAAAAAAGGTATGTCCTTATTGTGAGAAGGATCGAACAGGCCCTCTTTTTCCAGGCGTTCCTTGAGCTGTTCGAAGGCCATTTGGAGGGCTCCAAGGCCCTTCGGCTCCGCGGCATCTATGATGAGCTGGTATTCGCCTCTTGCGGAGTAGACATTCAGTTTTCCCCTGCAGACTATCTTCATTCCGTCTTCAAGATCAAAGCCTATCCTGCCCGCCACGCTTCTGAACGCGACCACCCTTATCTGACTATCTTTATCCTTGAGGGTAAAATACAGATGGCCCGAGGCGGGACGGCGAAGATTGGAAATTTCGCCCGTGACCCATATAAGGTCAAAACCGGATTCCAGAAGCCCTTTTATAGCTCCGGTCAGTTCTGTAACTGTAAATACAGCTTTCATAAGAATTCCAAGTGAAACAAGACATGGAGCGATAAACCATTTGTCTGAAGATATCCTCATTGGGATAGAAGCAGTGCCATATTGAACCCGCTGTAGGTTTCTACTTAATGCCCCCCTTTATTTCTCTCCTTCGCGAGGCGCCACGCATCTTTTTTAACACGTTATTTTCGATCTGTCCGGCTCGTTTTAATGTATCACTCATCTCTGCCTTATCCCCTTTCAAAATCAGTTTCAAGTCTGCCTTTTCGCTGATCCCGAAACGCATCCTTAAGACCTTCTCCTCCCTCGGTGTCAGGGCGGCCAGTATCTTTCTGGTCTGCTGCGCAAGATCCATACTCATAGTGGCATCGGAGGGGGACATGATCTTTTTATCCTCTATAAAATCTCCGAGAGAGCTGTCTTCTTCCTCACCTATAGGGGTCTCCAGGGATATCGGCTCCTTGGCAATCTTCAATACCTTTCTCACTTTATCCAGAGGGAATTCCATCTTCTCCGCAACCTCGGCCGGGGTGGGCTCTTTACCCAGCTCCTGAACCAGATATCGAGAAGTTCTGATAAGTTTGTTTATGGTTTCGATCATGTGAACCGGAATTCTTATCGTTCGTGCCTGATCCGCTATGGCCCTTGTAATGGCCTGTCGTATCCACCATGTCGCATAGGTGGAAAATTTATATCCCCTCTGGTATTCGAACTTTTCAACAGCCTTCATCAGCCCTATATTTCCTTCCTGAATAAGGTCCAGGAATTGCAACCCCCTGTTCGTATACTTCTTGGCAATACTTACGACCAGCCTGAGATTCGCCTTTATCAATTTTCTTTTCGCCAGGTCTGCCTCCATCTCACCCTCTTTTATGGAAGTGATCACCGGCTTCAGGGCCTCTCTCGACGAGCCTATCTTTCCAGTTATCCTTTTTCTGTCATTGCGCGCTTGTCTGATTGTCTTTTCATACTCTCTCAATTTTTCAACCGGGATGCCGCTCTCTTTTGAAGCCAGTTTCTCTTCACCGTTTCTCATCCGGGAAAATATCTTATCCAAAGCATTAAGTGACATTCCAGCTTGTTTCCTGCATGCTGTTATTTTCCGCTCACCCTTGTTAAGGTCGGCAACGGCATTCTTGAGTTCCAGAACCATTGTATTTATAAGCTTCTTATTGAAATTTGCATTCCTACAGAGTTTTATGATTTTTCTGAGATTCCCCCCCAGTTCCTTTTTCATCTTTTCTTTCTCAAAATCATCCAACTCTTTTCTTCTCAACTCTGCCTTCAACATAGTATTCCGTGCATTCAGCTTTGCCACTCTCGCTGCTAGTTTTTGCACCCGTTCCCGATATAGATCCTCTTCAGTAAAACCATTTTCGTCTTCAAGATTAGCAACAACTATTTTTATTCTTATCTCGTCATTCCTGAGTTTATCTCCTATATCTGCAGCCTTTTTTATAAAGATCGGCAGGCTGAAAAGGGCTTTTATGATCCTTGTTTCCCCCTTTTCAATCTCCTTTGCTATCGTTACTTCTTCCTCGCGACTAAGCAAAGACTCTTGACCCATTTCCCTCAGATACAATTTCACGGGATCTCCGGTTTTACCCAGTGCAGCCAGAGGAAGAGCCAGTATTCCATTCTTTACTTTTTCCGGCGTTTTCTCGGTCTTAGAGAGCGGTTTATGAATAATCTTTCCATTCTTGTCAACATCGACAATTTCAATATTCTTCTCATGGAAAAGCATCAATATATCATCTATATGTTCTGAAAATATAATGTCGGACGGGAGGGTATTATTGATATCATCATAAGTAAGAAACCCCTTCTCTGTGCCCAGCAAAATAAGTTTGTTTACCTCATCCGACTTGATTATTTTTTTCATTTTCGAATAGTCCTTTCTCTTCCTTTAACAATCTGTCTTTCTCCCGCAGCAGGCTGTCGCTCAACTCTCTGTTGTCTGTGTCCCGTGCCCTGATCAGTTCCCTCTTCAACATATTGTGCCTGCCCTTGTACCATTTGTTCCTTATCTGTCTGACATTATCATCAAAGACCCTGCCGGCAATCTCTTTATCGGAGAAAGGGCGTTCCATCATCAATTTCAGGAGTCTTTTCTTTACAGATCCATCTTCCATGTCGCTGATTAGACTGATGGTGTCATCCACTCCCCCGGTTAATGTTTCCCCCAGTTTTTTCAATGTTTGTGAAGCAAAACAATCCAGAACACCCTCCCGTGTCACCACAGAGATCTTTTCGGGATATTCCATCATCATATAGATAAGATTCAGTTCCACCATGTCAACCTTTTCCGGTTTTTTTTCTTGAGAAGCGGTTTTAGGGGTGGTTTTGTAATTAGTGGATGCCTTTCTTATCTTGTCCTTCAAAAGTTTCTGGTCAATGCCAAGTTTTTCAGATACCCTTTTTGTGAACAGGTTTCTTTCAACAGGATCCTTTATGGCACTTATGAAAGAGATCGACTCCCTGCTGGCATCCAGGTTATCTTCAAGTGTATCTCTGCTGCCCACCATTTTTTCTATATAGTAGTCCACCATCATCGAGGAATGAGCTATAATATTTTCCAGGGACTCCGGACCAAATTTTTTCACATAGTCATCAGGATCATATACTTCGGGAAGGACGACCACCCTGGCATGCATGTTTTCTTCAAGGAACAGTTTCAGACTGCGCTCTACCGCATGTCTACCCGCTTCATCGGGATCAAAAATGACGGCAACATTCCGCGTGAATCGCCTGATCAGTTCGACCTGCTCTCTGGTCAGAGCGGTGCCCAGCGTTGCTACTACATTGTTCACCCCCGCATCCCGGAGGGAGAGAAGATCAATATATCCTTCCACAATTATAACGTAATCCTTTTCGCGGATACTGTCTTTTGTCCTGTACATGCCATACAGGACCCTGCCCTTTGTATATACAGGAGACTCGGGCGAGTTGAGGTATTTAGGCATATCGTCACCGAGAGCCCGTCCGCCAAAAGCCACAACCCTGCCGCTCAAATCTTCTATCGGGAAAATCAATCTCCCGCGAAACCGGTCATAGAATCTGCCATTATCTTTAGATATTATAAGGCCGGTTTTTTCGACAAGTCTGAGGGGAACCTTTCTGCCTTCAAAATAGCTGACAAGCCGGCTCCATCCCTCCGGTGAATAACCCAGGCGAAATTCTCCGGTTATGTCAGTCCCCATCTTTCTTCTGTCAAGATAATCACGAGCTGCCCGGCCATTCTCGGAAGAAAGCTGTTCGGAAAACCAATCTGCGGCCATCGCGTTTATTTTGTTCAGCTTTTCCTTATCGCTTGCCACTGTCCTTTCCGCGCTCGTCATTTTTCTGACAGGTATCTCGATTCCCGCTTTATTAGCCAGATATCTTGCGGACTCGGCAAAGCTCGCACCGTTTATTTTCATCAGAAAAGCGAAGATATCTCCACCCTCTCCGCAACCAAAGCAGTAAAATATCTGTTTTTCGGGATTAACGCTGAAAGATGGTGTCTTCTCCTTGTGAAAGGGACAAAGACCGACAAAGTTTCTGCCGGCCTTTTTCAGGGTAACGTACTCGGAAACCAAATCGACAATATTCACCCTGCTCTTTATCTCTCCTATCTTTTCCTGAGGTATATATCCCTTCAAGCTGTTCTTACCTCTATTGACAAGTGCATTGTTCAGGACAATCGCGCTTTAACCGCCTCGCCCACAGCTTTCCCATCGGCCCTTCCGGTTAACCTGGGCATAATAAGTTTCATGACTTTTCCCATGTCTCTGATGCTTGTCGCGCCGGCTTCTTCTATGGCATTTTCGATCTCTGTTTTTATCTTTTCTTCCGACATCTGTTCCGGCATGAACCCCTGGATTACCTCGATTTCCTTCCCCTCTTTTTCTGCAAGCTCCAGTCTTCCCCCATTTCTGAATTGTTCAACAGAGTCCTTTCTCTGCTTTATCATAGAGGACAATACCTGCAGGATTTCTTTCTCGCCAAACTCGTCCTTTAAATCTATCTCTTTGTTATGCAAAGCCGATTTGATCATGCGAAGCACAGACAACTTCGCCTTATCCTTATCTTTGGCAGCTTTGATCATTTCACCCGACACACGCTCTCTTATGTCCATCTCATCTTCACCTTTCTTCTTTTTCAACCCCTCAGTGCTTTACAGGCATCACCCCATATCGTCGCTCAATTTTCTGCCTCCCAGAATATGGACATGGAGGTGAAAAACTACCTGGCCGCCATCCTCATTACAGTTGACAACCGTTCTGAAACCCTTCTTGTCAATTCCCTTTATCTTTGCGATTTTTCGCACGGCCGAAATCATGTTTTCCATCATACCGTCCGGTACATTCATGAGAGTGGCCACGTGCACCTTAGGCACCACAACAACATGAACGGGGGCCATCGGATTGACATCATCAAATGCCAGAACATTTTCGGATTCGTAAACAATGTTCGCGGGTATCTCTCCCTTTACAATCTTGCAGAATATGCAATCCTCCATATCACTTTTCCTCCTGCATAAATCCAGTAACCCGTGCGATGGCATCTTCCAGTTTCAATGCCCCTGTGTAAATGGCCTTTCCTGTAATTACACCCATTATTCCCGGTTCTCCCGCTTCGAGAAGCCGGTCGATGTCATGGATGCTCGCGACACCACCGGAGGCAATGACCGGGATATCGACAGATTCGGCAAGCATCTTTGTGGATTCTATATTCACGCCAGACTCCATACCATCTCTTTTTATGTCGGTATATATAACAGAGTTCAACCCGCATTCCTCATACCCTGAGGCAATTTCGACAGGAGACTGATCGGTGCTTTCAGTCCATCCCTCAACCGCGACCATACCGTCACGCGCGTCGATGGCAAGAATGATGTGTCCCCTGTAATTAGCGCACGCATCGAGAACAAATTTTCTATCCTTCAGGGCGACTGTTCCCAGTATGACATAATCGACGCCCATATTTATATAATTATCAACGGTCTTCATATTTCTTATCCCGCCACCCACCTGCAGGGTTACATTCACCGCGCGGGCAAGTTCCCTGATAACGTTCATATTTCGGGGGGATCCGTCACGAGAACCGTCAAGGTCAACCACATGAATGCGCTTTGCCCCCTTTTCCTGCCATTTTGCGGCGATATCCGCGGGATGATCCGAATAAACGGTAGACAGGTTAAAGTTACCCTGAAGAAGGCGCACGCACTTGCCATCCTTCAAATCTATAGCAGGTATTATAAGCAATTATGAATCTCCCTTCAGATCCGGGAAGCCCTTTAAGATCTCTTTTATACCTTCCTGTGACAATTCTTCAGCGGTAATCCATTTCCCCCCGCTTTTTATAAAAGGTAAGATATCAAAGATATTTTCCATCAATGAACTCTGGGTCTTGTCAAACACGCCTTTCCATACAGATACACCGTCCTTAATCCTGATAAGATGCACGCAGAAAGCCACCGAAGCGGGTCTTTCCACGGAATAACCAAAGCCCTTTCTCTCCATATAACAAAAGAGATATCCCGCAACAATCCCGTCCGCCCCGACCTCTTTCCCAACCTCTGCTAATATCTCCAGGGGGGATTTTTCGAACGAGGTGGCGGAGACCCTCTTGTAAACACCGCTCACATAGCCGGACGGTATCAGGGAATGTTGTTTGGAAGATTCAATCCTCTTCAGGAAAATTTCTTCTATCTTTCTCTCCGGGTTTCCCTTAAAGTCGCATGTCCTGAAAGTTGTTCCACATACCGGACACCGGACAAGCCTGACGTCGGGATCATCCGAAGTTACCGCCTGAAAGGGAACAACCGCGATCTTCTTTAAACCGGAGACAGTTTTCCTGTGAAGGGCGTCCGCTCCGCCGGCATTTTTAGATATACATCCGGTAAGCAGCACAACAGATATCGCCCCGCATAGAAGAAGCCAAAAAAGATAAAAGGAAAGGTGTTTTTTCATGATTATCATCCCTCTTCATGTTTCCGGACAGAGGGGGACTAAATACTTCCCTTCGTTGACAGTACACCCTTGATCCGGTCATCCATGCGGACAGCATCTTTCAAAGCACGGGCGAACGCCTTGAAGATAGCCTCCGCTATGTGGTGGGGATTCTTACCATATATGACATTTACATGCAATGTTATTCCCCCGTGATCCGAAAAAGCCTTAAAAAACTCTTCAAGAATGATGGGATCAAAATCTCTTATCTTCTTACCGCCAAAGTCGGCATGAAAAACCAGGGAAGGTCTTCCTGAAATATCAATGCAGACATGGCACAGGGTTTCATCCATGGGTACAAAGGCGGTGCCATAGCGGCTTACTCCCTTTTTATCTCCCAGGGCTCCTTTTACTGCTTCTCCGAGGCATATACCTATATCTTCCACGAGGTGATGATAATCTACATCCGTGTCTCCGCTACCTTTCACATCCAAATCAATAAATCCGTGCTTCGTGAAAAGATTGAGCATATGATCAAGAAAGGGTATCGTTGTAGATATTTTTCCTATTCCTTCCCCATCGAGATTTATCTCCACAGCAATATTCGTCTCTGTGGTTTTCCTGATTATTTTTTTATTTCTCGCCATAATGTCAGGTCTCCTTTTATAGCACTTTGTTGAGAGGGTATTCTATTATGCCTTCAGCCCCGGCTTCCCGGAGAAGAGGTATCAATTCTCTTACGATACCGCGATCTACAACGGCTTCGACGGCGAACCAGTTTTCGTCATACAGTGCTGAAGTGGTGGGCGCCTTGAGAGAGGGGAGCAGCAGGACAACCCCTCCAAGATTTTCCCTGGCAACATTCATCTTAAGGCCAACCTTGCCCATGGCCATAAGCGATCCTCCAAGGAGGATGCTTATCTGCTCTATTTTTTTTCTCTTCCATGGATCATCCCATGCCTTTTTGTTGGCAATCAGCTGGGTATTTGTCTTCATAACCTCATGGACAATCTTTAAATTATTGGCCCTCAGGGTGCTCCCTGTTTCTGTAACCTCTACTATCGCGTCCACAAGGCCCTCAACCACTTTGGCCTCTGTAGCGCCCCAGGAAAATTCCAGATGAGCGTCTATTCCTCTCTCTTTAAGGTAATTCCGGGTAACATTCACCAGTTCCGTGGATATCCTTTTCCCGGATATATCCTCTATTGTTTTTATCGGAGAATCTTCTCTTACCACAAGCACCCACCTGGCCTGCCGTGTAGACGCTTTTGAATAAACAAGATCTTGAACCACAACAACATCAGACTCATTTTCCAGGATCCAGTCTTTCCCGGTAAGACCAAGGTCAAGTGTTCCATCATCAACATACCGGGACATTTCCTGAGCTCTTACAAGGGCGCAGGAGATGTCTTCATCATCGATATCAGGAAAATAACTCCTGGAATCATAGGTTATCGACCATCCAGCCCTTTTAAAAAGTTTAATAGTGTTGGATTCAAGACTCCCCTTCGGTATTCCCAGTTTCAATCTTCTCATTTTTTATAAACTTCCTCCGGATCGAATATCCTCTCGCTGATTATTTTCATTTCTCCATCCAACACCTTTCGGTAAAAACAGGATCTATAGCCCATATGACACGCGGCCCCCCCTACTTGATCCACCTTCAGAACAACTGTGTCAAGATCGCAGTCCACAAGAATTTCCCTGACAATCTGGACATTGCCCGATGTCTCACCTTTGACCCAGAGGGTATTTCTTGATCTGCTCCAGTAAGTCGCTCTGCCCGTTTCCAGTGTTTTCAACCATGACTCCCTGTTCATGTAGGCCAGCATCAAGACATCGTTCGTCTCATAATCCTGAGTCACTACAGGAATAAGGCCTCCTCCCTTTTCAAAATCAAGCTTTATCATTATTATCCTTCCCCCGGTCCTTCGCAAAACCAGGAATCTGTCATATGAAATTAAGTCTGTCTGAAAGCTTTTAAAACTAATCTAATATTTCTTTTTAGGCAAGCTCTTTTTCTCCATTTTGAACTTGCCTGCGTTTCATTTTTATGTTAGCAAAGAAATCTGAAACTCAGTTTGTTGATGAGTCTTGGCCACAACAGCCATAGTGAAAAATCAAATTTTGATAGAGGGAGGTTATAGAATTATGAAGGTATTGATAGGCGGTGCCATAGCGGCGATCTTGGGACTTATTGGGTTGGGAATCTGGTGGGAGCCTTTTCTTAATATTCTTACAGGTGGGATTCCGATCATTCTTCTGCTGGGAGGTGCTCTTGCCATATATGTCGGTTACGACGAGATGAAGGACCAGATGAAATTGAAAGAAGAAGAAACAGTGAGTGTTGTGGATCTGGACGCCGCCAAGGAAGAGCTTCAAAAAGCAAAGGCTGAGGCGGAGAAATACAAGGCAGAGCTGGAAAAAACAAAGACCGCAAAGAAAAAATAGGAGAATTGTTCAGGAAAATAAGACAGCCCGGTTTGAAATATCAGGTCTGCTCACTTTCGTGTCTCCATGCGGGAATGTATATTGTGATACAGTTTCCAGATAGTGTGAGCGGGTTTGTTTATATTCCTGTAAACTTGAGGTGTCGTAAATTTTGCATTTTTTTCGAGGGTCGCAGATAGTATTTGACAAGTCGGAAAAAATCGGTTACGAAGTTATGCTAAATCTTTAAAGTCGGATAAAAGTTATGAGAAACAAAACTTCAATTTTACCGCCAACCATTTTCTGCAGGAAGAACTACATGTATTAATGCCTGCTTCTTGCCCCTGACCGGGCGGGAAAGCAGGCCATCCAGATTTGTATTTTCCGTTTAGTATCTATATTTAACACATGTGCCTTTTGTTACCTGTGAAGGGAACAAAGTTTAGGGCCAGGAATTTATTTAAGAGGGGAAAGCTATGAAAAAAAATCTTCTGATAATTTTGATGATAGGGATAGCGGCATTTTTAGTGACAACAGGCTGCCAGAAAAAAGAAAAGACCACAGAACTTACCTACAGCATATTTTTTCCACCCACCCACAGCCAGTGTCAGGCGGCTGTATCATGGGCCGAGGAGATAGAAAAGCGTTCCGACGGAAGAATAAAAATTACCATCTTTCCGGGAGGGACTCTGACGAAGGCAAATCAGTGTTACGATGGTGTTGTAAAGGGGATATCGGATATAGGAATGTCCTGTTTTGCTTACACGAGGGGACGTTTTCCGGTAATGGCAGCGGTTGATCTTCCTCTTGGCTATCCTGACGGCAGCGTTGCAACACGTGTAGCCACCGAATTCTACAAAAAGATGTCACCAAAGGAATTGGATGATGTGAAAGTTCTTTACATTCACGCCCACGGACCCGGCCTGCTGAGCACAAAGAAACCTGTCAGGGTATTGGAAGATATCAAAGGCATGAAGATACGATCGACGGGGCTCAGTGCCCAGATTGTGAAGACACTCGGCGGAG
>CAYLXS010000008.1:0-24942 GCA_964387765.1 uncultured Syntrophaceae bacterium
GAGATCCCTGGATACAGTGGAACTTATCTCAACACGCCTCTTTGTCCCATCTTTTATAACAACATTAAATTCATATCTCGGAGGAGGCTTTGTCCCTGCTTGTCTTTGTTTATATCTGTCCGCGACAAGCCTTTTGCCTTCCTCATCAATAAATTTCCTGAAATTCTGACCAATAATCTCACTGCGGGAATATCCAGCAATCCGGCAGAACATATCATTTACATACGTGAACCTGTAATCTTCACCCACAATAAGAATTCCATCATGAGAATTTTCAACAACAGAACGATAATTTTCCTCACTCTCCCGCAGTTTTTCCCCCATCTGATATTTATACAGGGCCATCTTTACGGCGGCTTGCAGTTCCATGTCCTCGAAGGGCTTGAACAGACAGCCGAAGGGTTCCGAGCGTGTGATATCTTCCAGCCTTGCATCACTGACATTGGCGGTTACGTACACAACGGGAATGCCAAAACGGTTTTTGATCTGACAGGCCGCCTCCACGCCGTCCATCTCTCCCTGCAGGATGATGTCCATCAAGACAAGATCCGGGTGCAGTTCTTCGGCCTTTCTGACGGCCTCTTCTCCCGAAGAGACAATAGCAGATACATCGTATCCCATGGATTCCAGCTTGTGTCGCATTTCCAGGGCGATGATCCGTTCATCCTCAACGATCAGTATCTTTGCTTTTTCATCCATTGTTTTCACCCCATTTTCATATCCTTTTCCTGTACTTCCGTTCCCTGAATACGATCCTGAATGACGTGCCTTTGGTTCTGTCAAGTTCCATCGTGCCGTGAAGCTGCTCGGTGAGCATATCCACCAGCTGCAGGCCGAAGGTTTCTGTGTTTCTGTAGTCTGTCCCTTCAGGAAAACCGATGCCGTCGTCTGTGACGGTCAGTATGTATTCTTCTGTCTTCTTGTCTTGTGTGAGTTCTACGGCAATGCTTCCCTTTTTACCTTCGGGGAAGGCGTGTTTCAGCGCGTTTGAGATAAGTTCATTTATGATAAGCCCCAGTGGTATTGCCGTCTCGATATTGAAGGAAACATCTTTTATCTGTGATGAGAAGCTTAAAACTCTTGAGTCCACTCTGTGGACCTGGAACAGACGGGCTGACAGGTCTTTCATATAATCATGAAAGTCGATACTGGATAGGTCTTCTGAAAGATAGAGCTTCTCATGGACAAGTGACATGGACCTGATTCGATCCTCGCAGTTTTTGATCAGTGAAAGGGCTCTTTCATCTTCTATATCTTTGGACTGGAGGGAGAGGAGGCTTGAGATTATCTGCATGTTGTTCTTGACCCTGTGATGGATCTCGGCAAGGAGGGTCTCCTTCTCACGGAGGGAACGTTTGATTTCCTCTTCGGCCTTTTTGCGGGCGGTGATGTCCATCAGTGAGGCAACGCTCTTTCTGGTTCCCGGGATCATGCCTGTCATATGGAATACATTTTTTATATTTCCCTGCCTGTCAATAAAGCTAAATTCGTATTTCGTTGGAGCCTTGCCCCCATTTTTTCTCCTTTCAGTGGCATATTCCTTCATCCTTTCCAGGTCTTCACTGGTTACAAACTCCGTCCACTTCTTCCTGCCCTCTATTTCTTCTCTGAGATATCCGCTGAGTTTCTCGAATCCAGTGTTCGCCATTGAGATAGTAGTATCTTCTTCAAGGATCACAGTAGCCGTTCCCGTGTTCTCAAAAACACTGTGGTAGCGTTCCTCGCTTGCCTGCAGGACCGCTTTTCCTGCTAGGATTTCCATTGTCTTTCTCTTCACCTGTATTCTTGATACTGTGATTACAAGAATAAAAAAAACGAAGAGTGCCGTGATGGTCTTTAATACCGTACTGAGCCAGCCGGGGAATACTTCAACCCTCTTTTTAGCGATTTCCGCCTCAAAATATTTCTCCAGCAGGCGGTAATAGATAGAGCTCTCGTCCTGCTTAAGCTGCTTTATATGATAATTTATTCTTCCGGCAAGGTATGGGGTTGATTCGGCATCCTTTGGAAAAGCAAATTTCATATTAATGGGCTGGAAGATAATCGGCGTCTTTTTAACCTTAAAATTCTTCGCGTTTTTATTCCCGAAATTTCTGTTTGTTATCCCTGCATCGGCCCTGTTTCCTTGTCCAGCTCATAAGAACAGGGGCTTCGGAGAAGGCGTAGAGTTTATTGCGCTTTTGTGTAAATGCCACATCCGGCATTATATCTATCTCTTTATTTATTAACCGGTCGAGGCTTTCACTCCATGTCCCATAGACATATTCTATCTTCCAGTTTTCTGCTTCAGCTATGTGTTCCATGAGGTCGGGCCAGAATCCGGAGACCCTGCCGTTCGCATCCATATAAATCTTGGGGTGATTCGCATAGGCGCCGACCTTTATGGACAACGGTTCCTGCCCAGCGGCAGCGGCAGAAAAGAAGGCGGCCGCAAAGATGAAGACAAAGGCGAAAATCACGGGCAAAAGGGACCTGTGTTGTATGCCCGGGGCGTGTTGCCGATCGGTTATGAGTGATTTTATCTTTTGCATGAATTTCACCCCTGTAAACGTTGATCATAGAGCAGCAGAGCAAAAAAAGCAATTGCCTAATGGCGCTATCATTAAACACGTTCGGCCACACTTGTGTAATTGACCGGCCGGCAAAAAACTAAAGGGCGATGCTCCTTTTATATCCACTGTGTGTGAAAACAGATCTCCATCGGTTATAACCCTGTCCGCTCCCGCTTCTCTGATGAATTCTGCATGGAAGGGCGATGGCTCGGAGACGGTTATGTGACAGTCTATGCCCAGTGCGCGCATTCCCCGCTGTCAGATTTTTTTGGGTTTGTTTTTATCCACGGATAGGATACTATCACGTTCATAAAAGATCAACATGATCCAGAAGTGCACCCAGAAGAGTGCTCATCTGAGGTGGGGACAGGAGGAGAGGCGGACATGGAAATAAAGATCAACAACACGGTTATTGCCCTTGTTCTGGGAGATATAACAAAGGAGGAGACGGCCGCCATAGTGAACGCCGCTAATTCGGGATTGAAAGGCGGCGGAGGTGTGGACGGGGCCATACACAGAGCGGGAGGCCCATCCATTATGAAAGAGTGCAGGAAGATAGGCTACTGTCCCACAGGCCAGGCGGTGGTTACCGGAGGAGGAAACCTCAAGGCCGGGTATGTTATACATACGGTAGGCCCGGTTTACAGAGGAGGCAGCTTGGGAGAGGCGGATCTTCTCAAAAGCGCCTACCTGGAGAGTCTTAAAAAGGTTACGCAAAAGGGGCTCAGGAGCGTGTCTTTCCCCGCGATAAGCGCGGGGGTATATGGCTATCCCCTGAGAGAGGCGGCATCTATTGCCCTTAAGACCGCCATCGATTATGTAAGAGACCACGAAGAAATAGAGTTGGTCCGGTTTGTCTTGTTCAGCCAGGATATATATGATGTATTTTCGGATGAGCTGAAAAAAATGATTTGATGTGTGTGCGGTAATAATATTATAAATTTTTCTTTTGGACAGGGTTCTATAAGATCTCCAGGCGAGGTAAAAAGCCATGCGGTGTCACTTGCGGTTACCTATTTTCTTGACATGGCAAGGTGGCAAATGTAGCATATTTGACTTTTCACATTTTTGTTTGAAAGGGTAATAATGACGACAGGTAAAAAAATAAATAAAGTTCTGGTTGCCAACAGGGGTGAAATAGCCCTGAGGCTGATTCGAACGATCAAGGAACTGGGACTCGGGGCCGTAGCCATCTATGAGAAGCCTGATAAAGAAGCGCTCTTTATCAGATTTGCGGATGACGCTATCATGATAGGCGATGGGCCGCGAAAAGATTATCTTGATATTGACAGGATGATCTGGGCGGCACGCAAGAGTGGCGCAGACGCGATACACCCTGGGTATGGATTCCTTGCGGAGAACCCCGATTTTTCCAGCGCCTGCGAAAAGGCCGATATAGCCTTCATCGGTCCTCCTCCCGACGTTATTCATAACTTGGGCGATAAGATTGTTGCCAGAAAAATCATGGAGAAAGCGGGGATCCCTATTACACCGGGTACCGGGAATCTTGCCTCCGGTGAAAAAGGGACAAAAGACGCCGTTGCCTTTGGTGAGAAATACGGGTTTCCTCTTATGCTGAAGGCATCCTGCGGCGGAGGTGGAAGGGGGATAAGGAGAGTTGAAGATAAAAAGGACCTGCCGATCCAGATGCCCCTGGCAAGGGCGGAAGCCCTCCATGCCTTTAATGATGGTAATATTTATATAGAGAAATGTATCGAGAACCCCCGTCACGTGGAGATCCAGATACTGGCAGATCAGCACGGAAAAGTCATTCAACTCGGCTCGCGGGATTGTTCCATCCAGCGGAGACACCAGAAGCTGATAGAAATAGCGCCTGCGGATCTTCCTGCTGATGTCCTTGAATCGATGTGTAAGACGGCCGTATTGGCGGCCAGGGAGTCCGGTTATATAAATGCGGGGACTGTGGAGTTTCTTGTTGATCCCGACACTAATGAATTCTGGTTTATGGAGATTAACACAAGACTTCAGGTTGAGCACACGGTTACCGAGATGCTGACCGGTGTCGATATCGTGAGAGAGCAGATAATGATAGCGCAAGGGAAACATCTGAAGATTCCCGAAGTACGATTTAATCTTCTGGGCAAGGCTGTCCAGGTAAGGATTAATGCGGAAGATCCTCAAAACAACTTCATGCCGGAAGGTGGAAAGAGGGTAGAGGTATACCAGTCTCCCGGAGGTCCAGGTATAAGGCTCGATGGTATAGCTTATCAGGGATACAGGATTCCCACGGAATATGATTCGCTTCTGGTAAAGATGACTGTTCGAGGTCATAACTGGGAACAGGCGGTACAGCGTCTCAAGAGGGCGCTGAATGACTTCCTTATTGTCGGCCCGAAGACGACGATACCATTCTATCTCGCAATTTGTGATGAACCCGATTTTCGTAAGGGCGAGTTTAATACATCTTATCTGGACGCACATGCCGAGGTATTTAACTATCCGGAGAACAAGCGGGAGGTTGCCAAGCTTTCGCAGTTGATTGCGGAGATTCATGCGAAAAAGATTAACCCCTATGCGTATTAGTAAGTTAGAAATTATTTCCTGCGTTTTTTGCAGGGACTAATTTGATTAACGCCCTTATCCCGTTTATCGGGATTAAGACCTGAAAGGAATGAAAGCAGTGCAGCAGATTATTGATGAAAGGATTACTCCTCGCGATTTGCGTGAGGGAGGGGTGCGACATGTTCTCGACAAGATCAGGGCGGGAGATGGATACTACATAACCAATACGGAGAGAGACCTCTCTCAATCCGACTTCAAAAACCGCATAATGCCGCACACCCAGATTCTGGTCTCCAGAGAGAGAAATGACTCCGGGTACCTTTCTCTTGAGATAACGGGAGGAGCATCGGTTCATGTGGATATGCTGCGCAGACAGATCAATCCCTTGGAGAAGCTGCGGATACTCAGCTCATTAATGCCCGATACAATGTTCCAAACGCTCTGCAGAGGCATCAATCTATTCGGTTACAGACCCTATCCCGAAAATGTGATTCGCTTGACAGTTCGTAGTTTTGCCCGCTACGTACATATTTGGAGGGTTTTTGATTTTCTTAATTATGTGCCCAATATGACTGCGGTGTTCGAAGGGGTAAAGGAGGCCGGATGCATACTGGAGCCTTCGATATGTTTCTCAACGGGGCAGGAGCATACCAACAAATTTTATATTCAAAAGGTGGCAGAGATACTCGATGTTACCGGTGAGGATATAATTCTCTGCATAAAGAATCACGGAGGTCTTGGAACTCCGAGGAAGATCGGGGATCTGACAAAATCCATCCTCGACAAATACCCGGATCTCATTATCCACTATCATGGCCATAACACGGATGGAAATGATGTGGGAAGGATTACTGAAGCTGTGAGAAACGGGGCGAAGATTGTGGATGCGGCAGATCATGCCTTCACCGGCTTCTATGGGCCTCCCCCCATATTAACGGTTATCGATACGCTGAATGAATATGGACATCGCGCACTGGGTGTAGACCGACAATCGGTTGTTGATACCTCGAATAAACTGCGTCCGGAGAGAGAACATTACAAAGATCTTGAATCTCAGTTTCTCGGATTTGACCCCACTGTTCAGACCCATAAACTACCGGGCGGAGCGACGGGATCGAGCTTTGAACAGGCGGTCAAGGGAAATTTTCTACACTTGATGCCTGAAATTCTCCAGAAAGAGTTGCCCCGTGTCCAGACCGAGCTTGGGAATTGGTGGAGCGTAACGCCGGGCTCACAGATTTTGTGGACTACGGCCGTCAATAATATTCTCAGCGGCAAGAGATATAAAGATGCGAACGATGACCTGAAAAACCTGATGCTGGGAAGATATGGAGACCTTCCGTTCTACAAGCCGTCCGATGTGATATATGAAGCGGTATTTGGGCCGGATTGGAAGGAAATAACAGAAAAACAAAAGGGTTATCAGGAGATAGAAAATATTGACCTAAATGTGGATAGAAGAGTGCTTGAACATCGCCTTGGGCGGGCAGCTACGGAAGATGAGTTTGTGCTGTATCTTCAGCATCCCAATGATGCGGTGAATTTCTTTAAATTTGAGGAGAAATATGGCAAGACATGGGTATTGCCTCCCCATGTGTGGTTTAAGAAAGGTGGATTCAATCTTGGAGAAAAGATCGAATTTTCTGATGTCTATGGAAAACATCATATTATAGAGATAGGTCCGAAACGAAAGACAAAGACAGGAGATGCCGTTACCTATCTGACCATAAATTACCATCCCGAGCCTATACTGACAGAGCTTGAACAGGAAGGCGAGGGGAAGGAAAGAAAGGTTATACTTTCAGCTAAAGATATAGGAAAACTCGCACAATCGGGAGATGTCAGATCACCCATAAAGGGAACGGTAAGCGAAATCCCTGTTACTGAAACGGAAGATGTTTCGGCAGGGCAGATATTGATTGTTCTTGAAGCGATGAAAATGCTCAACAACATAATCTCTGAAATAAACGGGGTAGTCTCGGATGTGCTGGTGTCGCCCGGGGATGACGTGGATGTGGGAGATCCTCTTATTATGGTCGAAAAAAGGATCTGAAGGTCTTCAATCTTTTCTTGACATTTAAGACAGCTATGGTAGCTTTCCTAGGAGGGTATTGTCATCGGAAGTGTATATAATCTGCAGGCACTTCAAGATTTATTGAAAACAGATCTTAGTATTAACAACACAGGAAAGCCGGCAGGATTTTCTAAGAGGTTGCGCTGGAAGTTGCGTGAAAGGATCCGGGATGGGAAATAAATATTATACCATTCTTGCCATTCCCCAGGGGAATGGGTCAATAAAAAAGTTTAGAATTTCAACTACACTTCTATCATTCATCTCGGTTACAATAATAACCACTTTATTATCGATATGTTATCTTTCCTATAACTATATAGACACCAGAGGCAAAATAGAAGAACTTGCCAGATTGAAACAGGTAACCTCTCTTCAAAGAGACCGCCTTGATTTTCTTGCAAGCAAGATTGATGATTTTAGTAAAAAAATGATGAACCTGGCCCAATTCGATAAGAAAATAAGAATTATGACAAATCTTGACAATGAGCACAATAAGAGCCAGATGCTGGGTGTTGGAGGATCAATACCCGAAGATGAGAAGAGTGTTTCGCATGCGGAAGAAGTAGAATCCGCTCTCTTTGATAGAATACATAATAATATGGATAGCCTGCTCGACGGAGCTGCCCTTCAAGAGGACAGTTTTACAGAGCTGCTAAACTTTCTTGGAAAGCAGAAATCAATACTTGCCTCTACACCGTCCATATGGCCTGTGATAGGCTGGATAACTTCAGAGTTTGGATACAGGGTTTCGCCTTTTACGGGAAAGAGAGAGTTTCACAAGGGTATCGATATAGCAACGGAAATTGGTAAAGAGATTGTGGCGCCTGCGGATGGTATTGTGGCAAGCGTATTTAAGCAAAGAGGTCTGGGAAACATGGTTAAAATAAACCATGGAAACGGTGTGATAACGGTCTATGGACATATGTTAAAAAAGGGTAACGTCAAGAAGGGACAAAAGGTAAAAAGAGGAGATGTAATCGGGTATGTGGGTAATTCCGGGAGGAGTACCGGTCCTCATCTTCACTATGGTGTTTGTATGAATGGTGTTTACGTGAATCCACGGAGGCATCTTTTTTAATACGGACGGGTTTTTCTCATTGCCTGTCAGTTGGATTCTCCCGGTAATATTTTTTGCCGGGTTTTTTGTGGTGTGATCATGTTGAATTATATATTGAAAAAAATTGTTGGAACTCAAAATGACAGAGAAATAAAGCGCCTGACCGTTATCATGAACGAAGTCAGCAAACAGGAGCCTTTGATTGAGAGCTTGACCGATTCCGAGCTAAGGGCGAAGACACCATATTTCAAGGATAAACTTGCTGGAGGAGCCTCTCTTGATGATCTTCTCGTGGAGGCATTTGCCGTTGTCAGGGAGGTTTCGAGGAGAACTCTGGAAATGAGGCCGTTTGATGCCCAGGTCATAGGCGGCATCGTTTTGCATGAGGGCAAGATCGCGGAAATGAAGACCGGTGAGGGAAAGACTCTGGCTTCGACCATGCCCGTGTATCTGAACGCACTGACCGGCAGGGGTGTGCATGTTATTACAGTGAATGACTACCTGGCAAACAGAGACGCAAACTGGATGAAACCCATCTATGAATTCCTCGGTCTTTCTGTCGGGGTGATTGTCCATGGAATAGACGATACCGAAAGACGCAATGCATACAACTGCGATGTAACCTATGGCACAAACAACGAATTTGGGTTCGATTATCTGCGTGACAATATGAACTTTCAGCTTGAGAATTATGTCCAGAGAGAATTTTACTACGCCATAGTCGACGAAGTGGACAGTATTCTTATAGATGAGGCGAGAACACCTCTTATTATCTCCGGGCCGTCTGAAGAATCTACAGACAAATATTACAGGGTCAATCAGATCATTCCACGATTGAAGAAGGATCACGATTACACGATAGAAGAGAAAAGCAGAACAGTTGTCCTGACGGAAGAGGGGGTAGCCAGAGCCGAAAAGCTGCTGAATGTTCAAAATCTGTATGAACCCGGGAATATGGAGATCCTTCACCATGTAAACCAGGCCCTGAAGGCGCATGCCCTGTTCAGGAAGGATATTGATTATCTTGTCAAGGACGGACAGGTTGTTATTGTGGATGAGTTCACGGGGAGGGTAATGCCCGGCAGAAGATACAGCGACGGTCTCCATCAGGCTCTTGAGGCAAAGGAAAAGGTTAAGATAGAAAGAGAAAATCAGACGCTGGCCTCTGTAACGTTTCAGAACTACTTCAGGATGTATGAAAAGTTGTCCGGGATGACCGGGACAGCGGATACAGAAGCTACAGAGTTCAAGAAAATTTATAATCTCGACGTGATTGTTATGCCCACAAATATGCCGATGATAAGGATCGACAATACGGATGTTATCTACAAGACGGAAAAGGAAAAATTCGAGGCCGTTATTGAAGAAATAAAGGAGTTGCATGACCAGAACCGGCCGCTCCTGGTTGGGACAATCTCTATTGAAAAATCTGAATTGCTCAGTAAATATCTTTCAAAAAGGGGGATTAAGCACAACATCCTGAATGCCAAGAATCATGAAAAAGAGGCGGAAATAATATCTCAGGCCGGACAGCCGGGATCTGTTACGATATCCACCAATATGGCAGGGAGGGGGACCGACATAAAACTGGGCGAAGGCGTAGCTAATCTCGGCGGTCTTCATATATTGGGCACGGAGCGTCATGAAAGCAGGCGTATAGACAATCAGCTCCGAGGCAGGTCGGGAAGACAGGGAGACAACGGATCGTCGCGATTCTATCTGTCACTTGAGGATGATCTCCTCAGGATATTCGGAGCTGAGAGGATATCGTCCGTTATGGACAGGATTGGAGTGGAAGAAGGCCAACCGATTGAGCACAATCTTATCAGCAAAGCAATTGAGGGTGCCCAGAAGCGGGTCGAGGGGCAGAATTTTGATATAAGGAAACACCTCCTTGAATATGATGATGTGATGAACAGACAGCGGCAGGTTGTTTATGAACAGCGCAGGAACGTTCTTGATGGAAGCGATCTGTGGTTGACGGTTGGTGATATGCTGAGGGAAATCGTCGAGGATCTGGTCTACGATTATCTGCCCGAGAAGGTCCGGCCGGACGAATGGGATTTTAAGGGTCTGAGCGATGCCGTATACAAACAGTTTTTCCTGAAGTGGACCCTCGATGGTTCAGACCGGGCGGATATCAATCGGGAAGATGTTATCACTGCGATTATATCTGACGTCACCGCACTGCTGCGTGACAAGGAAAAGAAATTTGGTAAGGACCTCATGGGGTATATTATGAAGGTCGTTATGCTCCAGGCCATCGATTCTCACTGGAAGGATCACCTCCTCAGCATGGATCATCTCAAGGAAGGGATAGGTCTGCGTGGATACGGGCAGAAAGATCCTGTCAGGGAGTATCAGAAAGAAGGGTACGATATGTTCATGGAGACGGTGTATCGTATCAAGGAGGATACTCTGGAAAAACTTTGTATAGTGCAGGTACAAAGTGATGAAGATGTGAAACAGATTCAGGAAAAGCAGAAAAAGGATTATGTGATGAGCAGGGGGGAAGGCGACTCGACTCCGACCACCGTCAAAAGAAAGGACAAAAAGATAGGCAGAAATGACCCCTGTCCCTGCGGCAGCGGTAAGAAATACAAGCACTGTTGCGGTAGATGACAGTGATGGAGATGACTATGAATGACAGTGTTCAAGTTCCAGGATTTTTTGGCAATGGAGTGGCCGCTGGAATAAAGGGTGGCGGAAGCAGGGATCTTTCCCTTATATTTTCAGCGGTTCCCGCCAGGGCGGTAGGTGTGTTCACCACCAACCGTTTTAAGGCGGCTCCTGTTGCCCTCGATATGGAAAGGTTAAAAAATGGCCTGGCCCAGGCCATTATAGTAAACAGTGGCAATGCCAATGCGGCAACCGGAAAAGAAGGTGATAAAGATGCCGCCACTATGTCGAGAGCTGTTTCCGAAGCACTCGGTATAGAGGATGAGCTTGTTCTTGTTGCCTCTACCGGTATCATCGGTGAGAGGCTTCCGATAGAAAAGATCTCCCGGTCAATTGGATCTCTCGTTGGGGGCTTGAGCGTTGATGGTATACCCTTCGCCGCGGAAGGTATCATTACTACCGACAGGTTCCCAAAGATAGAACGCCAAAGGTGCTCTGCCGGTGGCAAAGATGTTACAATCTGTGGGATTGCCAAGGGGGCGGGAATGATAGAACCGAATATGGCGACGATGCTCTCTTTTATACTGACGGATATCGATATCGACCAGGCCTGTCTGGCCGCCCTCTTCAGAGAATCTGCCGGCAGGAGTTTTAATGCCATAACGGTGGATGGATGCATGAGCACGAACGACACCGCAATCATATTGGCCAACGGTGTTGCCGGCAACAGCCCTATCAATGAGACGTCGAATGGTTTTACAGGGTTCAGGGAAGCCCTGTTTGATGTGATGGAGTCCCTCGCACGGTCCATTGTGAAAGACGGAGAGGGAGCGACAAAACTGATAGAAATCGTTGTTGAAGAAGCAAAGCTGGCAGCGGATGCCAAAAAAATAGCGTATGCCATAGCAAATTCCAATCTTGTAAAAACGGCATTCTTCGGCGAAGATCCAAACTGGGGAAGAATCATATCGGCGGCAGGTTCAACGGGAGTTCCATTCTCACCCGATTCTCTGGAACTCTATATTGAAGATGTACCCCTGTTTATAAATGGTGAGGGAGTTTCGGGGGACCAAGCTGCCAGGATCATGAAAATGGACAATATACGTGTTCTGGTGCGGCTTGGCATGGGAAAGGAGACATTCAGGGTGTACACCTCCGATCTTTCCCACGAATATGTGGATATAAACGCTCTCTATCACAGCTGATTCCGGCTGTTTTATCTTGATTATTTATGCGGGATGTGGTATCCCGCTGCAACTTATCACACTCACCCTTTGATTGTCAGGGAGTTGCCTGAAATCAGGTCCCTTGACAAGGTGATGGGGGTGGAGGAAAAAACAACAACCAGGAGGATAGTATGGCACAGGTATCAATGAAAATGTTGCTGGAGTCCGGGGTTCACTTCGGACATCAGACAAACAGGTGGAATCCCAAGATGAAGCCCTATATATTCGGGGCAAGAAATGGCATTTACATTATAGATCTTCAACAGACGGTGCAGATGTTTGATGTGGCTTATAATGCCGTAGTCGATGCGGTTGCTTCAGGAGAAGAGGTCATGTTTGTAGGCACCAAGAGACAGGCGCAGGAATCCATCAAGACAGAATCTGAAAGGGCGGGCATGCCCTATGTCAATCATCGCTGGCTCGGGGGAATGCTTACGAATTTTGTCACGATAAAAAAGAGTGTTGACAAACTGAACAAGCTTGATGCCATGTTTGAAGATGAGAGCATTAACGCATTTCCAAAAAAGGAAATACTGGGTCTGCAAAAGAAAAGAGATAAACTTCAGAAAGTCCTGGGTGGTATAAGAAATATGAATGCTCGTCCGGGTATTGTGTTTATTGTTGATCCCAAAAGAGAGGATATCGCCGTCAAAGAGGCCGGAAAACTGGGAGTTCCCATCGTGGCGATTGTCGACACCAATTGTAATCCTGACGAGATAGATTATATTATCCCCGGCAACGACGATGCAATAAGGGCCATAAAACTGTTTTCCTCCAAGATTGCGGATGCCGCCCTTGAAGGGAAAAGGAGACTGGAAGAATTTATACGGGCGCAGAGCGATAAAGAGGAAGAGCGCGAGGACGAAGAGCAGGATATTCTGGAAAGTGTTGAAAGCAAAGAAGAAGGGGAGGCTCTCGAAGACGCTGCTGAAGAGGTAAAATCACAGGAAGGTGAGGAGGTAGAATAGCATTGGACATTACAGCATCGATGGTAAAGGAACTGAGAGATAAAACAAATGCGGGCATGATGGGTTGCAAGGAGGCTCTGGCTGCTTCCGACGGTGATCTTGAAAGGGCCGTTGAATATCTGAGAAAGAAGGGGCTGTCTGCCGCGACAAAGAGATCTTCGAGGGCGACAAAGAACGGTATGGTGGAATCGTATATCCACATGGGCGGCAAGATCGGGGTCATGGTTGAGGTCAATTGCGAAACGGATTTTGTCGGAAAGACCGACGCCTTCAAGGCAATGGTGAAGGATATCGCCATGCACGTTGCTGCCGCAAATCCAACATATCTGAGTCCGGAAGATATTCCGGAGGACGTCATTGAGGCCGAGCAGGGAATATATCGTGATCAGGCCCTGGCATCGGGAAAACCCGAGAAGGTTGTCAACAGGATTATTGATGGCAAGGTAAAGAAGTTCTATGAGGAAGTATGCCTCCTGAATCAGAAGTTTGTCAAAGACATGGATATCACGATCCAGACACTGGTTAACAACATGATTGCCAGCACCGGCGAGAATATTGTTGTGAGGAGGTTTGCACGCTTCCAGCTCGGTGAGGACATATGAAGAGTAAAGGCCGGAGAGTAAGGAAATAAATCTCATCTTCGATTAACTACGAACTCCCTTGATTCCGGTCTGTCCGGATTAGGATTGAAACGTGGATAAACCCATATACAAAAGGATACTTCTGAAACTGAGTGGTGAAGCACTCTCGGGAGAAGGTTCCTTTGGGATTGATACAAATGTACTGAAGCTTGTGGCGGAAGAGATCGAGGACATTCAGGCTCTTGGTGTTCAGATGGGTATTGTTATAGGTGGTGGAAATATCTTTCGTGGTGTGGAAGCGAGCGCCAGAGGTATTGACAGGACGTCTGCCGACTATATGGGAATGCTTGCCACTGTAATGAACAGTCTTGCTCTTCAAAATGCGCTTGAGAATCAAGGGATTCCCACGAGAGTGCAGTCTGCCATAGAGATGAAAGAAATAGCCGAGCCTTTCATAAAGAGAAGAGCGATGCGACATCTGGAAAAGGGAAGGGTGGTAATTTTTGCCTGTGGTACCGGAAGTCCTTATTTCACCACAGACACGGCGGCTTCTTTGCGGGCCATGGAGATGCAGGCGGATGTCATACTGAAGGCCACCAGGGTAGATGGGGTTTACGACAAAGATCCCGTAAAAGAAAAAGACGCCATAATGTTTAATAAGATAAGTTATACTGAGGTGTTAACAAGGAATCTTAAAGTAATGGATTCGACTGCAGTCTCCATGTGCAGAGACAACAACCTTCCCCTTGTCGTGTTTAACCTTGAAAAGAAAGGAAATATCAGGGGTGTTGTATGTGGGAAATCCATAGGCACCATTATAGAAGGTGAAAAATGACAGATCTGATATTTGAAGGATTAAAAGAAACCATGGAGGGACACGTGCAGTCTCTCGAAAAATCGTTTAACAAGGTACGTACAGGCAGGGCATCAGTGGCGCTTCTTGATGGAATTAAGGTGGATTATTACGGGGTTATGACGCCACTCAATCAGGTTGCTACGCTTTCCACCCCGGAAAGCCAGCTTATTCTTATATCTCCATGGGATAAGGGGGCGATAACTGCCATTGGAAAGGCTGTGCAGAAATCTGAGCTGGGGCTGGTTCCAAACAATGATGGTAAGATGATCAGGATCAATATTCCTCCTCTCACGGAGGAAAGAAGGAAAGAACTTGTGGGGGTAGTTAAAAAGATAACCGAGGAGTACAAGGTCAGGCTCCGAAATGCGAGGAGAGATGCCAACAATGATTTCAAAAAACTGAAAACCGATGGCGATATATCAGAAGATAATATGCATGATTACCAGACCAGAGTGCAGAAGATCACTGATGATTACATAAAAAAAGCAGACAAGGTCCTCGCAGCTAAGGAAGCGGAAATTATGGAGATATAAAGTCGTTAATAATGAATAACAGGGGCCTGCGGGCCCCTTTTTTATGTGCGGAGCAGAAACCCTGTTTTTAAGATACATGTTGAAAATGCCGGGGTGCTGTGGTACTTGTTTCCAAAACGGGAAAAGATATATGCATAGGATTATCAAGGAAAAACTTCCACGTCATATAGCCATTATAATGGATGGTAATGGCAGATGGGCAAAGAAAAACCTGTTAAACAGGATAATGGGCCATAAGAGGGGAACAGAGGCAGTTCGTCTTGTAGTAAAGACCTGTCGTGAGTTGGGCATACAATATCTTACCCTCTACGCATTTTCGATTGAAAACTGGCAGCGTCCGGAAAATGAAGTAAAGGCATTGTCATCGCTTCTTGAAGAATATCTCCTCCTGGAGCTTCGGGAGATGAAAGAGACCGGCATAAAACTGATCGCGATAGGGGATACCGGCAGACTTCCCAAAACGGTCAGGGATGTACTTTTTGATGTCATTGAAAAAACATCAGAAAACAGGGAAATGGTTCTGAATCTGGCCCTTAGTTATGGTGGACGAGACGAGATTGTCGATGCGGTGAAGAGTATATTAAGGGACAGCAAATCGATTGATATTGATGAAAGCGCGATTACGAAAGACTTTTTTTCAGGTCACCTCTACACTGCTAATATACCTGATCCGGATCTCCTGATAAGGACAAGCGGGGAATACCGGCTGAGCAACTTTCTCTTATGGCAACTGGCCTATGCGGAACTTTATTTTACAGATGTATTGTGGCCCGATTTCTCGAGGGATGATCTGATAAAAGCCATCATGGATTATCAGCGGAGAGAAAGACGCTTTGGATTAATAAGCGATCAGTTACCGGAGGATTAATAATATGAGTAACATGAGCTCCCATGTAAAGCGATGGATTACAGGAATCATAGCGGTACCCTTACTAATCGTGGCTATCCTGTACAGTTCTCCTCTGATTTTTTCCCTGATTATAACCCTGCTCATTGCAGCTGGTGTATTCGAATACAATTCCATGATCTTTAAGGGAAAATACTTGTGGGAAAAGACCGAAGGGCTGGTACTGGCTTTTCTGATACCCCTCTCGGCATATATGGGTGGCCTACAGCTGATGTTTGCCACAGTCACATTTTCATTTATTATGGTATTTCTACTTTTTCTCTTGAGGGCGAAAGATGGTTTAGCCGATCTTACATCGCTTGCCCGTGTTGTGTTTGGCTTTATGTATATACCGCTGCTTATATCGTATATTATCCTTCTTCGATGTTCTGAAAATGGTATCGCCTGGGTCTTTTTCGTTATAGTTGCCGCCTTCGCAGGCGACACCAGTGCTTTTTATGCCGGAAAATCCCTGGGGAAGACCAAACTGATACCCGCGATCAGCGCGGGGAAAACGGTAGAAGGAGCAATTGGTTCCATTGTCGGGACCATCCTCGTGTGCTTGCTGTTCAAGGCCCTGTTCCTTCACGATCTTTCTATTATTCATGCGATAATTCTCGGTTTTATGGGGAGTATTATCGGCCAGTTGGGAGATCTTTGCGAATCGACAGTCAAAAGAACTTCCATGGTTAAAGATTCCGGGTTCTTTCTCCCGGGCCATGGCGGAATATTGGATCGTGTGGATTCACTTATTTTTATGATTCCCTTCGTATATTATTATAATGTGTTAGTGATTACATGAAAAATATATCCATTTTGGGATCAACCGGCTCCATAGGAGTGAACACTCTTGATATTGTAGCCCGAAACCCCTCCAGATTCAAAGTAGTTGCCCTTGCCGCAGGCAGAAATCTTTCGCTTTTAAAGAGACAGATAGACAAATTCAGGCCGGAGATTGTTTCTGTTATTGACGACGAACATGCCGGCAAATTACGTGAAATGATCAGACACTCTGCCGTGCCGAAGATACTGTCGGGAGACAACGGATACAGAGAGGTTGCTTCATGGAAAAAGACAGATATGGTCGTGTCAGCCATATCAGGCGCGGCGGGACTTTTACCTACGATTGAAGCGATTGATGCGGGAAAAGACATAGCGCTTGCCAACAAGGAAACAATGGTTATGGCAGGGGAGCTGGTCACAGCCAGGGCCGCATCTCGTGGAGTGAATATCATTCCTGTTGACAGTGAGCACAGCGCGATTTTTCAGTGTTTGAGAGGTCACAACAGGAAAGAAGTCAGGAAGCTGATACTTACAGCCTCGGGAGGACCTTTCTTAAATCTCCCCCTGGAGAAGTTTGCATCTATAAGCCTTGACGATGCTCTTCAACATCCAAACTGGGAAATGGGCAGAAAGATCACCATAGATTCCGCGTCAATGGCAAACAAAGGGCTTGAAGTCATAGAAGCCAGGTGGTTGTTTGACATGGATATAGATAAAATAGATGTTTGCGTGCACCCGCAGAGCGTCGTACATTCGATGGTAGAATATATTGACGGTTCTGTTATAGCCCAGATGGGAGTACCCGATATGAGAGGTCCCATATCATACGCCCTTTCATACCCTGAAAGATTGCAGGGGGCAGTCGAGATACTGGATTTGTGTTCTATAGGGACACTGGAGTTTATGTCTCCTGATACTGGCAAATTCCCCGCGCTGGAGCTTGCGTATACAGCCGCCGGTAAGGGTGGATCTGCGCCGGCGGTTTTGAATGCATCAAATGAGGTGGCTGTAGAGGCTTTTATAGAGGGAAAGATACGATTTGTCGATATTATTTCCATTGTAAAGGAGGTTCTTGATTCCCACCGGACAAAAGAAATTAACAGGATTGAGGATGTTCTTGATGCGGACTGCCGGGGACGAATCAGGGCCGCAGAGGCTGTTGAAAAAAGGGAGGTATCTTGATTGGTATAAATATTGTATCAGTGATAATTCTGTTGGGGGTGTTGATTTTTGTCCACGAACTGGGTCACTTTTCCGTGGCAAAATTTTTCGGCGTGGGTGTCTTGAAATTTTCGCTTGGTTTCGGCCCAAGATTGATCGGTAAAAAAATTGGGGAAACGGAATATGTGCTCTCTGCGATACCGCTTGGAGGGTATGTGAAGATGCTGGGCGAATCCGAAGATGAGGAAGACCTGTCTCCGGAAGATAAAAAACGGTCATTCCAGGGACAGACCGCATTGAGGAAGATAGCGATAGTGGCGGCGGGTCCATTGACCAATTTCATCTTCGCCATCATTGCTTTTGCCCTTGTGTACGCCGCCGGGGTACCAGTTCCCACGTCCAGGATTGGAGACATGCAGAAAGATGGTGCGGCGTTTGAAGCGGGTATGCGGAGCGGAGATGCTATTGTCGCGATAAACGATACGGAGATCTCGCGCTGGTCGGAGCTGGTGAGTGAGATAAGCGAAAGCAACGGTGAAGTACTCACCATTGTGGTAGAGCGTAAAGGTAAAGAGTTCGATCTGTCCGTGGTGCCGAAGCTGGTAAAAGCCAAAAATATTTTTGGTGAAAAAATAGATACCTATCGAATAGGGATAGGTATTTCCGATGAAACGGTTATGGAAAGTCAGGGCCCGCTGGGTGCACTTTATTCGGGGGTTGAACAGACATGGGGATGGACAAAACTTACATGTCTCGGTATTGTCAAAATAATACAGGGCGTTGTTTCGCCAAAGGAACTGGGCGGGCCGATACTGATAGCTCAAATGGCAGGTTCTCAGGCCCGTAAGGGTATATTGCCATTTATATTTTTGATGGCAGTATTAAGCGTAAACCTTGGAGTTTTAAATTTTCTGCCCATACCTGTGCTCGACGGAGGTCATCTTTGTTTTTTCCTGATAGAAGCTGTTACAGGTAGAGAAGTTAACATGAAGTGGAGAGAGATATCACAACAGGTGGGATTTTTCCTTCTTATAACCCTGATGGTATTTGTCTTCTATAATGATATAGCCCGGATACTAAGTAATTGAGTGCCAGAAACACAACGGCACAGTAACTCGAAACTCAACATGATTACATTAGCTATTGATACTTCTGCCGGAACGACGAGTGTCGCATTGCTTGAGGATGACAGTATCCTGGCTGAGCTTTTCGTGAACAGTGGGAGAAACCATGCGGAAACACTCCTGCCGGCAATTGAGAAGCTGCTCACCTCTGTGGTGATCAAAGCAGAGCAAAAGATGCCCTTTTCGGGTATAGACCTGTTTGCCTTTACCATTGGTCCAGGTTCCTTTACTGGATTGAGGGTGGGTGCGAGTACCGTTAAAGGACTGGCATTTGTCCTGCAGAAACCGGTTGTCGGTGTTTGTACCCTGGACGCGCTTGTCCTGAACGTTTCGGATCTCCCACTTAAAAAGGTTACTATCTGTCCTGTGCTGGATGCCGGGAGGGGAGAAGTATACACGGCACTCTATGCCCCTTCCAAAACCGGGATGTATGAAAAAACAGTGATGGAATGTGTTGTATATCCGGAAGAATTCTTCAGTTCAATGGATGGAGAAGTAATATTCCTGGGTAATGGAGCTGAAAAATATCGCGATACTATCAGGGGAGCACTACCAGGCAGATCGTTTTTTATGCCCTCTCACCTTAACCATGTAAAGGCGTATGCGGTAGGACTTTTGGGTAGAAAGAAGTTTTATGATGGTGATATATCAGATATAATGACTGTAACTCCTGATTATCTCCGTGCTTCTTATGCGATGAAAGGTTGACACTCTTTGCGACATATTGGAATCAATGATAATCCTGTGTGAACTGAACAGCGATCGCAATCCCCGCTGCTTGCGGCGGAGAGCTTCAATATGTTGACACAGGCCGTTTTATTTAATATAGACCGACTTGGCTGGTGTGTCTGGTGAAAAGAAGTGGCTCGAAGCCAATGAAAGGTATTTCTATGAATAATAAAACTTTTCCTATTATCCCTGACGGGTTTTTTTTCATCGTACCGCTCGCCGTTCTGTCGATAGCGCTGATATGTTTCAAAATTGTGTATGTGGGCATCTTCTTTCTTGTCGTAACTCTTTTTGTTATGTGGTTTTTTCGCAATCCAAACAGGGTAACCCCTGAAGATGAAAAGGCGATAATATCACCGGCAGACGGCAGGGTTATAAAGATAGAAGAGGTGGAAGAAAAAGAGATGCTCAATGAGAAGGTTAGAAAAGTGAGTATTTTTATGAGCATTCTTAATGTCCACGTGAACAGGGCGCCCTGTTCCGGTACGGTAAAAAAAATCAGTTACAGGAAAGGCAAGTTTTTCCCCGCTAATCTTGACAAGGCGTCAGCACTGAATGAGAGGAATTCAGTGCTTATCGAAACGGTGGATGGGAGACAGATACTTACCATACAAATAGCTGGAATAATTGCAAGAAGGATAGTCTGCTGGACAAAAAAAGGTATGCAGATTCAAAAGGGTGAGCGTTTCGGGCTTATCAAATTCGGTTCGCGTCTTGAGGTTTTTATGCCCCTTGATACCACAATCTCCGTAAAGACCGGTGACAGGGTAAGAGCAGGAGAAACCAGAATAGGATATCTGATATGAAGAAAAGTTCCAAGATAAATCGTGACAATATGAAAAAGGGTATCTATATTCTCCCTAATCTTTTCACAACGGCAAGCCTCTTTTTCGGGTTTTATTCAATAATAGCCTCCATAGGGGGAAATTTTCCGAAGGCAGCCGTTGCCATAATAATATCCTGCATACTGGATGGTCTTGATGGAAAGATTGCCAGGGTTACAAATACGACCAGCAAATTCGGTGCAGAGTATGATTCTCTCTCCGATCTTATTGCGTTTGGCATGGCACCCGCGATCCTTGCATATTCATGGGCGCTTGTACCGTTCGGGAGATATGGATGGCTTGCCGCGTTTCTCTTTGTGGTATGCGGGGCACTCAGGCTTGCAAGATTCAATGTGCAGATTGGCGTTATAGACAGCAAGGTATTTAACGGTCTGGCCATTCCGGCAGCCGCAACTGTCATTGCTACGGCCGTCCTGTTCTTCTATTATCTGGGTGGGGAAGGACAGTTTAATCATGTGTCTGTTCTGGCGGGCACCGTTGCCCTGGCTTTGCTGATGGTAAGCAACGTAAAATACTATAGTTTCAAAGACCTGAATTTCTTTTCGAGAAAACCCTTCATGACCTTTGTTCTGATCATATTTATGCTGACTGTAATTGTGCTTGAGCCGCAGATTATGCTCTTTGTGCTGGCCCTGAGCTATAGCCTTTCCGGTCCTGTGTGGATGATGTTTAAAATTGCAAAGAAACAGAGACAGAAAAGAATGGAAAAGTATCACCATAGAATATAAGGTTCGAGTGAGATGCTGAGAGACTACAAAGAAGGGCTGAATAGTCAGATTTGGTGGACCCGCAGAAAGTGAATCTTTTCCGCTCAAAACCATGAACCCGGTAAGATGTATCCCTAAGCCACAGGGGAACTTGTGGCTTTATCTATAATTAACTGAAAAGGGATTTCGTATGAGAAAATATAACGTAGCCGTTGTAGGTGCGACGGGCGTAGTCGGAACAGAGATGATCAGTACGCTGGAAAGAAGGAATTTTCCGGTAAAAGAGCTGATTCTCCTTGCTTCGGAACGTTCGCTGGGCAAAGAGCTGACCTTCAAGGGGAAGGATTACCCTGTCAGTGTCTTGAGTGAAGATTCATTTAAAGGGGTAGAGATAGCGCTGTTTTCTGCAGGGGGAAGTGTAAGCCAGCGTTTTGCGCCTGTCGCGGCAAAGGAAGGCTGTGTGGTTATAGACAACACCAGCGCATTCAGAATGGAACCGGACATTCCCCTGGTTGTTCCAGAGGTAAACCCTGAAGATATTGGAGCGTATGGCTCAAGGAGAATTATAGCTAATCCCAACTGCTCGACGATACAGATGGTTGTTGCGCTAAAGCCCATTCATGATGCAGTTGGAATAAAGCGTATAGTGGTGTCCACGTATCAGGCAGTGTCAGGCACCGGTAAAAATGCTATTGAAGAATTAGTCGAACAGACAAAAGCGCTACTGACCCTGAAAAAAGTTGAAACAAAAGTGTATCCACACCGGATAGCATTCAACTGTCTTCCGCATATAGATGTATTTCTGGATAACGGTTATACAAAAGAGGAAATGAAGATGGTCAATGAGACCAGAAAGATTCTGAAAGATCCTTCCATAGCTGTTACCGCTACGACAGTGAGAGTTCCGGTCTTTTATTGTCATTCGGAGTCCGTTAACATCGAAACGGAGAGAAAAATTGGTCCGGATGAGGTTAGAGAGATACTCTCAAATGCCTCGGGAGTCACCGTAATAGATAATCCGGATCTGTCGGAATATCCTCTTGCCAGTGATGCGGCAGGGAAAGATGGCACCTTCGTCGGGAGAATCAGAGAAGATCAATCTATTCCGAACGGGATAAATATGTGGATTGTAGCCGATAACATAAGGAAGGGAGCCGCCCTGAATGCGGTACAGATTGCGGAGATACTGATCGATAAGTATTTGGATTGATATACATGAGAATAACGGGGGGACTCACTCGGGGCAGGAAGATATACGCGCCGAAAAGCGACAAGATCAGAGTAACTTCCGACAGGGTCAGGGAATCGCTGTTTGATATTCTCCCGTCCATGGAGGGAACATTGTTCCTGGATATATTTGCGGGTACGGGGAGTGTCGGCATTGAGGCGCTTAGCAGGGGAAGCGCCGGGGCTACTTTTATTGAGAAAGAGACGCTTCACACGAGGACACTTGAGAAGAATCTGAAGCTGTGCGGGTTTGAGAAATCATGCGAACTGATTGTTTCGTCTGCAGAAAAAGGGATTCTCATTCTGTCGGGCCGTCGGCGGCGATTTGACATTGTATTTGCCGATCCCCCATATGACAGAGGGCTGGCAGTTGAAACTCTGGTCCTGCTTGGAAAGAGTGATTTGATCTCAAGAGGAGGAGTCCTGGTTATAGAGCACTTCTTCAGAGAAGATATAGTGGCCGGAAATGAATTTGTTTTGACCGATCAAAGGCGGTATGGAGATACCGCAATATCTTTCTTGAAATCAAGAATATAAAAAAAGGAGGGGGTAAGAAAAATGGGGAAATCGGCGGTATATCCCGGTTCATTCGATCCCATAACAAACGGCCATGTGGATATAATTAACAGGGGACTGGGTATATTTAACAAGATAATTGTCCTTGTTGGATATAACCCGAATAAGTTGACGACGCTGTTTTCCGTGGAGGAAAGGATCTCTATGATCAGAGATGTCGTTGGAGATAATCCCAGGATTGAGGTTGATTCATTTTCCGGTCTTCTCGTGGATTATGTGAAGAAATCGGAGGCGTCCTGTATATTAAGGGGTCTCCGTGCCATGTCTGATTTTGAGTATGAGTTTCAATTGGCTCTTATCAACAGGAAGTTAAGCAGAAATATTGAAAGCGTGTTCCTGATGACTGGATCCAAGTGGTTCTATTGCAATTCGAGTATCGTAAAAGAGGCAGCCGCTCTGGGGGGGTCTGTAAAGGGTTTGGTTCCCAGTGTTGTTCTAAAAAGACTTAAAGAAAAATTTCCGGATATGAAAATCAATAATTCGAGAATATAACGGCATAGATATTTGTGAAGACAGGAAAAACAGTATGAAATTTGCGAAACGAGTGGAGAGAATAAAACCTTCACCAACGCTTGCTATTACCGCAAAGGCAAACGCGCTCCGGGCGGAGGGGAGAGATATTATAAGTTTCGGCGCCGGAGAGCCGGATTTTGACACACCTGTGAACATCAGAGAGGCAGCTGTCAGAGCGATACAGGATGGATTTACCAGATATACCCCGGTAGGGGGGATAGATGAGCTTAAGGACGCCATTACTGAAAAATTCCAGCGCGATAATCAACTTATATATAAGAAATCAGAAATAGTTGTATCCTGCGGGGCAAAGCACGTGCTTTATAACCTCGCACAGGCCCTGTTTGATGAAGGTGATGAGGTTATTATCCCGTCGCCTTACTGGGTTTCCTATCCTGACATTGTTCTGCTTTCAGGTGCCACCCCCTCGATTCTTAAAACAGGAGAGGCAGATGGGTTCAAAATAACCCCTGATCAACTTGAGCGTGCAATCAACAAGAGAACGAAGGCCCTCGTCTTGAACAGTCCCTCCAACCCAACCGGATCAACATATACTTTTGCGGAACTGGAAGCGCTTGCGGAAGTAATCGTTGAAAAAAACATACTGGTGATCTCGGATGAAATCTATGAAAAAATTGTATATGACGGGTTTCCCTTTTCCAGTATTGCCATGGTCAGCGAAGACGTAAAAAGGCTTTCGGTTGTCGTCAACGGTGTCTCGAAGGCTTATGCCATGACGGGGTGGAGGATAGGATACGCCGCTGGCCAGGAAGATATCATTTCTGCTGTAACAAAGATTCAGAGCCAGAATACATCAAACCCGGCATCGATCTCGCAGAAAGCCGCGGTTGAGGCGCTGAATGGAGATCAAAACGCAACAGGTGAAATGGTTGAGGCGTTCAGTGAAAGGCGTAATTATATTATAGGCGCCCTTAATAAAATGGAGGGTGTAAGCTGCATGAACCCAGATGGGGCTTTTTATGCCTTCCCCAATATGTCTTCATTGTATGGAAAGGCTTATGATGGCAAAACGGTATCAGGTTCGGCATCTCTTGCGGAATATTTTCTTGATGTCGCAAATGTTGCAGTGGTTCCCGGCATTGCTTTTGGCAGCGATGATCATATACGTCTCTCTTATGCCACGTCTATGAAAAACATCCGGGAAGGTATCACGCGTATTGAAAATGCCGTAAAAAACTTGAAATAGAGGTGTGAAATGATTCCGGGAATAATATTGATTGTTGCGGGTATCCTTATAGCTGTTTACCCCCCGCTCTTGTCGATTGTAGTAGCATCGGTACTTATTCTTATCGGTATAGGGGTAACATCTATCGGCTATCGCTTTAAAAAGGCGCAGAAGAGATTTGACGACCCATTCCTTGATTTCTTCTTCCGCTATTAG
>CAYLXS010000008.1:25042-27581 GCA_964387765.1 uncultured Syntrophaceae bacterium
TCCTATGGCATACCTTCCGTGAAGGCCGCTGAGCTTGTAGTCAAAGACATCAACGCGAAGGGAGGAATCCTGGGCAGGGAGGTAGTCCTCCTTGTGGAAGATGATGTATGTAAACCGGAGGTTGCCACAAGCACGGCCACAAAACTGCTGTCTCAGGGTGTTGATGTTGTGATGGGACATATCTGCAGTGGCGCTACCAAGGCCGCTCTCGGTATATACAAAGGTGAGAATGTTATCTGTATGTCGCCATCCGCGACCAACCCGGCCCTGACACAGAGCGGTGATTACCCCAATTTCTATCGTACCATTGCTTCGGATGACGCCCAGGCACGACTTGAGGTGGATTACGCTCTTGATGTATTGAAAGTCAAGAAAATCGCTGTACTGCATGACAAGGGCGATTATGGCAAGGGTCTGGCGGAATTCGCGAAGGACTTTCTTGAAAAGGATCCCAGAGCTGAAGTGGTGCTGTACGAAGGTGTCACACCGGGCGCTGTCGATTATTCAGCGGTCGTTCAGAAGATACGGCATGCAAAGGCGGATGCGGTAATATTCGGCGGTTATCATCCCGAGGCGTCGAAAATTATCATGCAGATGCGTAAAAAAAGGATGAAGATGGCTTTTATCTCTGATGATGGTGTAAAAGATGATACCTTTATCAAGGTTGCCGGTAAATATTCTGAAGGCGTTTATGCCACTGGCCCGAGAGATACATCTTCGAATCCTCTGGCGATTGCCGCTATCGAAGCGCATAAAAAGGCATACGGTGCAGATCCGGGTGCATTTTTCCTCAATGCATATGCTGCTACACAGGCCCTGCTGAATGCTATTGAGAAAGCGGGATCGACCGACTACGATGCGGTGGCAAAGGCCCTGAAGACCGAATATGTTGAAACACCCCTTGGAAAGATCAAATTCGATAGTAAGGGAGATGCCATAGGCATCGGTTTCTCCATATATCAGGTGCAAAACGGCAAATATGTTGAAATGAAATAGTACGAAAAGCGTAAAAGTATTAAAAACTTTATCAGGGGTCAGGCACAAACGCCTGCCCCCTTATTTATTAATATCTATCGACCGGAAAGAGGACGCGCAAATCTCAGGGTAAAGTTGGAGGCGGATTTATTTAAGATGGATTATTTTCTGGAATTGTTTTTAGGAGGGCTTACCCGTGGAAGCATCTATGCCCTTATTGCCCTCGGCTATACCATGGTATATGGGATTATTGAGCTCATAAATTTTGCCCATGGTGAGATCTATATGATCGGCGCATTCACCGCGCTGATTGTAATATCCGTTCTTACGCTTATGGGTATGAACACGATCGCCATACTTGTAATAGCTGGAGTGGTTGCCGTCATATATTCGAGTGCCTATGGCTATACCGTTGAAAAGATAGCCTATAAACCTCTGCGCAACGCGCCTCGTCTTTCGGCCCTCATCAGCGCCATAGGGATGTCACTGTTTCTCCAGAATTATGTGCTTCTGGCGCAGACATCCGATTTCCTGCCCTTTCCAAGCATGATTCCCGACTTTGAGTTTATGGAGCCGTACGCGCATATCATCGGTTCGACGGAGATCGTTATCCTGATAACGACGACTGTTGTTATGCTTCTTCTTACCATCCTGATAAAATTTACGAAGATAGGCAAGGCGATGCGGGCGACATCTCAGGATAAAACGATGGCGCTGCTGGTGGGTATTAATGTAAATCGCGTTATTTCCGTCACCTTTATTGTGGGTTCGGCAACGGCTGCCATAGGAGGCGTGCTGATAGCTTCTCATGTCGGTATGATTAATTTCTATGTCGGTTTCATAGCGGGAATAAAGGCATTTGTTGCCGCAGTTCTGGGTGGAATCGGGAGCATACCCGGAGCCGTTCTCGGCAGTTTTATCCTCGGATGGACAGAGAGTTTTGCTACCGGGTATGTATCGAGTGATTATGAAGATGTCTTCGCCTTTCTGTTTCTTGTGCTTATTTTGATCTTCAGGCCCTCGGGCATTCTGGGACGATCCGAGAAACATAAAATATAGTGTGATAATCTCTTTTTTTTGCAGGGTTTGAGAAGTTGATTACATTTGATCAGATAAAAAAAGCCTTCCTGGCGTCCATATGGTTCATGTTCTTGACGTTTCCCATTATGGTGATCCGCGTTAATCCTGTGGAACATATTGTGGAATGGCGCTGGAAGAACATGCTGCTGGTGGGTATCGGGAGCTTTTTCCTTTCGTTTGTCTGGGATTATCTCATGAAGCGAAAGGAGATTGGCTCTAAGAAGGCCGAGTCTGGAGAAGCAGCAGGTGCGATTCCCCTGGTACATAAAATCGTGGGAGAGAAAAGGATATATATACCCGGGCTGGTTGCCATTGGTGTATTCACAATAGCTTTCCCTTTCATTTTTTCAATGTATCAGACCACTATCATGGTAACGGCGTTGATCTACGTTATGCTTGGTCTCGGTCTTAACATTGTTGTGGGCCTCGCGGGTCTTCTTGACCTGGGATATGTCGCCTTTTATGCCGTGGGCGCTTATGCCTA
>CAYLXS010000009.1:0-25772 GCA_964387765.1 uncultured Syntrophaceae bacterium
TCGAACGAAGCGTCTGGATGCTGGGTCGATACGGAATGTTTCTCAGCCAGAATGCCGCCGGTTAAAAGCAGTTTGCCCGGGAGCGGGTTTCCGCTTCAGATTGGAAATGGCCTGGCCGGAGAACAGAGGGGTCAGGCACTGACAAAATATTCAATAGTTGTCAACACCTGGCTTCACAAATTAGAGCGTTGCAAGGTGGTAAAGTTATTCCAGGAACGGGTGGCAGGTTTGGGCAAGAATCTGCACATGTGAGACAACGGGGAATTGAATCTCCCTGCAACAAGGTGCGGGGAATGCGCTTGCCCTTCAGCCCAGCGGAAAACAAAAAACCCCTCCATGAGAGGGGTTTTTTCTATTCGGGCAGCCTGTCCCGTAGTTTATATATTCCTAGAAAAGCAAACAATCACTTCACTGAGATGACGGGGCAGGGAGAATGCAGTATGACGTACTGGGCATTGGAGCCCAGGAGGAATTTTTCAACCTTCGTCTTCTTTATGATGCCGATGATGAGTTCGTCTGCATCATTTTCCTCGGCGAACTGGACAATGTCTTCGCCCGGATCAAGACTCCGGATCAGGAGGTGCTGTTCGCAGGGGATCCCATCCTTTTCTACCGATTTTACGGCCTCCTCCAGGCCGATTTTGGCATCTTCGATGTCTTCAATACGCTCCCGACTGCTGCCGAATAAAGATGTCACTATAAATATTTTACCGTCAAAGGCATGGGCGTGTTTTTTAGCTAATTCCAGAGCCTTTTTTGTCTCCTCCGATCCATTATAACCTACCAGTATTTTCATTTTCGCCTCCCTGTTGCTACTTTTTAATAATTGTATGTACCGATGACGGGCCGCTTCAGGCATCGATAGGCAAATTAAAAAACTAAAAACTAACTGTAATTCATGACTAAAACATATCAATTGCATCAAGTATTGTCAAGTTGTCCAGAATCCACCGCCTAAAAACAGATATGGATATTTGGCTTATCTGAACGAGAACAGAGGGGTCAGGTACTGACAAAATAAAAAGACATATCCCGATTTCTTACGAGCCCATCAAGATTATGATCTCCTGGTTTGTTTTATTCTATATCTAATAATTTCGCTTCCAGTTCTCTCATTGGTGGTAGAAGCGGTGGATTATAGAGGAGATAATTCTGAATGGGATAGCGTATTCCCGTTTTCTGTGTTGCTTCAAGGCCTTCTGTCAGATCATTTACATATTTTGCCGGCAGTGAAAGGCACATTTCAGTATCTCCCGTTGCAGCCAGCATACGTTCCCCGCGGCCGGGATTGATAAAGACAGGTTCCTGATTCCAGTATGGCAAGGCGGCGTCGAGGCATGAAAGTCCAACATGAGCTTGCGATGTAATCGGTTTTCCATAATTGTAGAACAGGCCGGATGCTAAACGGAACATTTGTGCAGGCGTGCCGTAGATCATAATGAGATCCGGGGGCATGGGAGCTTTGTTGAGGGGAAACATTACAAGGCCTTTCACTTCTCCGGGAGTTCGATATTCTACACTTTCAGCCATTGATAAAGCCTGATCCTCTGTTTTTATATACCCCATGCTCATGAATAATTGAGCCATATCTTTTATATCCGGGATTTTTTTGAAACCAAATGCGGCCAGGCATGGTGTGCAGTTAATATCTTCTCCCATTACGCCCACGGTCCATCCCCATTTCCTTGCAATTGTGGTCCACTGGCATAGCGATATCTTGATCTTGAACTTTGCGGGCCTCACAGCTTTTTCGGGGAATGGTTCATCTTTTTTGATAATTTTAACGCCTATCGGAAACGATTGAGGCATTATTGTCTTTAAAATTGTATCATAGCATTTCTGATAATCCATCTTTTATCCCCTCTCTTTTGTCTGTAAATGGAGCTCGTTAAGCTTTTCAGGATTATTTCATTCTATTCAATAGTTGTCAACACCTGGCTTCACAAATTAGAGCGTTGCAAGGTGGTAAAGTTATTACAGGAACGGGTGGCAGTTTTCGCAGGAATATGCAATCATATAATATCCATCAAATACTGCCGGCATAACTTTCTGGGGGAATGCTTAACGTGAAAATCTGCAAGAGATGTTTCCGGGAATTTGAGGAATCTGAGGTTGATGTTGTGGATGTCAGTCCCGCGACGGAGCTGGCGGATATCATGCTTCAAGATATTGGTGTCGAGGATATTAATGATCTGTGCCCCCAGTGCAGGGAAGAACTCGGGGTGATGGATCTGCTGGGGTTTGGGCTGTAGGGTAGGGCAGATTGCCAAGGTGTCCGCCTTCGGTGGGCTTTTCAAAATGACCAAGGTTGTTCTGGTTAGGAAAAGACGGTTGAAAAAGGAAAAACTGAGATATGAATAAACAGATAAATACAGGTGAGATAGTCATATATCAGGCGGAAGACGGGCAGGCGTCTTTAGAAGTTAACCTGGTTGAGGATACTGTCTGGCTTAACCAGGCGGAAATGTGCCAATTATTCGAGAAAGACAAAAGGACAATTTCCGAGCACGTTCGCAATATTTTTAAAGAAGATGAGCTGCAGGAAAGTTCAGTTGTCCGGAAATTCCGGACAACTGCCCGTGACGGTAAAACTTATAATGTTAATTATTATAATCTTGATGTCATTATCTCTGTCGGATATCGAGTAAAGTCAAAAAGAGGCACCCAATTTCGCATCTGGGCCAATAAAATATTGAAAGATTATCTTGTCACTGGTTACGCGCTGAATGAAAAGAGATTACAATCACAGATTGAAAAATATGAAGCGCTGAAACAATCAATCAGGCTTATCGATAATATCGTTGATCGCAAACTGCTCTCCACGTCTGAATCTGAAGGTCTCCTGAGGGTTATCGGTGATTTCAGCTATGCTCTGGATACGCTTGATCGATACGATTATGGAAAGCTGGAACTGGCCCGCGTATCTGATCGTACAGCGAAACGAATTTCATACATTTGTAGATGGGAATAAGCGTATCGCCGCTGCTATTTTTACCTGGTTTCTTGATCGGAATGGCCTGCTCTATAAATCTGACGGAACGAAACGCATAGCAGATAACGCTTTGGTCGCATTGACGCTGATGATTGCTATGAGTGATCCGAAGGAAAAGGACGTCATAACCACAATAATTGTTAATTTGATAAATATGGATAACTGATGAGTAGCCGTCAGTGAGCACAACCGAATCAATTGGGACGACTCACGTGAAAATCTGCAAGAGATGTTTTCGGGAATTTAAGGAATCTGAGGTTGATGTTGTGGATGTCAGTCTGGTAATGGAGCTGACGGATTGTCTGGATTCCCGCTTTCGCGGGAATGACAAAGAGGATCGCGGGAATGACAGAGGAGGGTACGAGAATAACAGATGGAAGACAGACATTGGCGTCGAAGATATCAATGATCTCTGCCCTCAGTGCAGAGAAGAACTGGGCGTGATGGATCTGCTGGGGTTTGGGTTGTGGGGTAGGGCAGATTGCCATGGTGTCCGCCTTCGGTGGGCTTTTCAAAATGACCAAGGTTGTTCTGGTTAGGAAAAGACGGTTGAAAAAGGAAAAACTGAGATATGAATAAACAGATAAATACAGGTGAGATAGTCATATATCAGGCGGAAGACGGGCAGGCGTCTTTGGAGGTTAAATTAATTAAAGAAACAGTTTGGTTAAATCTCAATCAAATGGCAGGATTGTTTCAAAGAAATAAGTCGGTTGTTTCGCGGCATATTTCTAATGTATTCAGAACAGGGGAGTTATCAAGAGAGTCAACTGTTGCAAAATTTGCAACAGCTCAAATTGAAGGTGACAGAAAGATAACCCGTAATATTGAATACTATAATCTGGATGCAATCATTTCTGTCGGTTATCGTGTCAATTCATGACGAGGCACCCAATTTAGCATCTGGGCGAATAAAATGCGGGGTGGGGTCAGGTCTTGCGTTTTGCCTTTTCGTGGTTGCCTCAAATTGTTCTCATATCAAAAGAGGCAAAACGCAAGACCTGACCCCATGATCATTACCGCCACCGCGTTTTACGAACAATCACTAAAAATTTACCTTATCCAATCCTTTTAACTCAAGAATCTCTCTTGCCTCATCGGGCGTAGCTGGTTCTATGCCGAGTTCTCCGGCAATCCGCGCAATTTTTTCTACCTGCTCGGCGCTGCTCTTTGCCAGCTTCCCCTTATCCAGGTAGAGGTTGTCTTCCAGGCCGACACGGACATTACCGCCAAGAAGCAGGGACTGTGTACACATGGGAAATTGATTCCGCCCGACGCCACAAACGGAAAATTCAAAATCGCCGATTAATCGCTTTGCGTAATTAACCAGAAACAACAGGTTTTCAGGACCCGGAGTAATCCCGCCCAGGACGCCCATGACAAACTGGATGTAAACGGGCTTCTTAATGGGATATCCCCTCTCAATCATAAAGGCTATATTATTGATCATGGCGGAATCGTAAACCTCAAATTCAGGCTTGGCCCCATTTTCACTGAATGTGATGCTGAACTCTTTCATCGATTTGAAGGTATTTGGAAAGATAAAATCCTCAGTCATGGCGAGATATTGCGGCTCCCAGTCAAACTTGAATTCCTTGAATTTGTCGAGAGCGGGGAAAAGGGCAAAGTTTATAGACCCGGCATTAAAAGACGCAAGCTCCGGTTTAAAGCGGGTTACAGGTTCGACCCGTTGCTCCGGAGTCATACCTAATCCCCCACCGGTCGTTATACAAACAACAACATCACATCTGCTCTTTATACTATCCAGTATCTCCTCATAAAGTTCCATTTTCGAGACGGGCATACCGGTTTCGGGATCTCTGGCGTGTATATGACAGACCGCCGCTCCAGCCTCATAACTTCGAACCGCCTCATCGGCAATCTGCTGAGGCGTCTGTGGCACATAGGGTGACATTGTGGGAGTATGAATGCTCCCGGTCAGTGCCGCCGTGATAATAATCTTGCTTTTCATAAATCAAGTTCTCCTTATCAATATTCCTTTGACAGATAGTTTTAAAATAATGGGGCCTGTTCACAGAACAGACCCCATCTATTAAGCGCTCGTTAAAACATTACATCGGCACCCACGTGATACATATGGCGAAAATGAAGAACGATGCGACAAGTGCGACAAATGTGTACCCCATAATGTCTCTCGCCTGCATCTTAGTTCCGGCAGCAATGACCGGGAAGAACGCCAGTGTCCAGAAGGGCTGAATCATGTTCGTCCATGCATCACCGTAGGCCACGGCCATACTGCATCTTGCGACATACGATGTAAGCTGATCGACAGGCATACTCGCTCCAAGAGTCGTGGCTGCCTGGACGATAGTCGGACCGACAACTGCCCACTCTCCACCTCCTGAGGGAACAAATATATTCACTATTCCTCCGATCAAGAAGGCGATGATCGGGTATGATCCCACCGTTGCGGCACCCGCAATCCACAGAGCAATGGCGTTCCCAAGACCCGTATAGATCATGATACCCATTATCCCCGCGTAGAACGGAAACTGCAGAACGATACCAGAAACATTGCCACAGGACCTTTTCATGGCAACAAGATAACGAGCCGGGGTTTTGTGAAAGAGCATGCCGAACGTGATGAAAAGGAAATTCATAATATTCAGGTTGACATCGAATCCCTTTGTATAGAAGTGATGCCCCAGGAACCAGAGAGCGCCTAAGCAGATAATAACCAGAATAGTAACGCTATGATTCAGCGCATCAGACAGATTCGGTTTGCCAAGTTTCAGTGATTCTGCTTCTTCCGCCACGGTCATCGGTTTCATCGCCTTGTGCTCTTCGTCTACCATATCGTTATATTCCACTATATGCTCATCCGAGGGTCTCATCATGATCATTAACGCAGGGAGAGCTAGAAGAAGACCCAATGCGATGACAATGTTCATGGGACTGAGCAGTGTCATCGTTGTCGGTATCGTCTCACTTAGCACCTTTGTCTTGATGAGAAAGTTCCCCGGTGTATTGAGAACAAGGGCAACAGTACCGGAAAGACCGCCTTCCCATGGCAGAAAAGACACGTATACACATGCAGCAACAAGTCGATAATCAACTTTTTTAACCCTTTTGGCCAGCTCTCGTGCAAGAACAGCGGTCAAGACTATCCATCCCCAACTGATCAGAGAGAAAATACAACCCACAAATGTAACCACACCATACACAGCAACCGGACTCTTTACCTTGGTAGCAAGCCAATCAAGAAATTTCTCGGCCGGCGGTGATATGGCAATTGCGTATCCGGTTACCAGAATTAATACCATTTGCATGCCGAATGCCAGGAGAATCCAGAATCCCTTATACCAGGATTGCACAACCTTAAAAGGTCCCGCATCTGCAAACACCATTGCCAGAATTGCCGCTAAAAAGGTCAGCAATATGGCGAAAATGAAGGAGTCTGGAATCCACCTTCTAAACCTATCCGCAAAAAATCTACCTGTTGCAGCTAACATTTTCCCCTCCCATGTGAATCAAAAGTAAGTAAGAAGTTATTAGACGACAAAAACATCGTGCCACCGAAAAAATAAAAATAAATATACATTATACGCTTTTCATATGATTTTAATTTATCACCTCCTCAAATTCAATTTAGGGCTTAGAAATTTAAGGAACCACCCTTCCCAAAGGGTTGGTAGCACAAGATTTGGGATATATCAATGAAAAAAATGAAGTTTTCTCTCCACGAAAAACCCTGAAGTCGGTTAATGACATTTTTAGCTAAATAATGTTTGATTTTATATTGTTATAGCACTTTTCAATTACAACGTTGGGATAGCAGTGAGGTGGAATAATTCTTTAATACCCATTACTTGTTTTATGGTGGTAGCACCATAAAATTATGGTCATAAGACCGTAGTGCTGGCCGGCTTTATTGTAAAGATAAATAATAAAAACAAGCAGTTACCGTTTTGCGCCGAATCTTCTTATGGTGGCATGGAATTCGCAATAGAGAGAGTAGAATAAAAAAAGAAGGAGGCTAGTTATGAAAGATTTAGAGATGACCAAGAAAATCTGTGAAATCTGCGGGAAAAACAAGGCAGTTGACATCTGTCCTGGCTGCGGAAAGGCTATTTGCAGAGAATGTCGCAAGATGGAGATATGGGGATCTGGCGCCGAGAACCTTACCGTAAAGTATTTTTGCCCAACGTGCAAGGAAGACCCTGATGTTAATCCATGGGGCGCTTATGACAAGGTATTCGACTTGGAAGATGCAGTAGAGATGGCAAAAAAGTTCAGCTACGCTGCTTAGGACAGGGCTATTTACCATTAAGCGGTTAGCAAATCCGGCAGGTGTTCAATAAATACAGGGGCAATCAGGCTGTGATTTCCATGGAGGGAGAAGTAACAATGGCGGATGGGATTGAAAAGGTAGCTGTCATAGGAACAGGGGTCATAGGCGCTGCGTGGGTGACACTGTTTGCAGAAAAGGGGTACTACGTCAATGCATATTCAAGAAGGGCCGAGACAAGGCAGAGAGGTATAGAGAATGTTCGCTCAAACCTCGACTTCTTTATAGAAAAAGGGGTATTATCAGAGGCTGATAAAAAGAAGGCCATTGATAGGATAACCTTCGTAGCAGAGATATCCGAGGCGGTAAGGGATGCGGATTTTGTTGAGGAATGTACCGGTGAGACCTACGAGATTAAAAACCCCATCTTTAAAGAGATAGACAAATATGCCCCTCCCCATGTGATTATCGGGAGTAGTTCTTCTGGCTTATGTATGACAGAGATCCAACAAGCAGTTACGCATAAAGATAGATGTGTAATCACACACCCATGGAATCCACCGCACTTAATCCCTTTGGTTGAAATAGTGCCAGGGAAAGATACATCTGAAGAAACCGTCGATAACACCCTTAAGTTCATGGAAAAACTCGGAAAGGTCCCTGTGGTTGTGAGAAAAGAAGTCCCTGGATTTATAGGCAACAGACTTGCTGTTGCCCTGTGGCGAGAGGCAATCGATCTGGTGGAAAACGGGGTTGCAAGCGTAGAAGACGTGGACAAGGCACTCTGCGCCGGCCCGGGTCTCAGATGGGCATTAATGGGCTCGCATATGATCTATCATCTTGGAGGTGGAGAAAAAGGAGGGATTGGACATTTTATTGATGGTATTGGAAACACAACATTCAAGGCGATCTGGGAAGAACTCACTACATGGAATTATATCACCGAACCCATGAAAGAAAAATTGATAGAGGGCGTAAAGGATGAGATGAAAGGAAGATCTTTTAAAGATTTTGTAAAATGGAGAGATGATAAATTGTTTGAGCTCATAAAGATTATAAATGGAGGATGATATGTCAGGTAAAGTTATTGATGTTCAAGAGGCAATAGGATTGATAAAAGATGGAGACACTGTTGCTATTGGAGGATTCGTCGGAAACGGTCATCCTGAAGATCTGACATCTGCATTGGAAGAGAAATTTGTCGAAACAGGCTCTCCAGTAAACCTTACTATTGTCGGTGCAGCAGGGCAAGGTGATGGGAGGGATAGAGGTCTAAATCACCTGGCACATGAGGGGCTGATAAAGAGGGTTATCGAGGGATATTGGAACCTGGCCCCAAAATTGGGCAAATTAGCAATAGAAAACAAGATAGAGGCATACAATTTCCCTCAAGGGGTGATCTCTTGTCTGTTTAGAGAGATAGCAGGTGGTAGGGTTGGTTTTATTACCCATACAGGCCTCAAAACATTTGTAGATCCACGCCAAAGTGGTGGAAAGGTCAATGAAAGTACAAAAGAAGACCTTGTGGAACTTATAGAGATCTCAGGACAAGAGAAACTGTTTTATAAGGCATTCCCCATTGATGTAGCCTTTGTGAGAGGCACTACTGCAGATTTGAATGGGAATATTACAATGGAGAGGGAAACAGCCACGCTTGAGATGCTATCCATGGCACAGGCAGCCAAAAATTCCGGCGGTATAGTCATCGCTCAGGTACAGAGAGTTTCAGTCAATGGAAGATTTAAACCGTTTGATGTAAAGATCCCAGGAATCTATGTGGACGCGGTTGTTGTGGCCAAGCCAGAAAATCATTGGCAGACATATATCGAACAATACGACCCGGCATTGTCAGGAGAGGTGTTTGCCCCGCTTGGCAACTTAGATCCGTTGCCATTTAACAGCAGGAAGTTTATTGCCCGCAGGGCTGCAATGGAGCTTAAACCTGGTGCTATTGTCAATCTGGGCATTGGTATGCCAGAAGGTGTTGCAGCAGTTGCTGCCGAAGAGGAGATTAGCGATCTAATGACACTTACAGTTGAGGCCGGGCCAGTGGGCGGTGTCCCTGCTGGAGGGATGAGCTTTGGGGCATCTGCAAATGCCGATGCCATCATCGATCAACCCTATCAATTTGACTTCTACGATGGCGGTGGTCTGGATATAGCATTCCTGGGGGCAGCCCAAATAGATAAATACGGAAATGTGAATGTCAGCCGTTTTGGCACGCGGCTGGCCGGTTGCGGCGGTTTTATAAATATTACACAAAACGCAAAAAAGGTGATCTTTGTCGGAGAATTAACCGTAGGTGCCCAAGTGAAAGCTGAAAGCGGAAAACTTAGCGTCATAAAAGAAGGCAGAAAGAAGAAGTATATAGATAATGTTGAGCAGATTACATTCAGTGGGGAATATGCAAAAGAGACAGGTCAAGAGGTCTTATTTGTTACGGAAAGAGCTGTATTCGAAATGGGAAAGGAAGGCGTAACCCTCATTGAAATCGCCCCGGGCTTGGATCTGAACAGGGATGTCCTGGATCAAATGGAATTCAAGCCCTTGATATCGGCCAATCTGCATGAAATGGATCCACGAATTTTCGTAGATGCAAAGATGTTGATAAATGACGAATCATATCAAAAAACTAAAGTGGCAAAACCAGATGAGACATACTCTTTATATAAACATGAACTGAAAAATGTAGCATAATTCTCGAAACAAAAGGAGGTTGCATTAGTGGTTGTCTTGGGAGAAGGGAAAGGGAGACTGTTTACGGATCCTGACCCGGATAAAGCAAGGTGTTTTTTCCGTAATAAGTCCCGGACGATGGAAAACAAGCTGATGGGCCTGAGTGAGGCCATAAGGGGGTTTGTGCATGATGGCGAGTACCTTGCCATAGGGGGTTTTGGGGCCAACAGGACCCCTGTGGCTGCATGTCATGAGATAGTCCGCCAAGGCAGGAAAAACATGGGATTTGCCGGCCATACATCTACACATGATTTTCAGATTCTTTCAGCAGGAAAGGTCTTTAACAGGGTTGACATTGCCTATGTTATTGGGTTGGAAGCCATAGGACTTTCCCCATGTGCCAAAGAATATATCCAAAGCGGCAAGGTGGAAATCTGTGAATGGACCAACTACAGCCTTTCTGCCAGACTTAAGGCAGCGGCCATGGGTGTACCATATGTTCCTACACGTAATATGTTTGGCACTGACACATTCAAGTATAGTGGATGCAAGATCGCAAAATGCCCATTTACCGGCAAGAAGATAATGTTACAGCCAGCTCTGTATCCTGATGTATCAATAATCCACGTGCATGAGGCGGATATCTATGGAAATGCCAGGATCAAGGGGATCACGATCTCTGATAATGATCTTGCCAGGGCATCCAAACACCTGATTATCACTACCGAGCGCTTGATCCCCAATGAGGAGATCCGAAAGGCCCCCACCAGTACATCAATCCCGTTTTACCTTGTTGATGCGGTGTGTGAAGTTCCATATGGTGCATATCCTGGAACTATGCCATACGAGTACTTCTCAGACGAAGATCATCTTATGCAGTGGCTAACAGTACAGAGAGATCCAAACAAATTTGCCAAGTTTTTGAAACGTAACATCTACGACTGTGCAGATCATGCTGAATACATTGAAAAAAATGGGGGCATTGCCAGGCTCAATGAACTACGGGAGAGGGAATTCTTGCTCCACAGGGAGGCGGAAAATGGCGGACTTTAATATAATGGAACTTATGATATGTGTGGCCTCAAGAGAGCTTGGAAATGGTCACATGGCAAGCGTTGGAACAGGGGCACCCTGTGCAGCCGCCATGCTTGCTCAGAGGACCCTGGCTCCTCACCTCGTAATTATGTTTGAGTCAGGAGGTATAGATCCGCAGCTGACCGAAATGCCCATCTCTGTCGGGGATTCCAGGACCTTTCATAATGCTGTCATAGCATCCGGGATGTGTGATGTCATGGAAACATGCTGCAGGGGGTTTGTGGATTATACCATCCTGGGGGGTGTTCAGATCGACATGTACGGGAACCTGAACTCCACTATGATAGGTTACGACCACAGCAAACCCAAGGTAAGATTTCCAGGCAGTGGCGGATCTAATGACTTTGCTTCATTCTGCTGGAAGCAGATAATAATGACCATGCAGGATAAACGTCGTTTTGTAGAGAAGCTGGATTTTATTACTACCCCGGGCTGGCTTGAGGGAGGGGATTCCAGGGCAGTCTCCGGGCTACCTCTGGATACAGGGCCTTACAGGGTCATCACCAATATGGGGGTGATGGAGTTTGATCCCGAGAGCAAGCGCATGCGGGTACTATCCATCAATCCCGGGTATATGTTTAAGGATATACAGGATAACTGCGACTTTGAGATACTCCAGGCCCCTAGGGTCTTTGTGACCAAGCCCCCTACTGAAGCAGAACTTAAAATCCTGAGGGAAGAAGTGGACCCCCACCGGTATATAATAGGAAGATAGGCTGCAAGACACATATCTCCCAGACTTGAATAAATTTACAATTCTTGAACCTGTGAATGGCTATCGTTTTTTTTCTTTAATAACCCATACTTTCCCAACTTCATATAAAAGGTCTTATAATTCAGTCCTGCCTCACGGGCTGCTGCAGCAATGACACCATCGTGCTTATCCAGCAGGGACGAGAAATATTTTTCTTCAAATCGCTCAACAAAGCATTGTTTAAGATCTTTATATGCAGTTCCTTTATTCCCCCCCATAGAAATGTCTTGAAGAAACAGATTATCTTCCAAGCCTGTACCAAGAAAAGGAATCTTATCAATCATATCGGTATTAATAGAAACCATGGCCCGTTGCACAACATTTTCCAGTTCACGTACATTACCCGGCCATGAATAATTCATCAACTGATCCATAACACTTGATGATACCCCTTTTAGATTTGGATTAAGACTTTTTTGATATTTTGCAATAAAGTGGTTAACAAGCAATGGTATATCCTGTGTTCGCTCCCTGAGAGGAGGTGCCCAGATGGGGAAGACACTAATACGATAATACAGGTCTTTGCGAAAGAGCTTTTCCTTGATCATCTCTCCAATTGGGCTGTTAGTAGCGCAAATTACCCGAAAGTCCAGCTTTATCTCATGATTACTCCCCAGCCGCGTAATGCGGTTGTCCTGTAAGACCCTTAATATTTTGGATTGCAGACCCAAAGGGATATCACCTATCTCGTCAAGAAAAAGAGAGCCTGTATTAGCCTTCTCGAACTTCCCGATCCTCTGACTTATAGCCCCGCTAAAAGCCCCTTTTTCATGTCCGAAGAACTCGGATTCCAAGAGGTTTTCCGGCACAGCAGCACAGTTGATGACCACAAAAGGTCTCCCTTTACGTTTGCTCCTTGAGTGAATAGATCTGGCTACTAATTCTTTTCCTGTTCCTGTCTCTCCCAGTATAAGGACAGTGAGGTCAATATCCGCTGCCGTGATAATCTGCTCATAAACCTTCTGCATCTTTGGGTGTGCACCCACAAGCTGATCCATCCCCTGAGCATGTCGCTGGACCTGCCCTTTAAGTTTGATGTTTTCCTCTAATATCTCCTGCTGCTTTATTATCTTTGTTAGAGAGAGTTCTAATGTCCCCATATTAAAGGGTTTTTCCAGAAAGTCATATGCGCCATATTTCATGGCCTCCACTGCGGAGGATACATTGCCGAATGCTGTGATCATTACCACGTATGTAGATGGATATCTGCTACGTATCTCTTTTAAGAGGGTGATCCCGTTCATACGGGGCATCTTTATGTCAGTAAGTACGATATCGTAACGGGATTCTGAAAGTCTTTCCAGGGCACATACACCGTTTTCAGCAGTATCTATCGTAAACTCAGGGTAGCTGGCCTTCAGTGCTTCCTTTAACTGTTCCAGGAAGATCTCTTCATCATCTACCAGCAGGATATTCTTTTTGTTATCCATAAAGCCCCCTAACTTTTCTCCTCTCGGGATATAGGAACTCTGATAACAAACTCCGCCCCATTTTTACCATCGCTTTTGACCTCAATCTCTCCATGATGGATTGATACAACCTTTTGAACCAAGGCCAAGCCAAGACCTGTACCTTTAGTCTTTGTTGTAAAAAATGGTTGTAATACCTTTCCCAGCTCTTTCCTGGGAATCCCACAGCCAGTATCTTTGATCCGGATCTCCAATGTATCTGCTGTAAAAGATTCTTCATTATAGCCAGTATTCCCTTTAAAGGGATACCTGGGTAGATAATGCGTGGTAATCTTTAAGATACCCCCACTTGGCATGACATCAATGGCGTTATCAATGATATTCTCTATGGCCTGCCGCAGCTGTATTCCATCTATGGTTATTCTATCCACATCCCTTGTAAAGTTCACATCTACCCTGATATCCTGTGCATTAAACTTATCTTCATAGTTAAAAATCAGGCCATTTATAATATTATTTATACTATGTCTTCTCAGCCTGACCCTGCCGGATTTTGTCCACTCCAGGACCCGGGTTACAAAGCTCTCAAGATTTTCTATACCGTTCTTTATGGCATCAAGAATCTTCTTTTGTCTTTGATCAATCTTACCAGACATAAAAATCAAATCCACACCTGTTTTGATCTGTTGTAATGGATTCCGCACCTCATGTGCAACATGTGCTGACATCTCTCCCAGAACTGCCAGCTTCTTTGTCCGGGCCAGCTCCTCTTCCATACGCTTTCTCTGGGTTATATCCATTATTGAGGCAATACTCTTCCTTGTTCCCGGGATAACACCTATTGTAAGAAATGCATCTTTTATGTTGCCGAATTTGTCAACAAGACGAAATTCATATTCCGACGGCGCACTTTGATCCATCTGCCTTCTATCCTTATGATAAAGCCTCATGCGCTCTACATCTTCTTCAAAGACAATGTCCGGCCAGAGCATCTTATTCTCTATCTCTTGTCTTGAATAACCTGTCAGTAGCTCGGCCTGATGGTTGGCCAGTGATATAGTATAATCATCTTCAAATATCATCATAGCCGTACCCGTATGTTCCACTAATATGCGGTATTTTTGCTCTGACTCACTGAGCCGTTCTTCTACCTCACGCATTGGCCTGAGGTCTCTAAAAATACTTACGGTAGCAACAGGATTATCATCTTTGTAGATATAGGATACTGATAAAGAAATAGGGATAAGATAACCATCCAGGGCACACAGTGTGGTCTCTTCACCTACGATCCTAGATGGAGCCTTGGCAGATCCTTTGTTCAAAAGGGCCGATACCCTTTTTTGCTCGCCCGGGCCCATGAAATCCCTTATAGAGATCCTGGTATCCAGGAGATCCTCAGCCTTGTAACCCGTGATCTTCTCAGCGGCATCATTGAATATTAATATCTTACCTTCCATATCTGTTGCAATAATAGCATCGCTGGAGTTATTTATCAGGCTTGTTACAAACCGATTCGAGGCCTCCAGCCGTTGCTGAATATACACTCGCTCAGTAATATCCCTGGCAATATTCAATGTTGCTGCTTTGTTATTAAACTTAATAACAGAGGGCGAAAGGGAAAAGATACGCTCTTTACTGTCTTTTGTTATAAAGATAACCTCATAGCGCTGTGGCATATCCTCTCCCCTGATACGCTTCTCATAGCGCTGTTCGATTATATCTCTCATCTCGGCGCGCACGATATCTTTAAGCCCCAGACACAGAAGTTCTGAGGTTTGATACCCTAATGCTCTTTTAAATTCGGGGTTTACATAACAGAAATGGTGATCCTGATACACAAAGACGCCATCACTTGCCTTTTCTACAAAGGATTGATAGATTTCCTTGGCTATCTTTATGGCTTTGGGATGTGGTTGATTGATTGCTATTGATAAGAACCCCCTTTTTATGGGAAGAAGTATAGGGAAACTATCTTTGTGTCAAGCATAAACTGCCTGTATGTTAGAAGCAAGTAATCTGTAGGGAGTAGTACGCTTAAAAATGGCCAATCAGTAGTGATTCCATAAGGCTACAGTAATATCCGGAGCTTTTTCTGAAATTTAAAAAAATGTTCCTTCAAACAACGTAAATATCTATATCTTTTCTTAGGCGGTGGATTTGGGGGTTTCTTTTGGGCTTGATTCCTGAATCTGTTTGTGCTAATGACGCTGCGTTGATTGTGTTTTCAGAAAGAATGTTAACAGGTACATCAGTATAGATTATGCAAAGGAGGTAAGAGTGGGTGGAAGTTTTAGAACAGGGTATTGGAAGACTGTTTACGGATCCCGATGCCGATAAGGCGCGGGAGTTTTTCAGGAAGAAATCCCGCAAGATGGAAAACAAGTTGATGACGCTGAAGGATGCTATCGCGAAATATGTGCATGACGACGATTATCTTGCCATAGGCGGATTCGGAGCCATAAGGACTTCTGTTGCCGCCTGCCATGAGATAATGCGGCAGGGGAGGAAGAAACTCGCCTTCTGCGGTCATACTTCAACACACGATTTTCAGATTCTGTCCGCGGGAAAGTGCTTTAATCGATTGGATATTGCCTACATAATAGGGCTTGAGGCTCGCGGTCTTTCAACGGTTGCGAGGAAGTATATGGAAAGCGGGGAAGTTGAAGTCACCGAATGGACAAATTACTGCCTCTCTGCCCGCCTTAAGGCCGCCACTATGGGCGTATCTTTTGTGCCCGTAAGAAATATTATGGGTACAGACACATTCAAATACAGTGGCGCAAAAAAGATCAAATGTCCCTTCACCGATCAGTATTATGTGCTCATGCCTGCGCTGTATCCCGATGTCTCAGTCATACACGTTCATGAGGCAGATGTTTATGGCAACAGCAGGATCAGGGGGATCACGATTTCCGACCTTGACCTGGCCAGGGCATCAAAGCATCTCATAATAACGACGGAAAGGATTGTCTCGACGGAAACATTCCGAAATGAACCTACCTATACATCGATTCCCTTCTACCTCGCGGATGCAGTTTGCGAAGTTCCCTTCGGAAGTTATCCCGGCAACATGCCCTATGAGTACTTTTCAGATGAGGAACATCTCAGAGAATGGCTGGAGACGGAAAAGGACGTCGAGGCCTTTGAGAAGTTTCTGGAGAAGAATATCTACAGTTGTAAAACCCACTTTGATTACATTCGAAAGAATGGAGGCATTGAGAGAATGTGGGAACTCAGGGCAAAGGAACTCATGGTTAATAACCATGCAGAGTAACAAATGTTTAATGCGCGAAGGAGGAAATAACGCTAATGGCTGACTATAATGCAATGGAAATGATGATATGCATCGCTGCCCGGGAGCTTGAAGACGGTTCAACGGTTGGTGTCGGCACTGGAGCACCCTGTGCCACTGCGATGCTTGCACAGAAAACCGGCTCACCCAATCTGACGATTATGTTTGAGGCGGGTGGCATAGCGCCTCTGCTTCCCGAGATGCCCATTTCCGTGGGTGATTCGAGAACTACCTGGAAGGCCGTCATGGCCAGTGGAATGTGTGAGATTATGGAAACCGCGTGCCGCGGCATGCTCGACTACACATTTCTGGGCGGCGCCCAGATAGATATGTACGGGAATCTGAACTCGACTCGCATCGGCGATAACCACCAGAAACCGAAGGTGAGGTTTCCGGGAAGCGGCGGGGCGAACGATTTTGGGTCCTTCGCCTGGAGGATGATGGTAATGACGCCCCAGGACGCGAGGAGGTTTGTGGAGAAAGTTTCATATATTACCACTCCAGGCTGGCTCGAAGGTGGTGATTCGAGAGCAAAATCCGGCCTGCCGCTTAACTCTGGTCCCTACAAGATAATAACGAACATGGCAGTGATGGATTTTGAACCCGAATCCAAGCGCATGAGGATTATTTCCATTAATCACGGTTATTCAGAAAAGGATGTTACTGATAACTGCGGATTTGAGCTCCTCAAGGCGCCCAGGATAATCGAAACATCTCCGCCTACTGATGAAGAGCTCCGCATACTTCGTGATGAGGTTGATCCGCTTAAACTTGTCATCGGACGTTAAACAATTGGGGTCTGGTTCAGTAATCCTGCAAAGTATAATGGATGCTGGAGCTGACCCCGTTATTCTTTATGCTCCATATAAGAAATACCATCCTCCCGATAATAAAGATTCGTGATTCTGCCGTAAAATGCAGGCAATTATCCTAAAAAACGCAGGGTGAGAGAACAGGGCATGGAAAATTTAATCTATGCATCGGCAACAGAATTAGCGAGAGCTATTCGAGCAAAGGATGTCTCTTCAGAAGAAGTCGTAACTGCGTATCTTGCACGGATCAGTGATATAAATCCCAGGCTCAATGCCATTGTTCAACTGACAGCTGATATGACGCTGGAACAGGCTCGAAAAGCTGACGATGTCCTGGCTCAAGGTGAATCCACAGGGCCATTGCACGGTGTGCCGATGACCATTAAGGATTCCTTTGACACAGCCGGTGTAACTACTACTTGGGGAACCCCGGGACGGGCGGGATATGTTCCGGATCGGGATGCGACTGTTGTAGCGCGGTTGAAAGAAGCCGGAGCCATTCTTCTGGGAAAATCAAACACGTCAGAGTTCACACTCACCCACGAAACAGATAATCCAGTCTATGGACGAACCAATAATCCATACAACCTCAATCGCACGCCCGGTGGCAGCAGTGGTGGTTCGGCTGCGATTGTCGCCAGTGGTGGCTCGCCATTCGATATTGGTTCGGATACCGGGGGCAGTATTCGCAACCCGGCCCATTTTTGTGGTCTTGCGGGGATCAAGCCCACATCCGGTCGTGTTCCCCGCACCGGCCATGCCGTGCCACCGGGAGGCTTGCTGGATTGGCTTATGCAGGTTGGGCCGCTCACCCGTTATGTGGAAGATTTAATGCTTATTCTGCCACTCATAGCCGGACCGGATAATCTTGATCCCTTCATTGCACCTGTGCCTCTTAACGATCCTAAAACCGTCATATTATCCAAATTACGCGGAACGTTTTATACTGATAACGGAATTCAAACACCTATTCCCGAAATTATCGATGCTGTCAATAAAACAGTAGCAGAACTATCATCTGCAGGCATTCAGTTTGAGATGAAAAAGCTACCGGGGATCGAAGAAACGCTCGAGATTTTTCTTGCGCTCTTTAGCAGATGGGCCAGTGGCGCATCGGTACGATTGCTGTTAGAAAAAGCAGGCACAACAGAAGAGGAAACCTCACTGGCCAGTTACCTGACAACAAAAACCGCTTCCCCTGATAAATTTGTCCGCCTGATTGACCACTGGGATCGGTTCCGTGCTCGAAGTCTCTCTTTCTTCGAAGATTATGACCTGATAATCGCTCCTGTAAATGCTTACGCAGCAATCCCTCACGGTACGTTTAATAAACTGTATCGGGGTTTCAGTTACGCGATGGCTTACAATTTGACCGGCTGGCCGGCAGCAACAGTCAGGGTTGGGACTTCAGAGGATAAATTGCCCATCGGTGTGCAAATCATTGCGCGTCCCTGGTGTGAGGATGTAGCCCTGGCTGTAGCCCAACACCTTGAACAGATCTTTGGAGGGTGGCAGCAACCGATACTCTGATCATTTCATAAAGCTGATCAGTCTGCTCATTAATTTCCCTGAAAAAACTTACGATTTCCGGTACACTGAATTTCAGTTTCATGGGTGCCTCTCCTTTCTATTCAGGTTATTTTGGTAACCCCTTTTTTAAAGGAAAAGCGCCTTTTTTCTACACCTTTATAATTTTACACAAGATATTACACACTACCGAAAGGAGGACGGTATATTAAAAAGTCTATGTGATTTTGATGGTAAATCGCTATACTTTTTACATACCAGGATAAAATGAAAAAACGTAAATCAGCGAGAGTTTTTGCGGTCTTGGTTTTTGTTTTCATATTCTGTATGGCTGCGGTTACCACAGTGGGTGCAAAACAGTCATCGGCAGACAAACAGTCTTTACCACCGTTGGCAGAACGGCAGAAAGCGCGGTATGTATCTGTTCCGGAAAAACCGTCCATCACGAAACACCAGGTGACGGTGAACGGGAAAAAGATTGCCTATACCGCCACGGCGGGCTTCATGCCTTTTTACGACAGGAAGGGTGAACAGAAAGCCAGCTTTTTCTATGTTGCATACGTGAAAGAGGGAATTTCCAAACAGGCTCGCAGGCCACTCACGTTTTGTTATAACGGCGGTCCCGGATCATCCTCTATCTGGCTTCACATTGCTGCCTTTGGCCCCAGAACGGTTTCGCTGGGCGATGGTATCCACATTCCCAATCCTCCCTATGGCGTGAGGGACAACCCGAATACGCTGCTGGACCTTACCGACCTTGTCTTTATCGATCCTGTCGGCACGGGATTCAGCCAGGCTATACCGCGAGACGATTTTAAGAAGTTCTGGGGTGTTGCTCAGGACATAGAGAGTGTCGGCCAGTTTATCAGGAATTATGTTACCGAAAACGGACGGTGGAAGTCACCGGTTTTCATTGCCGGCGAGAGTTATGGAGGTATCAGGACTGCCGGTCTCTCGTTGTATGTTCAGGATATGGGATTGTATCCGGCGGGACTTATTTTTATTTCACCGGCTCTCACTTATGCCACCATGATGTCTCAGGTTGGATTGGACGTTCCTCATATTCTTGGCATTTCCGAAATGGCGACGGCAGCGTGGTATCACCACAAAATCGATCCGCGATTTCAAAAGATGCCCCTTGATGACTTTCTCGCTAAGGTTCGCGCATGGAGTTCGGACGGATATGCCCGTGCGCTCTGGAAAGGCAATACACTGTCTCCCGTCAATAGGCGCGATATCGCACGGCAGTTGTCACAATATACGAGTATGCCCGTTGATCTCATACTGTCATACAACCTGCGGGTACCGATGCTCACATTCATGTCCCACCTGCTCCAGGACGAACGGAAAGACGTCAGCTACTATGACAGCAGGGTGACCGGTCCCTGTATTAACAGTGTCTTTGAGGATGACCCCCTGATGAATAATATCAGCGGGCCGGTGGCGACCGCATTCAATGCGTACCTGAAGGGCGAACTCGAGTTCACAACCCTGGCAGAGTACGACAGGATTAATGTGGAAGCGGAACCTTTGTGGGACTGGGGTTCGGGCGCTCGCAGCGAGGGGGCTGAAGACCCGAAGATGGGATATCCCGAGACGGTGACCAATCTTGCCCGGGCGTTGCGGAACAATGAACTGCTTCAAGTATTTGTGGGTATGGGCATGTTTGATCTGGCATGTATTCATGATGCCACCATTTACGCACTCAATCATCTCGATATTCCCCGGGAGCGCTTAGAGAACATCCATACTTTTACGTACCCGGCGGGGCACATGATGTATACGTACCCGGTTGCACACAAAAAGCTCAAAAATGACCTGTCAGGATTTTATGCTCGCGTGCTGAAAAGGGAGAAGGAAAAGTAAAAGACTGATGGGGTGAATAGTGAGAGCTGATCTATGAAAACCCGGCCTTATGCTTACAGATCCCTGCTGAAAAAATATTACGGAGGTCCATGATGCTTTGGTACTATGATATGTCACGCAGAAAATTTCTGCAGATAATCGGTCTTTCCACGGCAGGGGTCGCCTTATCCAGTAGTCAGCTTGAAGCAATAGCACCAATTTCCGGAAAGACAATAGACAAATCGGGCAAGACCATTCGCATGAAACAATCTATCGCCTGTGCTGTTCATGATGCCGGCGCTGAGGTTGTCCTCTGCGTACCATCTACCGGAACAGCAAAAATTTTTGACGAATATAACAAAATCATCCCTGAGAGCGTTCCATATTCCTATAACGAAGAAGTCGCCTATACAATTGCCCACGGCGCCGGTCTGAACGGTCGGCGGTCGGCAATCATTATAAAATCCCACGGAATGGCGAAGGCCACCAACAGTGTGATTGATTCTTTGACCGCCGGAACGACCGCCGGGGTTGTAATAATTGTAACCTATGATAAAAAAGGCAGGCATTCCGACAGTATTTTCGATTGTAACGATTTTGTTAAAGGAACCGGTATCCCTTTTAAAATTCCTGGAAATGAGACAATTTATCAGGATGTCCAGGATTGCTTTAGCTGGTCTGAGCAGCTCCAATTGCCGGTTGCGATATTAGTCGATTCCAATATGCTGGATAAAGAGGTGAAAAAGCATACACTTAGTTCAACTGTGCCGCAAATTTCCTATCGCCGGGATCCTTTATGTCATGTCCTTTGCCCGCCACTGGTAGGTTATCAGTTTCAGGTTTTGCAGGCAAAACTGACAGGAAGAGACTGGCGATAGGTAAAGCGACCGGCTCCATTGCATATTCCTGATGACCTTCCGCCGAAATGGCAAAAGCCGGCTCATGATTATATGCCGATATTTCAGGTTTTCCGCGAGATGCGAAAAGAAATAGATTTTATAAGCGGAGACACCGGTATTTCATCGCTGTTTGCTTTTCCACCGTTTAACTGCATCGATGCCACCACCTACTATGGTGGCAGTCTGCCGCTGGCAACAGGTGCGCATCTGGCGGGCAGGCGGAGCGTTTGGGCGATAACCGGAGATTATTCTTTTGTCGCTGCCGGTCACATGGGATTAATCGAGGCGGTCAGTCGCAATATTCCGCTTAAAGTATTGGTGCTGTATAATGGCTGCGCCATAACCACCGGTGGTCAACCGCTTCCTGAAAATGTGTTTAATCATATAATTTCAGGATATCAGTCTTATGTAAGATACATAAAGTCGCCTCTGGATATCGATTCAATTCGATCCGTTTTAAGACCGGCTGTAAAATCAGATAGCATTGAAATCGTCGTTGCCGATTATGTAAAAGGGTCTTGAATCATTATTTAAATCGGTACTAAAAAGAGTAAAAGGAGACAGGATATTTAATTGAAAATCTGCAAGAAATATTTCGGAGAATTTGAGAAACCTGAAGTTGGTGTTGTGTATGTCAGTCCTGCAACGGAGCTGGATTCCGGCTTTTGCCGGAATGACAGAGGGGAGAGGAGGGCCAGCGTCGAGAATATCAATAATTTTTGCCCCCAATACAGAGAAGAACTCAGGGTAATGGATCTGCTGGGATTTGGACTGTAAAATGACGTGATTCGCCGGTCTTTATTCCATTGACACACGATGCCGTTTTTCTTATACTTCCTCACCGGAGTTGGTCTGTTATCATGACCGTGGCACCGGATCCCATCCGGACTAAGTTCTGAAATGTCGGGGTTGGTTCCTGATTCTAATATCCTGAAAATGAGGAGTTGACATGAAAAAAATGATCGTTTGCCTTACAATTCTGGCATTTCTGGTTCCAGCCGGAACTTTTGCCGAGGATATGACAGGCCGCCGTATTATGGAGCTTGTTAAAGAAAGGCATGATGTCAAAAACGATACAGCAGATGTCATCATGCTGATTATTGACAAGAAAGGAAACAAGAAAAAGCGGATTCTCAAACGGTATGTCAAAGAATTTGAAAACGGATTAAAACGAAGCCTGATCGTATTCAGGGAGCCAAAGGATGTTGCGGGTACCGCCTTGTTGACCTGGGAACTCGATGGCGGGCGGAGCAAACAATGGCTTTACCTGCCGGGGCGGAAAAAGCTCCAGCGCATGGCAAGCAACGGTCTGAAGAGCTATTTCATGGGCACAGACCTGACCTATGAAGACCTTATGCCCGATGTAATAGACGAGTATACTTACACCCTCACCGGGGAGGAAACGCTGGACGGTAATGCGTGCTATGTGATCGAAATTGCACCCGGAACTGAGGAAAAAGCAAAGGTAAGCGGATACTCAAAGCGGGTGGTCTTTGTGCGAAAAGATATTCTCTTCGCGGTAAAGATCGACTTTTACAACCGAAGGGGAAAATTGCTTAAAACCCAGACGAACCACGATCTTGAAGAACTTGACGGGGATGCCTGGACCGCGAAAAAAGCCCTGATTGTCAGGCATAAGAAAAACCACAAAACCCTCATGGGGATCAAAAACCGGAAAACGGATATTGTTTTGGAAGACTCTACATTCACGGAAGGTTTCGTTCTTTCCGGGAAATACCTTCAGTAAGAGAAGACCCGGCCTGCACAGGGCTTGCTTTACTGAAAACCTTACTGTCACTCATACAGGACATATTTTTTGCCTGAACCTGTTGCGAAATTGCAAATCGTTGCCAGGAACCGGCAATGTCGCTGTCCAGGAATTTGATAATGCGTAAAATACTGCAGTTTGGTTACGATCATCCATGGCTCGTTATCCTTCTTTTGTCGGCAGCATGTCTGTTTGCCGCTTTTCAACTTCCGAATCTCAAGCAGGATCCCTCCATGGAGGGACTCATGGTGGAAAACGATCCCGCTCGTCTGGTTTACCAGAATACCCGTGAAACGTTCGGATCGGATCAGATCAGCATCGTCTTTGTCCGCGACAGGGATCTGTTTACACCGGAAAAGCTTGAAAAACTCGAAACACTGGTACTGGCCCTGGAAGAGCTGCCCGGGGTGACCACGGTCGAAAGTCTGTTCTCGGTAACAAATTTCAAAAATGAGAACGGTATGCTCAGCAGCAGTCCGCTGATCGATTCAATTCCTGAATCGGTAGACGAAGCCCGCCGGATACTCGAAGATGCCCTGCGGAATCCGCTGATTGCCGACAATCTGGTCTCCAGGGATGGGCAGGCGACATCGATTAATCTTTTCATCGAGCCGGAAGAGAATAACCCCGGGTTTTACCGGGATCTGGCCGAATCCGTAGCCCGGCTGATCGAGCCGATGAAAGGCGATTTCAGTATCATCTACCAGATCGGCAACCCGTATCTGCGAACACAGATCTCAGATATGATGAACCTGGATATGAAAAGACTGATCCCTCTTTCAGTCCTCGTCCTCTTCCTTGCGCTGATGTTGACTACCCGATCCATGAGTGGTGCGGTCCTGCCCATGCTTACAGCCGGTATAAGTGTACTGCTGACGGCAGGATTCATGAGCATTGTTCAAATCCCTGTCAATATCCTTACCATCATCGTTCCGTCGCTGATCATTGTAATAGGCTCCACGGAGGACATTCACCTGCTCTCCGAGTATTTTGAAGGAGTGAAACTGAAAGGCAACAGGAACCTGGCGATCCACTTTATGATTTCCAAAATGGGAACCGTGGTTCTGGTTACCTCCCTCACCACCTTTCTCGGGTTTTTATCCATCTGCATCAATAACATCACAATCCTCAGGCAGTTCGGTATGGCAGCCTCCTTTGGGCTTTTTGTAAATCCGGTCGTTACATGCCTTGCAACACCTGTTTACCTGAGATTTTTCGGGCCGGTAAAAACGCCCCGGGAAACATCACTACATTCCCTGCTTTTCGTCCGCATGGCCGACAAGATAGCGTATCTGGTCAGTACCAGGAAACGAACAGTTCTCTGGATCGTCCTGGGACTGTCCGCCGTTATCGGTGCATTCAGCGTCAATGTAAGACTCGATAATGATATCGTGGGGCTTTTCAAAAAGGACTCCTCTGTTGTTCAACGAATCAGCGAAATGAGTCAGGAACTGCCCGGTGCTCAGACCTTTTTTATCCGAATCGAGGGTGGGTACGAGGGATTATTCAAAGACCCGAAAAACCTGGCCGAGATCGCTGTAATTCAGGAATTTATAAAGGAAAAAAGTGAGTTTGATCTTTCCGTGTCTCTGGTGGATATGATCAAACTGATTCATCGGGAAATGAGCGGTGGGGATCAGACCTCGTATACGCTTCCGTCGACCGCGGAAAAAATATCCCAATATCTTCTCTTTGTTGAAGATGATGCGCTGGAACGATATGTGACACCGGATTTCAGCGAGCTGAACATCATGGTCCGCCATAATCTGAACTCTTCTCACCAGCAGAAAAAGGCTATCGTAGAATTAAAAGCGTTTATCGATTCAAAACTGAATCCGCATTTTAAATATGAACTTACCGGTAACAGCATTCTGACCCTCAATGCCGCCGATTCCATAGCCGAAGGGCAGGTTAAGTCCATCGCCCTGCTCCTTTTTATCATTTTTATTATCATGTCTGTAATGTTTCTCAATATAAAGGCGGGTTTTCTGTCTCTGATTCCCAATGTGATCCCCATTGTTGTGAATTTCGGCATTATGGGAATCTTCTCCATTCCCCTGAATGTAGGGACTGCCATGGTAGCAGTCATCGCTATCGGTATATCAGTAGATGATACTATTCACTTCATGACCCGCTATAATACGGAAATGCACAAGGCAAAGGACCAGGAGCAGGCCCTTCGGGTTTGCCTCAAGACGGAACTGCAGCCGGTTTTTTCAACCTCTATAGCCCTTGCGCTGGGTTTTATCGTCCTGTCCGTTTCTAATTTTGTAGCCATCATCCATTTCGGGATCCTTTCGGCCATCGTCATGCTGGTGGCATTCATGAACGATATTTTGATTACCCCGATACTTTTGTCATCGACACGCCTGCTGACACTCTGGGATATCCTCAGTCTCAACCTGAGAAAAGAGGTGATCGAGCAGTCCGAATTTTTCAGGGGAATGCGGATGT